>CAYPCE010000425.1:0-2638 GCA_964409085.1 uncultured Desulfobacteraceae bacterium | reverse complement strand
TGCGCCGCTGGACCGGTTTGAGCCCGTCGCCGATGTGGGGCAGGGCCCGGTCCAGAATCACGTACATGGCGTATTCGAGGTAGGCTTTTTCGGTGAAATCGCCCAGTGGGAGTTCTTCGATGCCGTCGTCGGGACGGCGTGTTTCAGTTTCGATCATAAAATTTCGCTTGGTAAAATGGGGTACAACTTCGGCTATGGTTGTCCGTTCAGGTATTTTTCGCCCGGCTCGGCGACGCCGCTAACGGCTCTTTCGCAGAGTTCTTCAATGAATTCATTGATATTTTTCCCGCTTCTATCGGCCAATTCCGCAAGCGAGGCATGCAGTTCGGAGGAAACCCGCAGTACAAGTTGACCGGAATAGGGTCTTTCCGGTTCTTTTCCGATTTCCTTGCATGTTTCCAGGTAATCCTCAACCGCCTCCCGAAAGTCTGTTTCCAGCTCTTCGGCCGTGTTGCCTTCATAAGTTATGGTGTCGCTGATGCCGGCGAGCCGGCCATGGTATATCTCGTCATCGGATTCATAGACGACAGTGCCGCGGTACCCCTTATATTCCATGACATTCTGCATGATATTTCTCCTATAATGTCACGCCGGCGGATTCCAGGAAGCCGCGAATTTCCTCAACAGCCCATTTTTTGAACTCTTTCTGCGGGTGCGGTTTGTGTATTCTGAGAATCTGTCCGTTCAGCATCGCTTTGACTTTCGATCCATCGCCTTCTTTGATGTCGGCCCCGCATGATTTTAGCAGGGATGCGACTTCCCGCCATGCGACATCGGCACGGGTTGGCTTCTCAAAAACTTTTTGAAGCGTTTGCCGCTGTTTTTTATTCACGCCCTGCCTGCATTTTATCCCTTAACCAATCACCTCCGCCAGATCCCCCTTCTCCTCCAGCCAGGACCGGCGGTCGGCGGCCCGCTTTTTGGCCAGGAGCATGTCCATTAGGCTGTCGGCGGCGGTCTCAGAGCCAAGGACCAAGCGGACCAAGCGGCGGGTGTCGGGGGCCATGGTGGTCTCCCGGAGCTGCATGGGGCTCATTTCGCCGAGTCCCTTGAACCGCTGGACGTTGGGCCGGCCGTTCTTTTTCCGGGATTCGATTTTTTTGATGATGTCCCGCTTCTCACTTTCGTCAAGGGCGTAGAAGACCTCCTTGCCCACATCGATGCGGTAAAGCGGCGGCATGGCCACGTGGATGTGGCCGTGGGCCACCAGGGGCCGGAAATGGCGGAGGAACAGGGCGCAGAGGAGCGCCCCGATGTGGAGGCCGTCGGAATCGGCGTCGGCCAGGATGCAGATCTTGCCGTACCGGAGGCCGGTCAGGTCGTTGGAGCCGGGATCGACGCCGATGGCCACCGAGATGTCGTGAATCTCCTTGGAGCCTAAAACCGTCGTCGGGTCCGATTCCCAGGTGTTGAGGATCTTGCCCCGCAGGGGCATGATGGCCTGGAATTCCCGGTCCCGGGCCTGCTTGGCCGACCCGCCGGCGGAGTCGCCCTCCACCAGGAAGAGTTCGCTCCGCATGGGATCCTGGCCCACGCAGTCGGCCAGCTTGCCCGGCAGGGCCGGTCCGGTGGTCACTTTTTTCCGGGCCACCTTCTTGCTGGCCCGGAGCCGTTTCTGGGCGTTGGCGATGGCCATTTCGGCCAGGGCCTCGCCCACGTCGGTGTGGCGGTTGAGCCAGAGGCTGAAGGCGTCCTTGACCGCCGACGAGACGAAATTGGCGCAGGCCCGGGACGAAAGCCGCTCCTTGGTCTGTCCCGAGAACTGCGGATCCTGCATCTTCACCGACAACACATAGCTGCACCGGTCCCAGATGTCCTCGGGCGCCAGCTTCACGCCCCGGGGCACGAGGTTGCGGAACTCGCAGAACTCGCGGATCGAGGCCAGCAGCCCGCTCCGGAACCCGTTGACGTGGGTCCCGCCCTGGGGGGTGGGGATGAGGTTGACGTAACTCTCGGTCACGGCCTCGCCCCCGTCCGGGAGCCAGAGGACGGCCCAGCTCGCCATCTCCCCTTCCCCGCTCACTTCTCCGGTGAAGGGGGACGCCGGCAGCAGGGTGAAGTCCTGGAGGGTCTCCACCAGATAGTCCGACAGGCCGCTCTTGAAGAGCCATTCTTCGGATTCGCCGGTTCGGGCGTCGGTGAACCGGACGTGGAGCCCCGGGCACAGGACCGCTTTGGCCCGAAGGGTGTGCTTGAGCCGGGGGACCGAGAACCTGGGCGAGTCGAAATAGCCGGGATCGGGCCAGAACCGGATGGTGGTGCCGGTGTTCTTTTTGCCCACTGAATCGACCGCCGCCAGGTCTTGCGTCTTCCGGCCGTTTTCGAAACCGATGCGGTATTTCTGGGCATCCCGGCGGACCTCCACATTGAGTCGGGCTGATAGGGCGTTGACCACCGAGACGCCCACGCCGTGGAGGCCGCCGGAAAAGCGGTAGTTCTTGTCGGAGAACTTGGCGCCGGCGTGGAGGCGGGTCAGGATCAGCTCCACCCCGGGAATCCCCTCCTCCGGGTGGATGTCCACCGGCATGCCCCGGCCGTTGTCCGAGACCTCCAGGGAATCGTCTTCGTGGAGGGTCACGTCGATGCGGGTCGCATGGCCGGCGATGGCCTCGTCCACGCTGTTGTCGATGACCTCCTG
>CAYPCE010000424.1:0-2659 GCA_964409085.1 uncultured Desulfobacteraceae bacterium | reverse complement strand
ACGGTCTGGACCACCCAGGGCATCAGCTCGTGGCCTTCCTTTTTGGCCGGGCCGAGGTTGATGTCGATATAATCCATTCCCTGCTTTTTCTGAAACAGGGCCTCCTCCTGGATCGGCTTGGGGTCGCGCTCTTTGAACGCCTTGCCGATCTTCTTTGAAATCACGTTCAGGCTCTCACCAATCAAATACATAACGCCTCCGTGTCAAGGACTTAAAGGTTTGGGGAAGGTCGGGCCGACTATTTCTCTTTCAGGAATCCCGGAATATGCGCAGCCTCTCTCGGCCCCACGACGATCTTCCAGCCGGGGAGTTCCTCTTCCACATCGCCGGCGATGGCGGCGGCGTAACCGGGAATGACGATCTCCTGGTTCTTGACCTTGTCCATGATGCCGCATTTCTTGACGAACATCCCGACATCATCCCCCGCGAACTTGCCGGCGGCCCAGGCGGTCATGACGGACAGGCCCTCGGAGTCCTTGATGAGCAGCCAGGTCGGCACCCGGCTGGCTTCGATCTCGCCGGAGACGATGAAGTAGGTCAGGGCGAAGTTGGTGGTGACCAGCACCGGCGAATTCTCGTCCGGGTTGTTGATCTCGTAAATGCCCTCGGTGACGGTCATGGGCCGCTGCGGGTCGGTGTAGATGTTGAGCCGTTCCAGAAGCAACGGGAAGAGGCTCTCGCCCGTGAAATCGGACTGGATCACGATGCCGCCGTACTTGCCGATGAACATGGCGGAGATCATGGTCTCCACATCGATGTTGTCGGCCATTTCGCAGGGGAACGCAATGGTGGGGAACCCCAGGGACCGGTTGCCCTGCTTCAGTGCCGCGCGGCGGATCACCACCTGATCTTCCAGGGCTTTTTTCACCTCCCGGCTGCCGGAGTCGATGACGAGATCTTTGAGGCCCATGCCGGTGAGTTTGTCGGTCAGCGGTACCAGGGCCTCCACGGAATCGGCCTTCACCGCCAGGGGCAAGTCGTTGTCCTTGGCCAAGGCGCCGAAAGCATCAGCGGTGGCGTCGGTGGCGGCATAGAGCAGGGGCCGCTTGAAGCCGGCCGCCTCGATGCCGGCCTTCATGACGTCCTCTTTCTCGGTCATAAGGACCAGGTTGAACTCGGAGGTCTCGGCGATGAGCTTGGCCTTCTCGCCGAAGGCCCCGGCATCGCCGTTGGCGTCCTTCAGGGCGATAAGCTGGGGGCGCAGGTTAAAACCGACCCGTTCGAACTGGAAGGCGTTCCAGACCTTGAGTTTCTTTTCCAGCTCGCCTTTGTCCATGTCGGAGGCCACCACTGCACCCAGGGCGGTGGGGTTATAGAAAGTCTTCTCGTGACGGTAAAGCACGGTTTCGCCGCCGACGGTGAACTCCCGCACGCCCTTGCCGATCTTGACGGGACGGATCGGCGGCGCCGACGCCTCGGCCAGTTTTTCCCGGGCCTCGTCGGACACGTACGGACAGGCGTCGAGTTCCGCCTTACCGGACGCAAGGTTCATGGCGAAAGCGAGGCAGGTGGGAACGCCGCATTCCTTGCAGTTGGTTTTCGGCAGGAGTTTGAATATCTGAATACCGGTTAATGCCATTGTCGTCTCCTTATTCGGTTAGAACTGATTCGCATGGAACGGTAGGGGCGAAAAAATTTCCGCCCCTACGCCGTTATTCCATTCGCGTCGCCGCCAACACTAGCCCACCAGCGGCTCCATATCCAGCGCCGGGTGTTTCTTCTCCTGGAGGAACGGCAGGATCTCCTCCTCGGTGATGCCGACGGTTTCGTCCGCGATCATATCGGTGAAGTTGGGATAGCCCAGTTCCTCGCCGCGTTTGTCCAGCCGCTCCTTGATCTCGTCCTTGAGAATCTTGGGCAGCCAGACGATGCGGAGCAGACCGCCCTCTTCCTTGTCCTTGGGGCCGTCGCCGCGGAGGAACTTCCGCTGGGTGATGTTGAACTTGGAGTGGCCCACAAAGCCGGGGGAGGACGCGCCGCCGCCCATGACGCCGGCCAGGGTGGTGAACTTCATGCCGCAGGGGGTCTCGCCGGTGTAGTCCCGGTTCACCGTCATGACGCCGTTGCACTGGGGCAGCATGGCCGCGATGCACTCGCAGCAGCCGCAGGTGGTCATGGGCTCATGGACCATGGAGTAGAAATTGTAGCCCTCGATGGCGCCCCGGGAGGCCTTTTTGACGAACTCGTTGACGCCCTTCCACTGGCCCTTCCAGGAATCGAGGCATTCGCCCTTTTCGATGGGCTGGTTGGGGCCGGTGGGGTTGATCTCGAAGGAGGCCTTGCAGTCCATCCAGTTGTAGGCGCCGCACAGACCGGTCCGCTCAGGGCTGACGGTGCAGACGTGGGTGGGGGCGAAGGACTGGCAAAGGGTGCAGGAGTAGTAGGTCTCCACGTCCTCGTCCCGCATGGTCTCGACCCGCTCGTCCCGCTGTTTGTACTCGGCCCGGGCCGTCTTGGTCAGCTTGTCCACGTCTTCTTTCTTGGTGTAGAGGGTGACCTGGACCTTGTCGAGGATCTTGCCGAAATCCTGGTGGAACTTGGCATGGAGCACCACGCCGATGTCCTTCAGGGTAAAGCCCTTCTCCAGGGCGGCCTTGGAGATCCGGACCCAGGAGATGTCCCGCTGTCCGATGTGCATGATGCCCTGGATGTAGTTGAT
>CAYPCE010000423.1:0-2661 GCA_964409085.1 uncultured Desulfobacteraceae bacterium | reverse complement strand
AAGGAGGAAAGCAAACCCATGACAATAGACAACATCAAAACCTTCGGCGTCATCGGCGCGGGGCAGATGGGCAACGGCATTGCGCAGGTGGCGGCCATGAGCGGCCTGGACGTGATCATGAACGACATCAAGGACGAATTCGTTCAGCGGGGACTCAACAACATCACCAAGCTGCTCAATAAAAGCGTCGACAAGGGGAAACTGGCGGCCGATGAGAAGGACGCCGTGTTGCAGCGGATCCGCACCAGCACCGACATCAAGGATATGGCCGACGCGGATTTCGTGGTGGAGGCCGCCGTGGAGCGGGAAGACCTCAAATTCAAGATCTTCACGGATCTGGACGGGATCTGCCGGCCCGACGTAATCCTGTCGACGAACACGTCCTCCATCCCCATCGGCCGCATCGCCGCCCAGACCGGGCGGCCCGACAAGGTCATCGGCATGCACTTCATGAACCCGGTGCCGGTGATGAAGCTGGTGGAGGTCATCAAGGGGCTGGCCACGTCGGACGAGACCTTCGAGATCACCTGGGAACTGTCGAAGAAATTCGGCAAGACCCCGGCCGAGGCCAACGACTTCCCCGGCTTTATCGCCAACCGGATTCTGCTGCCCATGATCAACGAAGCGGCCTACTGCCTCTATCACGGCGTGGGCAAGGCCGAAGACATCGACACGGTGATGAAGCTGGGCATGAACCACCCCATGGGTCCCCTGGCCCTGGCCGACCTCATCGGTCTGGACACCTGCCTGGCCATCATGGAGACCCTCTACGAAGGGTTCAAGGATTCCAAATACCGCCCCTGCCCGCTCCTGCGCAAATACGTCGAGGCCGGATGGCTGGGCCGGAAGACGGGCAAGGGATTTTACGATTACGCATAGGGAGGAGGGCGACATGCCAGCCAAAAAGACGAGCCGGCTGACGCCGGTGGGCAAAAAGATCAAGGAAGTCCGGACGGAAAAGAAGATCTCCCTGGACCGGATCGCCAACGAGACCGGCTACGCCATCGACTACCTCAAAGAGATCGAGGCGGGCAAGGCGATTCCGCCGGTGGGCGCCCTGCTCCAGATCTCCCGTGCACTTGAGATCGACTCGGGGTTTCTGCTGCGGGAGCAGGAGGCCGTCCTCAAGGACCGGGTCAAGCAGTACACCAAGCGGACCGACAACTACGCCTATGAAACCCTCACGCCCGGCGCCGAGAACAAGCACCTCAAGGCGTTCCGGGTGAGCATCGAGCCCATGCAAGAGCACAAGGGCGTGGGCTACTGCCACGAAGGCGAGGAGTTCAACTACGTCTTGTCGGGCGAGGTGGAGGTGATCGTGGGCGACCACGTCAACCGCCTCGGGGCCGGGGAGTCGCTCCATTTCAACTCCGGGATCCGCCATCAACTCAAGAACGTGGGCGAAGATACCGCGGAACTGCTGGTCGTCATCTACGGACCCTGAAGGGAGACGCATCGATGTTTTTCAAGCTGACAGACGAACAACTGATGATCCAGAGCATGGTCCGGGAGTTCGCCCGCAAGGAGGTGGCGGCCACGGCCGCCGAGCGGGACAAGACCAAGGCGTTCCCCGCCGAAAACCTCCGCCAGATGGGCGAACTGGGCCTCATGGGCATGATGGTGCCCGTGGAATACGGCGGCGAGGGGGCCGACACGGTCTCCTACGTGCTGGCCCTGTCGGAGATCGCGTCCGCCTGCGCCGCTACCGCCGTGGTCATGTCGGTCCACAACTCCATCGTGTGCGAAAGCATCGTCCGGTACGGGTCGGAAGAGCAGAAAAAGCGGATTCTGCCCCGGTTGACCGCCGCAGAGATCATCGGCGCCTTCGCCCTCACCGAACCCCACGCCGGCTCCGACCCGTCGGCCCAGATCACCACGGCGGAGCGGGACGGCGACGACTACGTCATCAACGGGACGAAGCGGTTCATCACCACCGGCGAAAACTGCGGCATGGTGATCGTCACCGCCAAGACCGACGAAGCAGCCGGCCACAAGGGGATCTCCGCCTTCATGGTGGAAAAGCCCAACCCCGGCCTGAAGGTGGGCCACACCGAGGACAAACTGGGCCTCCGGGCGTCGGACACCACGGACCTCATGTTCGAAGACTGCCGGGTGCCGGTGGAAAACCGGCTGGGAAAAGAGGGCGACGGGTTCAAGATCGCCATGAAGGGACTGGACGGCGGCCGCATCGGCATCGCGGCCCAGTCCGTGGGCGTGGCCCAGGCGGCCCTCGACGCGGCGGTCAAATACGCCAAGGGCCGGGACCAGTTCGGCCAGAAGATCTCCAAATTCCAGGGGCTGCGCTGGATCATCGCCGACATGGCCACGGAGATCGAAGCCGCCAAACAGCTCATGTTCTCCGCCGCCGCCATGAAGGACCGGGGCGAAAAATACACCATGCAGGCCTCCATGGCCAAGCTCTTCGCCTCGGAAATGGTCAACCGGATCACGGCCAAGGCCATCCAGATGCACGGCGGCTACGGGTTTACCTCCGACTATCCCGTGGAACGGTATTACCGCGACGCCCGGGTGTTTACGATTTACGAGGGAACATCGGAGATTCAGCGGGTGGTGATTTCGAATCATATTTTGAAGGATAAGCGGAAGCCTTAAAGGAAAGGGACAGAGGGACAGAGGGACAGAGGGACAGAGGGACAGAGG
>CAYPCE010000422.1:0-2662 GCA_964409085.1 uncultured Desulfobacteraceae bacterium | reverse complement strand
AGCCGGGTTTCGATGGGTTCCGGAAAATAGGTGACCATCAACTGGGGATCGGGGTAGCCGGTGGCGACGCGGTACTGCTCCACCGCCGCCCGCCAGTTGGCCCGGGCCGAGGCGATCCCGGGGTTGGCCTCGTAGGCGTGGACGATCAGGTCGGAAACGGTCGCCGGGTCCGGCAAAGGGGCTAAAGACGCTTTGGCGACAGATTCTTCCGCCTGAAGCGGCCCGGCCCCCAGAAGGAAAATACATATAATGGATGCGCTAACGATTCGGAAACGGGTGCTCATTTGCTCTCTCCGGCGTGGTGGGCGTGTTCGATTGCGTCACTGTTGGTTAGCAAAAGCGGTACCATAACCATTTTACGACAGGAGGCGGGGATTTTCGAATTATTTTTGACAAATTCTCGGCGTGGGCGGCGGCGGGACTGGTTCGTTTTTACCCGAGTGGACGGAAAACGATGGCCCGGATGCGTAGAAAATGCGCACCCGGGACAACACATCGAATCTTGTGGGTCCCCGAACATTCCCCTTGCAGACCACCGGAGAGTTTCATAAAGTGATCATCCGCCACAATCAAGCCCCGAATAGAACTCCGCGCCCGGCGGCGGGAAGGGCTTAACCATAAATAGGAGGATGGGAAAGGGAAACCCGGCATGCTCAAATTCGTTCTGACATCGCTGACCGCCGTTTTCGTGGCGTTCGCCGGCTGCGCCAACGGCCAGGGGAAGCTGGACCCGAACCGTCCCGCGCACCATACCGCCGGAGGGTTCCGGAACCTCTACGTCGAACCCAAAAAGCGAGGTCTCCTCAAGTATTTCCGGATGCGGTATTTCAGCGGCGTGGATTACGCCGACCCCGAGGACGGCGTCGGCAACATCCCGGTCGCGGCGCCGGACATGGCCCGCATCGACCGGCCCGACGCCGATCCACAGATCACCTGGATCGGCCATTCCACGGTGCTGATCCAATATAAAGACGTCAATATCCTCACCGATCCGATCTTCTCCGACCGGGCGTCCCCCGTCGGGTTCATGGGACCCAAACGGTTCACGCCGCCGGCCCTGACCATCGACGACCTGCCGCCCATCGATTACGTGCTCATCTCCCACAGCCATTACGACCACCTGGACCGGCCGTCGGTTCGCGGCATCGGCGCCCGCCCGGTCTGGATGGTCCCGCTGGGGCTGCGGGAGTGGTTCCTCAATGCGGGCATCCCCGCCGAAAAGGTGGTGGAACTCGACTGGTGGGAGACCAAACCCTTTCTGAACGCAACCTTCACGGCCGCCCCGTTGCAGCACTGGTCGTCCCGCTCGCCATGGGACCGGAACGAGACCCTGTGGGTCTCCTGGGTCGCCCGGATCGATGATTTTTCGGTCTGGTTCGGCGGCGATACCGGCTACAATGAGGTCCAGTTCAAGGAGATTGGAGATCGGTTCGGCGGCTTCGACCTGGCCCTGATTCCCATTGGCGCCTACGCGCCGCGGTGGTTCATGAAATCCATGCACGTCAATCCCGCCGAGGCCGTGACGGTTTTCAGGGAGATCGGCGCCCGCCGGGCTGTCCCGATCCACTGGGGCGCGTTCCAGCTCTCGGCCGAGCCCTTGGACGAACCGCCCCGGCTGCTGATCGAAGCTCTGTCTGAAAATGGCGTCCCCGAGGCGTCATTCCGACCCCTGGCCATCGGCGAGACGATAGCGGTTCCCGCAGGCGCCGGCTATAGAACGCCGTGACGGAATTTTGACGTCGTCGGCCGCAAAAGGCTTGCAATCCAGGCGTGGTTTGATCTATTCAGGGCGGGGTCGTCATGCCCTCCGGGGAACCTTCCGGCGTCGGTCGACGCCAACAATACGAGAGGAGCGCCGAGGCAACATGAAACAGCTCGAATATTATGAAAAAAAGAAAATCGCCGAATCGCTGACCGATATCGCGATATTTTCGAAACTCTCCGGCGAGGAACTCCGGTACGTCGCCCGGCACATGCATGTGTTCAGACTCGACGAGGGGGACAAGATTTTCGAAGAGGGGGAGGTGGGCAACTGCATCTGCTTTGTGGCGGACGGCGTGCTGGACGTGATCAAGACGTCCCAGACCGGCATCAACGTGGTCATCGCGGCCCTGGCCAAGGGGAACACCATCGGCGAAATGGCCGTCATTGACGATTTTCCGCGGTCGGCCACGGTCAAGGCGCGAACTGAATCCACGCTCATTATCTTCACCCGGGAGGAATTCGAGTTCCTCCTGGACCGGAACCCCGAACTGGGCATCAAGCTCCTGAAGGGGATCGCACGGTCCCTGAGCGTCCATCTCCGGCGCACATCGGACAAGCTCTCCGACCTCATGCTGCCCCTCTACGTGCACTGATATGGATGGGATCGATTTAACCGACTATCCCTATCCCTCCGGCCGCATGCCGGTGCTGGCCCGGAACGTGGTCGCCACCTCCCAGCCCCTGGCGGTGCAGGCCGGGCTCCGGATGCTGCTCGAAGGCGGCAATGCCGTGGACGCGGCCCTGGCGACGGCCATCGCCCTGACGGTGGTGGAGCCCACCAGCAACGGCATCGGCAGCGACGCATTTGCCATCGTGTGGGACGGCGAATCGCTCCAGGGAATTAACGGGTCGGGCCGGTCCCCGGCGGCCCTGGACCCTTCCCGGTTCGACGGCATGG
>CAYPCE010000421.1:0-2664 GCA_964409085.1 uncultured Desulfobacteraceae bacterium | reverse complement strand
CACGGCCGCCGGAAGGTGGAATACCTGACCCCCGAACTGGAGCCGATCCTCCAGGAGACCTACGGCGTCATCGTCTACCAGGAACAGGTCATGAAGATCGCCGGCGAACTGGCCAATTATTCCATGGCCGAAGCCGACGGCCTTCGAAAGGCCATGGGCAAAAAGATCGTCGCCATCATGGCCGAGCACCGGGAGCGGTTCATCAAAGGGGCGGTGGAAAACAACATCCCGGAGAAAAAGGCCGTCCAGATCTTCGATCTCATGGAGAAATTCGGCGGCTACGGGTTCAACAAGTCCCACAGCGCGGCCTACGCCCTCATCGCCTACCAGACCGCCTACCTCAAGGCCCATTTCCCGGTGGAGTTCATGGCCTCGCTGCTCACCAGCGAAATGCACACCATCGACGGCGTGGTCAAGTTCATCGCCGAGTGCCGCAGCCACGACATCCCAGTGTTGCCGCCGGACGTCAACGAGAGCTTCACGGACTTCACCGTGACCGACGACCAGATCCGCTTTGGCCTGGTGGCGGTCAAAAACGTGGGCGAAGGGGCCATCGAGGCCATCATCGAGGCCCGGGCCGACCGTCCCTTCGATTCCATCTTCGACTTCTGCGAGCGGGTGGACCTGCGGAAGGTCAACAAGCGGGTCCTGGAGAGCCTGATCCGGTGCGGGGCCTTCGATTCCACCGGGGCCCGGCGCTCCCAGATGATCGCCGTCATGGAAGAGGCCCTCGACTACGGCCAGCGGGCCCAGAAAGAAAAGTCGGATCCCCAGATGGGGCTTTTCGACATCGAAGAGACGGCCCAACCCCTCAACCCCCCCTCCCTGCCCCGGCTGGAGGAATTCGAGGACCACGAACTCCTGGCCATGGAAAAGGACTCCCTCGGATTTTACATCACCGGCCACCCGCTGCGGAAGCACGAATCGATTCTGGCACGGTTCACCGACGCCGACACCCTCTCCCTGAAAGAAAAGGCCGACGGGGCCGCCGTCCGCATCGGCGCGATCATCACCGCGGTCAAAACCATCCGAACCAAAAAGGGCGATCCCATGGCCTTCGTCACCCTGGAAGACATGCGCGGCGCCATCGAGGTCACCGTTTTTTCGTCCCTTTACGAAAAGACCGCCGACCTCCTGAACGAAGAGCAGCCGGTGCTGGTGGAGGGCCAGCTTCAGCGGGATGAAAACACGGTCAAAATGCTGGCCGACAAGATCGTCCCCATCGACAAGGCCGAAGAGACCTGGACTCAGGGGGTGACCATACAGCTGGACATCTCCCGCACCGACCGGGAAAAGCTGGAAAAACTGCTGCAAATTTTCCGGGACCACCCCGGTCCCAGCCCCGCCGTTCTGCGCATCCTCAACCCGGGCGTGAGCCAGACCCGGATCGCCGTCTCCGAAGAATTCCGCCTCGCGGTGGGACCGCCGCTCCATCAAGCGGTGGAAGCGTTATTGGGGTATGACGCTGTGGAGGTGGAGTGCAAGCCGCCGGAATGCGCCAATGGGAATGGGGGGTGGTACAGAGGGACAAAGGGACAAAGGGACAAAGGGACCAGGAAAGGGGCATCGTGATCACCGCCGGGCTGACCGGGGGGATCGCCACGGGAAAGTCGACGGTGGCCGGCTTTCTGAAAGAGGCCGGGGCCGAGATCGTCGACGCCGACAGGATCGCCCGGGACGTGGTTCAGAAGGGAAAGCCGGCATGGCAGGCGGTGGTGGACCATTTTGGAGAGGACATCCTCGACCCCGACGGCGGCATCGACCGGCAGCGGCTGGGGGACATCGTCTTCCGGTCGATAGAGGAGAAGGAGGCCCTCAACCGGATCATCCATCCCCATGTATTCCGGGAGATGACGGCGTCCGAATCGGCCATCCGGGCGGAACGCCCTGACGCGGTGGTCGTCCTCGATGTCCCTCTGCTCTTCGAGGTGGGCATGGACAGCCGCATCTCAGAGGTCATCGTGGTCTACGCGCCGGAACGGATCCAGATCGAACGCCTCATGGCCCGGAACAACCTCTCCCGGGAAGACGCCCTGGCCCGGATCCATTCCCAAATGGACATCGAAGAAAAAAGAGAACGGGCCGCCATCGTCATCGACAACAGCGGCGACCTAAAACGAACCCGACAAAGAACCCTGGACGTCTATCGATACCTGGAAAAGAAATCCAAAGGCAGATAATTCCAACCCCTCTGTGCCTCTGTCCCTTTGTGCCTCTGTCCCTTTGTCCCTTTGTCCCTTCTTTCACGCCGCAAACACCGTCAGCACATCCCGCCGCGCATCCACATGTTGTAACGTCACCTGGGTGACATCCTCAGGCTTGAGGGTAAGGCCGGAGGAGAAGGGAATGGTGCACTCGACCATGTATTCGGGCAGCAGGGCCAGGTAGTCGTTCTTGCGCCTTGCCAGGACCAGGGCCTCTTCCTTGCCGCCCGCCCGGCCCTCCAGATATTTAAGGAGCCAGTACCGCTTCCGCCGGAACTGGAGCCGGGAGACGGCGGTCATGGGGACCTCCAGGGCCCCGATGGCCAGGGTGACCTCCTCGGCTGTGTAAGGGGTTTCCAGGCCAAAGGCCGATCGGATCTGGCGCTGGGTGATCAGGTCGAAATACTTCCGGATAGGGGAGGTGGCCGTGACATAGGCGTCCACCCCCAGACCCGAATGG
>CAYPCE010000420.1:0-2669 GCA_964409085.1 uncultured Desulfobacteraceae bacterium | reverse complement strand
TGGACCCGGTGATCTTTCAAGAACAGAAACATGTCGGCGAACCGGAGGGCCAGGTTCAGGTCGTGGATGGAGACCACGGCCGAGAGGCCGCCGTCGGAGACGATCTCCCGGATCAGCCCCATGACCTCCAATTGGTTTTTCAGGTCCAGGTTGCTGGTGGGCTCGTCCAGCAGCAGGACCCGGGGCGACTGGGCCAGAGCCCGGGCGATGACCACCTTTTGCGCCTCGCCGCCGCTCAAGTCCCGCACCGGCCGCAGGGCCATGTCGGAGAGGCCCATCCGGTCCAGCACCCGCTCCACGGTTTGGTGGTCCGCTTCGGAGACGGTCCAGCCCATGTGGGGCTTCCGGCCCAGCAGCACGGCCTCGTAAACGTTGAGAAGGGTGTCGGGATGGCGCTGGGGCACGTACCCCACCCGCCGGGCCACGGCCTGGGGGGACATGGCCAGAAGGTCCTCGTCGTCCAGGAGCGCCGATCCCGCCTGGGGCCGCAGCACCCGGTTGAGGCATTTGAGCAGGGTGGATTTGCCCGCGCCGTTGACCCCCAGCACCGCCAGCACTAGCCCCTTTTCCAGGGCGAACCCCACCCCGTCCAGGACCGGGTGGCTGTTGTAGGAAAACCGGATGCCCGAAACGTCCAGGATCATCGGTATCCCCGGATGAGCAGGTAGAGGAACATGGGCGCGCCCATGAACGACGTGACCACCCCCACCGGCAGGGCCCCGGAACCGACGATGATCCGGCCCACGGTGTCGGCCGACAGCAAAAGGAGGGCCCCCAGCAGGGCGGAAAAGGGGACCAGCATGCCATGATCTTCCCCCACCAGCCGCCGGGCGATATGGGGGGCGATGAGGCCCACGAAGGCGATGACGCCGTGAAAGGCCGTGGCCAGGGCCGCCACCACGGCGGCGATCATCATCCCCTCCAGCCGGACCCGGTCCACGTGGACCCCCAGGCCCCGGGCCGTCTCCTCGCCGGAGGCCAGGGCGTTCAGGTCCCACCGCCGGGCCATCCAGTAGATGGTTGCGACGCCGGCGGCCGCGGCCATGAGGCCGATCTCCTGCCAGTTCGACCGGGCCACGTCCCCGAAGGTCCAGAAGACCACGGTGGCGAGCTGGGTTTCGGTGGCCACGTACTGGAGCAGGGTGGTGGCCGACGTGAACAGGGACGACAGGGCCACCCCGACCAGGATCACCGCTTCCGGCGACAATCGGCGGAGGCGGGCCAGGAACAGGATGATGAGGGTGGCCCCCATGGCGCCGCCGAAGGCGAAGGCGGTGACGGAGAAAATCTGCGTTCCGAAGACGATGATGGCCGCCGCGGCCCCGAAGGCCGCCCCTTGGCTGATGCCCAGGGTGGAGGGCGATCCCAGGGGATTTTTCAGAAGGGACTGGAGGCTCAATCCCGACAGGGACAGGCCCCATCCTACGGCAAGGGCCGCGACGATCCGGGGCATACGGATGTTCCAGACCACTACCTTGGTGGCGCCGTCCGCCGCGCCGACCAGGGCCTGCAAGGCGCGGGGGATGCTCAGGTCGTAGGCCCCCTGGGTGATGGCGATTACGGCCAGAAGGGCGGTGGCGGCCGCAAGGCCGGTCAGCAGCAGCAGCTTCCTGCGGACGTAGCCGAGAAAGGCCGACGTGGCGGTTCCGGGCGGACGGGGGATCGGGCCGGCGTTGTTGTACGGCATCGTCGCTGCGGACGAATCGGTGGGCGGCATGACAACCTCCTGGAAAAAAATATAAAAAAAGCCACGAGACTTGGCTTCCATTCGGGAAGCGACGCCTTCGTGGCTGGTTGTCGGAAAAATCTGGATGCCGGCCGAAAAGGCCGGCGGGGTCAAACCGGGAGCGGCTTCTGCCGCTTGATTAAGAGAACATTCTTTATATCCATTGAAGTTGGACCGGTCAATACTTTTTTGACAAATGCATTCGAACCTGCTGACAACCTCACCCAAAATGACGCTTCCCGTGGATGGAATCAGATCAGTAATTTTTGGGCAGCCGATACGGATTGCGTAGGAATGCAGGCCGTTTCGATCAGCCGTTTGACATCGTTTGAAAATCGATTTAGATTGAATGTAATGTTAACCCGAAAGACAAAGGAGGGATGACATGGAAGGAAAACACGAACATCAGCACCTGCATTCCCATGATCATTGCCACACGCATTCCCACGAGCATGCCCATGACGGAAAGAAGCATTCGCACGAACACACCCATTGCCACGCCCACGAGCATCTGCATGAGCATCTGCACGAACACTCCCACGACGGGTCCGACCACGTGCACGATCATGACCACACCGGCGACCACGGCCCCCATGAACATCACCATCCGGGGCACGAGCTGGAATCCCACGACCACGAGCACTGATTTCCTTCCAGCTTTGAGCGCGGCGGACCTGGAGATTTCTTCCAGGTCCGCATCACCCCTATCCGCCGCCTTGAGGGATTCAAAATCTGTAAAGTGCCTTGCCATACCGAATAATGACGATGCCAAATTCCATTCCTACTGTAGGGGCGAAAAATTTTTCGCCCCTACACGCGGTATATCGGCATTTTCAATATCCCGACGCTTTTTCGCGAATGCGAAACGCCGCCGGGCCGCTTCCGCCCCTGGACAATCTTGTCCTCCAAGGCCGGTATGCCTAACGGGCGCATTTTGCCATTG
>CAYPCE010000419.1:0-2677 GCA_964409085.1 uncultured Desulfobacteraceae bacterium | reverse complement strand
AAAAGGTTTTAATGAAGGGAAACGAGGCGATCGGCGAAGCCGCCATCCGGGCGGGGTGCCTCAATTATTTCGCCTACCCCATCACGCCCCAGTCCGAGGTGGCCGAATATCTGGTCAAGCGGATGCCCGAAGTGGGCGGCGTCTTTGTCCAGGGGGAGAGCGAAGTGGCGGTGGGCTACATGCTCTTCGGCGCAGCCGCCGCCGGGGCCCGGGTCTTCACCACCTCGTCGAGCCCGGGCATCAGCCTCATGAGCGAGGCCATCTCCTACATCGCCGGAGCCCGGTGCCCCTGCGTCTTTGTCAACATCATCCGGGGCGGTCCGGGGCTGGGGGGCATTCTCCCCTCCCAGGGGGACTATTTCCAGTCCGTCAAGGGCGGCGGCCACGGCGATTACCGGATGCTGGTCATGGCGCCCGCGTCGGTCCAGGAGGCCGTCGAGATGGTCATGACCGCTTTCCCCCTGGCGGAAAAATACCGGGGACCGGTGATGATCCTGGGCGACGGCCTCATCGGCCAGATGATGGAGCCGGTGCAATTTCCGGATGATCTGGCCACCGAACCCAGCAACAAGGACGACTGGGCCACCAACGGCATGGAGACCCGGAAGAGCGACACGCGGAATCTGGTCAAGTCCCTCTACCTCGATCCGGAGCAGCTCAACAACCACAACCTCCTCCTTAAATCCCAATACGACCGGATGAAAAAGGAGGAGATCCGGTACGAGGCATACAACACCGACGGCGACTACGTTGCCCTCATCGTCTCCTACGGCACCATGAGCCGGGTCTGCCGGACCGCCATCGACAACCTCAAGGAAGAGGGGATCGAAGTCGGCATGATCCGGCCCCAGACGCTCTTCCCCTTTCCGGACGCGGCCATCCGCGAGGCGGCGGTCAAACCGGGCTGCAAATCGGTGGTGAGCGTCGAAATGAGCATGGGCCAGATGGTCGAGGACGTAGAACGGTGCGTCCAGGGCCAGCGCCCGGTGGGATGGTACGGCAAGTGCGGCGGCGACGTGCCCACGCCCGAGGAAATCATGCAAGTCATCAAGGAGGGGATCTAATGGGAAAAGCGTTTAAAAAGCCCGAGGCCCTTGCCGACACCCATACCCATTACTGTCCGGGATGCACCCACGGCGTCATCCACCGGCTGGTGGCCGAGGTGATCGACGAACTGGGCATCCGCGGCCGGACGGTGGGCATCGCGCCGGTGGGATGCGCCGTGCTCGCCTACAATTATTTTACCTTCGACTTCCAGGAAGCGGCCCACGGCCGGGCCCCGGCCATGGCCACCGGCATCAAGCGGGTGCGGCCCGACCTGATGGTCTTCACCTACCAGGGGGACGGCGACCTGGCCAGCATCGGCATGGCGGAGATCATCCACGCGGCCAACCGGGGCGAAAAATTCGTCACCATCTTCGTCAACAACGCCGTCTACGGCATGACCGGCGGTCAGATGGCCCCCACCACCATGCCGGGCCAGCGGACCACCACCTCCCCCGCCGGACGGAACGTGGAGGAGGCGGGCATGCCCGTCCAGATGGCCGAACTGATCGCCACCCTCCAGACCCCCGGCTACGTCACCCGCCAGACGGTCATCAAGCCCCGCTACATCACCCGGGCCAAAAAGGCCATCAAGCGGGCCTTCGAATACCAGGTCGCCGGCAAATGCTTCAGCTTCGTGGAGGTGGTCTCCACCTGCCCCACCAACTGGGGCATGACCCCGCTGGAGGCGGTAAAATGGTCCGAAGAGACCCTGCTCGCCTACTACAAACTGGGCGAATACAAGTCCCCGGAACAGGAGGCATAAATGCAACATGAAGTGATGTTCGCCGGGTTCGGCGGCCAGGGCATCCTGATGATCGGCAAGATCCTCGCCCACGCGGCCATGGAGGCGGGGCAGGAGGTGGCCTGGATCCCCTCTTATGGTCCGGAGATGCGGGGCGGCACCGCCTACTGCCAGGTGGTAGTGAGCGACCGGCCCATCGGCTCGCCCATCATCAAGAGCCCCCGCCATCTGGTGGCCATGAACCGCCCCTCCCTGGAGAAGTTCGCCAATGCCGTCAAACCCGGCGGCGTGATCCTGATCAACAGCTCCCTTTGCCCCGACCGGTCGGGCCGGGCAGACGTGGACGAAATCGCCGTGCCGGTGACCGACCTGGCCAAGGGGCTGGGCAGCGTCCGGGCCGCCAACATCGTGGCCCTGGGCGCCTTCGTGGCCCGGAGCGGCATCGTCGATTTCGAACTGATCCGGACGGCGGTCAAGGAAGAATTCGCCCATAAGGAGAAGCTGATTCCCCTGGAGATGAAGGCCCTCGACACCGGCCGGGCCGAGGCGGCGAAGTAGTGCCGCCATGACCGCTTTACGCCTCAAGGCGCCGGAAGCCTTTGCCAGAATCCACCCCTACGTCCCAGGGAAACCCCTGGAAGAGGTGGCGCGGGAATACGGCATCGCCGACGCCGTCAAGCTGGCCTCGAACGAAAATCCGCTGGGACCGTCTCCCAAGGCCGCGGCCGCTATCCGGGACGGCCTTTCCCGGCTTCACCGCTACCCCGAAGGCGCGGCGCCCCTGCTGACGGAAAAGCTCTCGGCCCATCTCGGGGTCCCGGCGGACCGCATCGTGCTGGGCAACGGGTCCGACGAGGTCATCTCCCTGCTCACCCGGGTCTTTCTGGG
>CAYPCE010000418.1:0-2682 GCA_964409085.1 uncultured Desulfobacteraceae bacterium | reverse complement strand
AGCCCGGATTGGCCTCCAGGTACATGCCGTCGCGACGCCGGCTGACGGCCATGGCGACGAGGTCGGTGTCGAAGGCCTTTCTGAATTTTTCTTCACTGACCCGCAACGCCCTCTCGGCTGCTTTCGCGTCGGTGATGTCGAAACCATACTCCACCGCCCCGATCAATCTCCCTGTTTCATCGCAAACCGGATACGCCCGAAGCCGAAAGGCGCGTCCGTCCGGCGTATTCGTCTCCCTTTCCTGCGGACGACCGGTACGCATGGCGTCAAGGACCGGACAGCCCTCGCACGGCCGGTTCCGCTGGTGCCAGATTTCATAACAGTGGCGGCCCACCAGGTCTTCGGCCGCCATCCCCACGGATTCCGCCGATGCTTTGTTGGCCCATTGTACCCGGAGTTCCGTGTCGTGATAGGCCAGCATCTCCTGCATGGTGTCGAGGATCAACGCCCGGTGTCGTTCCGCTTCCCGCCGGGCTTCCCGGCACCGGGCCGCCTCCGTGATGTCCTCCCTGATCTCGACAATGCGGGAGATTCCGCCCCGCTCGTCGGGCATGGGCACAAAGCGAACCCGCCACGTCCGGCCGTCGGGCGTCGTCTTTTCCATGGTTGCGGGCGTCCCATTTTCCACGGATTCGGACATGGCGCAATCTCCGCAGAGGACGTCGTCCATGCCCCACACCTCGCGGCAGGAGCGGTTCAGGATCTCCGCCCGGTCGCGGCCCAGGGTCCGGCACGCCGCCGCGTTCGCCCAAACGATGGTTTGGTCCGGAATCTGGATCGTCACATGATCGGGCAGGCTGTCCAGGATCGCCTCCTGATCGCGAACCGTCCTTTCCAGCGCCTGAATCCGGTTTTCCAATGCTTCATAGGTCGGCTTTTCCGCCATCTTCATTTCCCTTTCACCGCCATGGCGCAGACGGTTTCCCGCAACGCGCGGGGTTCGATCATTCCTTTTGCCCCAACACCCGATGGATGGTCTTTTTCAGGGTTTCCCGCTCGCAGGGTTTCTGCAAAAACGCCTGGGGCTGTTCCGGGTGGTCCCCGTCCATGACGTGGGATTCATCGTACCCGCTCATCAGAATCACCGGGATGTCGGGCCGGATCTCGCGAAGTTTCACCAGGGTCTCCCATCCGTCGATGCCGGGCATGCTCAGGTCGGAGATCACCAGGCGGATCCCATCCGATCTGTCCGTGAAAATCGCCACGGCTTCTTCGCCGGACGCGGCCGGGATGACCGGGAACCCGAGCCGCTGCAACATCATGGTGGACATGTTGCGGACCGGTTTCTGGTCATCCACCAGCAGCACGGCGCCGTCTCCGGGGATGGATTCGGGATGGGCCTCCGCCGTGTCCCCGGGCAAAGAGACGGGTCCGGGCGACAGGGGAAGGTAGACCCGGAAGACGCTGCCCTGTCCGGGGGTGCTCTCCACCGTGATGCACCCCTCATGGGCCTTGACGACCCCGAGGACCAGGGCCAGGCCGAGCCCCCGGCCGGAGAACTTGTCGGTGAAGAAGGGGTCGAAGACGGTGTCGATGGTCTTTTTGTCCATGCCCTTGCCGGTGTCGGCGACGGCGATGCAGGCATACCCGGAGGCCAGCGCCTTCCAGTCCATGGGCAGGCGGTGGTTTTCCGGGATCTTTCCGGCCGCCGCTGTTTCGATGGAGACCGTCACCCGGCCTCCGGGGACCGCCTCCATGGCCTCCAGTGCGTTTTCCAGCAGCGCCTTGAGGATCTGTTCCATCTGGGTCCGGTCGGCCGAGACCACCGGTCCCGGGGCGGGGAAGTGCTTTTCCAGGGTCGTTCCCGCCGGGATGGCGTGTCGGATATCGTGGAGCGCGTTTTTGGCGGTTTCCGAGAGATCGACCGGTTTGAAGGTGACCCGGCCCTGACCCAGGTAGGTCAGCAGGAGCCGGCTCATGTCGGCGGCGCGGTGGGTCGCCGTTTCCGCCTCACGGAGCCGTTCCGCCGCGGCCGATTCCGGCGGGAGGTCTTCCCGGACCATTTCCAGGTTCCCGATGACCGCGAAGAGCATGTTGTTGAAGTGGTGGGCCACGCCGCCGGCCATCCGGCCGACGGCTTCGATTTTCCGGGCCTGGGCCAGCCGGGCTTCCATCTCCCGGCGCACTTTTTCCATCCGGGCCTTGTAGAGGGTCATCTCCAGCATGGCGTAGAGTTCCCGCTCCTCGAAGGGCTTCACGAGATAGCCGAAGGAACCCGTTCTTTTTGCCCGTTGGAGCAGTTCGCGGTCGCTGTAGGCCGAGAGGAACAGCACGGGGATGTCGAACTGGTCGTGGATCCGGTCCGCCGCCTCGACGCCGTCCATGTCCCCGCGCAGTTTGATGTCCATGAGCACGGCGTCGGGCCGGTCCCTGCCGGCGCTTTCCACGGCCTCTTCGCCCGAGGCTTCGATGGCCGTGACGAGGTAGCCGAGACCTTCCAGACACTCCCGGGCGTCCTCGGCCACCGTGGTGTTGTCTTCCACGATCATGATTTTCGCGGTGTTCATGCGCCCCCTTTCTCTATTCAGTGGAGAACTCCGAGGTTTTGAAAACCCCGGAGGTTTTTATTTGAACCGGATGATGAACCGCGCGCCGTTGCCGCTCTCCACGTCAATGGTTCCGCCCAGCTCCCGGGTGACGGTGGCTTCCACAAGTCGCAGGCCAAGGGAAGAGGTCTGCCGG
>CAYPCE010000417.1:0-2693 GCA_964409085.1 uncultured Desulfobacteraceae bacterium | reverse complement strand
TCCCGCTGGCGGAGGTCACCAGCATCCTGGGCATCATCGTGGTGATCTCGTTCTTCGTCACCTCGTCCGACTCCGGCTCCATGGTCATCGACATCATCACCGCCGGCGGCAACCCGGACCCCCCCACGCCCCAACGACTGTTCTGGGCCATCCTGGAGGGCCTGGTGGCGGCGATTCTGCTTTTGGGCGGCGGCATGGTGGCGCTGCAGACCGCGGCCATCAGTACGGGGCTCCCCTTCGCCATCATCATGTTCATCATGTGCTTCGCGGTGGTCAAAGGGTTGATCGATCATGCCAAAAAACACGGATATGTTTGATTTTATAAGATAAGGAGGCGATGATGACAAAAAAGACGATTCTCACCGTCGCGACGGTTCTTTTCTGCGCTGCGGCGCTTGCGTTTTCCCTGTTTTCAACCCCTGCGGAGGCGGCGCCCAAGAAGGTCCGCCTTTCCTACGTGGAATGGTCCGAGACCGTGGCGGCCACCAACATGGTCAAAACAGTGATCCAGGAAAAACTCGGCATGGAGTGCGAAATCATTCCCATGACCGCGGACAAGATGTGGGCCTCGGTGGCCGCCGGCGTGGTGGACGGCATGGTGGCCGCCTGGCTGCCCACGACCCACGGCCATTTTTACGAAGACTACAAAGACCAGATCGTGGACCTTGGACCCAACCTCACCGGGACCCAGATCGGCCTGGTAGTGCCGGATGTCACCGTGGGACGGCAGACCGCCGCTTCCGGGCAGCGCAACGCGTCCTACATCACGGCCCAGTCCATCGCGGATCTGAAAAAGTATCCGGATAAGTTCCACCGCCGTATCATCGGCATTGACCCGGAAGCCGGCATCATGGAAAAGACCCGGACGGCCATGCGGGAATACGGGCTCTACAATTACGAGCTTGTTGAGGGCAGCGAAATCTCCATGACCGCCGAACTCTCCAACGCCATCCGGAAACAAAAATGGATCGTGGTCACCGGATGGGTCCCCCACTGGATGTTCGGTCGGTGGACCTTGAGGTTTCTCGACGACCCCAAGAACATCTTCGGCGGCGAGGAAAAGATCCACACCATCGTCCGCGAAGGGCTGAAAGAAGACATGCCCGAGGTCTATGCATTCCTCGATCAGTTCAACTGGGCCCCCGAGGAACTCGAACAGTTGATGATCTGGATCGAGGAAGACGACGGCATGTTTCCGGGCGAAAAAGCCCTCCGGTACATGCGGTTCCACGAAGATCAGGTGAACGCCTGGCTGAAGTGAAGCGGTCCGGCATCAGCGATTCCGGGCGCACCCCGGTCTTGAACTGGAGGGGGAAACGGATGTTCCCCCTCCTCATCCTGCTTTCAGCGCTCCTCTCCATGGGGGTTGCGGCGCCGGCCGCCCCCGGGGCGGACACCGGCGTCGTCTCCCTCGGACGCGGGACCTGGGACACGGGCTGGTTCCAGGCCGAGATCTTCAAAATGCTGCTGGAGGAGTTGGGGTACGAGGTCGTCGGCCCCCGGACCTACGACACCGACGTCTTCTACCCCGCCCTGGCCCGGGGCGAGATCGATTTCTGGGCCAACGGCTGGTTTCCGCTCCACAACGCCTTCATCCAAAGCACCGCCGTCGCCGACAAGATCGAAGCCGTCGGATACGAAGTCGAGGGGGGCGGCCTCCAGGGGTATCTGGTGGACCGCCGCTCCGCGGAAGCCCACGGCATCACGAACCTCGGGGATCTGAAAGATCCCGAACTGGCCCGGGTCTTCGACCGGGACGGCAACGGCAAGGCCGACCTCATCGGCTGCAACGACGGGTGGGGGTGCGATCCGGTCATCGAGCACCACCTGGACGCCTATGGACTGCGGGACACCGTGGAGCACGTCCAAGGGGATTACTCCCTCCTGGTCCATGAGACGATTTTCCGGTATCAGCAGGGGAAGCCGGTCCTGTTCTACACCTGGACCCCCAACTGGACCACCGGGATACTGGTCCCCGGCGAGGACGTGGTCTGGATCGAAGTGCCGTTTCCCAGCCTGCCGTCAGATCAAAAGGCCGACGAGGACCGGACGGTCCTTGAAGACATCCGGGGCTGCGTGGCCGATCCCTGCGCCCTGGGATGGCCCCCCAACGACATCCGGGTGGTGGCCAACCGCGATTATCTGGCCGATCATCCCGGGCTGAGGCGGCTGCTGGAACAGGTCAAGATCCCCCTGGCGGATATCGCGGCCCAAAACGCCCGGATGATCCGGGGCGAAGGCGCCGCAGAGGATTTCCGCCGGCACGCCCGGCAATGGATCGACCGGAACCTCCGGACGGTGGAGACCTGGCTGGCGGAGGCCCGGCGGGCCATGGGGCGCTCGGAGGCGGATATCCGGGCCTTGCGCCGCGCCGCCGCGAGCGATCCTTTCGGGGAAAAAGTCCTCCAAATCGCCACCATGGCCTTCGAGCCGCTGGTCATTTACCGGGGCCGCCACTACACCGGCTTCAGCATCGAGCTGTGGAAAGAGATCGCCGAAGAGATGGGGGTCAAGTACGCGTTCTACGGCGTCAACAGCCTGGCCAAGCTCCTGGACGACGTGGCCCGGGGGGAAGCGGATATGGCCACGGCGGGGATCGGCATCACCTCCGAGCGGGAACGGTTTCTGGACTTTTCCCATCCCTTTTTCGAGTCGGGGCTCCAGATCATGGTCCGGGACACCCGGAAATCGGT
>CAYPCE010000416.1:0-2706 GCA_964409085.1 uncultured Desulfobacteraceae bacterium | reverse complement strand
GGCGGGTGATCTGGGTCCACGCCCTGGGCAACGTCTGGGTGCCGCTGGTGACCGTCATCGCCCTGAGCTACGGCAACCTGCTGGAGGGCTCGGTGCTCACCGAAACCGTCTTCGCCTGGCCTGGCCTGGGCTTCTACCTCACCAAATCGCTGCTCAGCGCGGACATGAACGCGGTGCTGGGGGCGACCCTCGTTGTCGGGAGTGTGTTTATCGGGATCAATCTGTTGTCGGATGCACTTTACCGTTTGCTGGATCCAAGGGCGCGGTGAATTAGAACAAAAATCGATCCGGATCGAATCCTCCTGTGGCCTCCCGGCCAAGAACCGATGAAACGCCCCAATCCGCCGCTCAGTGAAGTTGTTGACAAATATCAGACTTTTGGGGCATGGTTAGAAAATTTTCTCGCCGAGTGGGTCGAGGGGGGTTTTTTACCATAACAACTCTATTTTATAGTGAAATTGAGGAAAAAAAGAAGGGAGAAGGAATGACCCATCAATTGCCGGCGGCCACGGGGGCCTTGGTCGCCATCGGCGGGGCCGAAGACAAGACATCACAGTCGGAAATTTTGCAGCGCGTACTGGAGCTTTCGCCCGTGGAAAAGCCCGAGGTGGCGGTCATCACCACCGCAAGCAGCATTCCGGACGATGTATTTCCCAGCTACGAGAGGGTCTTCACACAGCTCGGCGCACCCGCGGTCCATAAAATCGATGTGCGGACCCGGGAGGATGCGATGGAGGATGGGCATCTGGACGTCCTTCATCGGTGCGGGGTGATCTTCATGTCGGGCGGAGACCAACTCCGGTTGACCCATATCCTGGGCGGATCACCGCTTCTCAATGGCATGCGCGAGCGGCTCGCCGGGGGCGCCGTGGTGGCCGGCACCAGCGCCGGGGCCGCGGCCCAGTCGACCACCATGATCTACGAAGGCGCGGCCGCCGATGCGCTGCGCAAGGGCGCGGTGAAGATGAGCGCGGGGTTCGGCTTTGTGGAGGGGGTGGTGATCGACAGCCATTTCCTCGAACGGGGCCGGTTCACGCGGCTGATCGAAGTGGGCGCGGCCAATCCCGAATGTCTGGGGATCGGCATCGGCGAGGATGCGGCCGTGATTTTCCACGAGGGCCCGGTGCTGGAGGCTGTCGGCTCCGGACATGTGATCGTGGTGGACAGTTCCCGCATGAAGTCGTCCAATGTGGCGAGCCTCTCCGAGGGGGAGCCCGTGGCGGTGGAGCACGTGATCATGCACGCATTAACCAGCGGTTTCGGCTACGATGTCCTGGGCCGCCGCTTTCTCCAGCCCGTGGAGGTCGGACGGGCGAACAAGGACATAGAGAATGGAGATACTTGAACTCCGGGCGCTTCGCGGCCCCAACTATTACAGCCGTTACCTGACCATCTATCTGCGTTTGGACATCGGCGACCTCGAACACCGCCCGAGCGACAAGGTCCCCGGCATCGCGGAACGCCTGCGGGAGATGCTTCCGGGGATCTACGAGCACCGCTGTTCCGTCGGAGAGCCGGGGGGTTTCCTCCAGCGGGTGCAAACCGGCACCTATGCCGGACACATGGTCGAGCACGTGGCCATCCAGTTACAGAACGAGATCGGCTTCTCGGTCGGCTACGGCAAGACGGTGGACAGCTACGAGCCCGCCATCTACAACATCGTCTACCGTTACCGCGACGAGGCCTGCGGGCTGGCCGCGGGAAGGGAAGCCGTCGCCATCGTCGAAGCGCTCTTCAACGAAGAAGAGATCGATATGGCGGCGATGATCGCGCGGCTGAAGGGGGTGCGGGACGACAACATGCTGGGTCCCTCCACCACCTCCATCGTCGAGGCGGCCCGGCGCCGGGACATCCCGTTTTACCGCCTGACCGAGGACACGAGCTACATCCAGCTGGGCCACGGCTGCCGCCAGCAGCGCTGCCAGGCGACCGTCACCGGTAAGACCTCCATCCTCGGCCACGGCATCGCCGACGACAAGGACTGGACCAAACAGATCCTGGGCGACGCCGGCATTCCCGTCCCCCATGGCCGGATCTGTTACAGCTGGGAGGAAGTCCTGGAGGCGGCGTCGTACCTCGGCTATCCCGTGGTGACCAAGCCCCTGTCGGGGAACCACGGGCGCGGCGTCACCACCGGCCTCACAACGGAGGACGAGCTGCGGGAAGGCTACGACGCCGCCCGCCGGCACCACGATTCGGTGGTGGTGGAACAGTTCATCAAGGGCGAGGATCACCGGCTTCTGGTCATCGACGGCAAGCTCGTCGCCGCCGCGCGCCGTCGGCCGGCCCATGTGGTCGGGGACGGTGACGCCACGCTGCGGGAGCTGATCGACAAAGAGAACGCCGATCCCCGCCGGGGCGTGGGGCACGAGAACCTGCTGACCCAGATCCAGATCGACGAACAGACCGAGCGGCTGGTGGAGGGGGCGGGCCTGACCTTCGACAGCGTCATCCCCGAAGGGCAGATCGTCTGGCTGAAGTCCACGGCCAACATCTCCACCGGCGGCACGGCCACCGACTTCACCGACGACGTCCATCCGGAGGTGAAATACGCGGCGGAGCGCATCGGCCGGCTGATCGGGCTGGACATCATCGGCATCGATCTGCTGGCCGAGACCCTGACCAAACCCCTCGACCAGCAGCCCGCCGGGGTGGTGGAGGTGAACGCCGGTCCGGGGTTCCGGATGCACCTCTCCCCCACCCACG
>CAYPCE010000415.1:1353-2717 GCA_964409085.1 uncultured Desulfobacteraceae bacterium | reverse complement strand
CCCTTGCCCGCCGACAGCTTGAGGTTGCCGCCGTCGGCGTAGCGCCACCGGAGGGTCCCCTTGGGGGAGAATTCGCTGCCGTAGCTCTCGTAATCGTCGAACCGGGCCCCGAGCACCAGCTCGAAGCGCTCCAGGAACGTCCCGTCGTACTGGGCGTAGAGGGAATAGAGGGTGTCGTCCTCGTCGATCCGGTCGCCGGCCCGGCCCTGGACCGGCAGGGGATCGCCGCCGTCCGCGTCCCGGATCACTTTTTCCGCCGCGGTGTGGGCCGCTTCGAATCCCATGGTGAGGATCTGGTCTTGTGTGGCGTACCAGCTCCCCGAGACATCCGCCCGGTACCGGTCCGCCGAGGTGTCGTTGACCGACGGGCGGTAGTTGAACTGCGGGACCATGACCGGCGGGGCCGGGGGCGGGGGGCCCACGTTGACGAAGTCCACCGATGTGAGCGTCTCGCCGACATATTCGTGGTCGGACCGGAACCAGTCGAGCTGCAGCCGCAGGTCGAGGGATTCCGCGGGGGAGGTCTCGGCCTGGAAGTTGAGGTAGCCGTGGACCATGTCCTGGCGAGCGTCGGCCTGGAGGTTTTCGCCGACGCCGAACCCGGTCTCGCCGTCGACAAACCCGCCGGACAGGGAAAACTGGGTCAGGTCGCCGGCCCGGCCCGTCAGTTTGGCGTGGAACCGGTCATGGTCGTAGTCCCGGTTGTCGTCGTCCAGGTCCTTGTCGTCGTAGAGGAAATAGTTGTCCACCTCCTTGTGGTCGTAGAAAAGCCCCAGAGAAACGTCCCCCCAGACCGCCCCGCCGTCCACGCCCGCGTCGGAGCGGCCGAAATTGCCGGCCCGGCCCCAGGGGGCGACGTGGGACCGGTCGCCGCCGTCTTTGGTGATGATGTTGATGATGCCGCCGCCCGCCGACGAACCGTAAAGGGCGGAGAAATTGCCCCGGATCACCTCGATCCGCTCCACGGCCCGGGGCGGGATGGTGGTCAGGTAGGCGTAGTCGGTAAACGGGGTGTTGATCTTCTGGCCGTCCAGCAGGATCAGGGTGTGGCCGGGGAACCCGATGCCCCGGAGGGTCGTGGACTGGGGCGTGACCACCCCCGCGCCCTCGGGTTCGTAGGGGTAGAGCCCCGGCAGGTCCGCCAGCAGGTCGCCCACGGTGCGGGCCGGAATGGCCTCGATCTCCTCGGGGCCGATCACCGTCACCACCGCCGGGACGTTTTCGAGTTTTTTGGGGGTCTTGGTGGCCGTCACCACCACGGTGTCGAGTTGCGACGGCTGCTCCGCCGCCAGTCCGTTCAGATCGGGTCCGCCGGCGAGGATCAGCAACGCCGCCAGCATCCAGGGAAACTGCCGCTTCATCAT
>CAYPCE010000415.1:0-1253 GCA_964409085.1 uncultured Desulfobacteraceae bacterium | reverse complement strand
TGCCGCTTCCCGGTCGCCCGCCGAGAGCCGGCCGTTTGCCAGGATCAGGGTCCGGTGGGCCAGGGCCCGGGCCACCCGGACGTCGTGGGTGGCGGTGAGCAGGGCCCCGCCCTCCCGGACGAACCGGTCCAGCCGCCGGAGGATCCGGCCGAGGCTGTCGTCGTCCTGCCCCACCGAGGGTTCGTCCATGAGCAGCAGGCGGGGCCGGCGGGCCAGGGCCGCCGCGATGGTGAGCCGCCGCTTCTGCCCCATGGAAAGGGACCGGGGATGGCGGTCTTCCAGTCCGCGGAGGCCGAGCGCGGCCAGTTCCGCGTCGGCCGTCTCCCGGTCCCGGGTCTGCATCCGGACCTCGTCCCCCACCCGGGCGAGGTAGAGCTGGTGATCCGGATGCTGGAACAGAAACGCCGCCCGCCGCGCCAGTTCCGGCGGCGAGGACCGCCCCGCGGGCCGGCCGCAGTTTTGGACGACGCCCGACGCCGGCTTGAGGAGCCCCATGGCCATGGAGAGCAGGGTGGTCTTGCCGCTGCCGTTTTCCCCCAAAAGCGCGACGCTCTCGCCGGACCGGACGGAAAAACCCGCGTCGGCGAACAGCGGCCCCTCCCGGCCGGGCCAGGCGGCGGCGACGCCGTCGAAGACCAGTCGCTCTTCCCCCACAGGTCCGGGCCGGACGGCGGGAAAACCGGCGGCCGCGGCGGGGGCCGCGCAGGCGCATCCGCCGGCCATGGCCACCTCCCGGTCCACGGCCGGCCGGACGATGTCCCGCCGGTGTTCGAAGATCAGCACCGTCCGGCCGGACCGGGCCAGCCCGGCCGTGACATCCAGCAGCGTCGCCTGGGCGTTCCGGTCGAGAAAGGCCATGGGTTCGTCCAGCATCAGGATGGGCGGGTCCAGGGCCAGCAGGGCCGCCAGCATGACCCGCTGCCGCTCCCCGGCGGAGAGGGTCGCCAGGGCCCGTCCGGTGAGATGGCCGGCCGAGACCCGGTCCAGGGCCGCCGCGATCCGGTCGTCCATCTCGGCTTCGGGAACCCCGAAATTCTCCAGGCCGAAGGCGATTTCATCCGCCACCCGGTCGGTGAAGATCTGGTGTTCCACGTTCTGGAGCAGGAACCCCAGGTCGCGGCTCAGGTCCCGCAGGCTCCGCTCCCCGACGGGCCGGCCCCGGACGTCGACCCGGCCCGACAGCCGGCCGGGGATCAGCCCGGGCGCGGCGCCGCACAGGACCCATCCCAGGGTCGATTTGCCGCACCCGGTGG
>CAYPCE010000414.1:0-2720 GCA_964409085.1 uncultured Desulfobacteraceae bacterium | reverse complement strand
TTCATCTCCATGATGGCTTTCAGGGTTTCCCCGCCCACCTCCAGTTCCCGAAGATCGTCTCTCAGACATTGCTGAAAAAAGGCATCGAACCCTTCTTTAACCTGCCGGATGGATTGTTCCGCCGTCTCCAGGGCCTCGCGGCCGTACCCCTCCGCCGCACTGTCGTTGGCGATGCGGGAAAGGCCGACATACCGGGAGACCAGGTCAAGGGACCGCTCCAGGACTTCTTCCAGGAACATCGGCGTCGCGTCGAGGGTGAGGTCCCGGGGATCTTCCCGGAAGTTGCGGCCGATCCGCTTCAGCACCTGGACGATCTCCCCCACCGTCGTTCGGATCTCCAGGTCCCGGGCCTGTCCGGCTTCCGCCTTGAACTTGCCGATGAAAAGATCGATTTTAGCCAGGGCGGCGTCCAGTTGGGCCTTTGTTACGCCCGGGGCCACTTCGATTTCGTCGGGCGACCGCTTCCGGGGAATGCTGAAATACACGCCCGCGCCGACCGCGGCGGAAATGGCCAGATTGAAAAAAAAGACAAAATCGGTGAACAGGAACAGCAGGGCCAGGACTGCGGCGGCGGTCAGTCCCGATGCGATTTGGCGGTGGGTTTCGGTCATGGTTACATGTCACAATCGCTGTCTGAATAGGTTAAACGGTTCATCTCAGATTGCCGCGGATGCGGATGTGTCCTGGCGCAATGACAGTGAAAGAACCAAGAAATTCGGCGCTGTGCAGTTTGACGGCGGATGAGACAATATCCGCTTTACGCTCTGCCGAAAGCCCGGACAACCGAATGAGGACAACGCCAGATGAAATGAGACGCTGACGGAATACGAGTTCTCCGAAATCCTTGTCCGCTGTCAGCAACAGGCATGAATTGCCTTCGGCCAAATGAAGCACTTCTTCATCCGAAATTCCAGGCGTCATTTCAGCAACGTAAAAAATGTCAAAACCGTCCCGACGCAAACGATTGACGATCTGAAAATCGAGACTTTCATCGGCAACAAACTTCATGCCGCAACTTCGGCAACAGGATAAACTACGTCGGCTTTCAGGGATTCGGCGGCAAAAGATAACGCGGCCCTTATGGCTTCCGGCGTAAGCCGGGGATGAGCGTCTGTTATTTGTTCGATTTCCTCACCCGCCGCCAGCTTTTCCAAGATAAGCTCCACGGTAATCCGCGTTCCCGATATAACAGGTTTCCCCATCAGGACATTTGGGTCCGACGAAATTAATTTGTTTTTCGGTTGCATTGAATTCTCCTAAAAGTCTGATATTGAAAATGATAATTTAATTGTACCCCTTGGCCGACCGAAACGCCTCGATCAGGTTCTTCCCGGGAAAGACGCGCCCCATGGTCATTTCCGAGATCTCCCTGAGCTGCCGCTCGTCCGCGTCCCCGAAGGTGATGGAAAAGATGGGGATGTCCGCGCCCATGGGCGTCTTCTGGATGGCGGTGGAGAGGGTGGCGATCTCCCCCTTGGACTGGCCGTCGGTCATGAGGATCACCGCCGGAAAATAGTCCTCCATGTTCTCCACGCCGCTGATGAGTTCGAGCCCGCGGGCGGCCGCCGCGTAAATGTTCGTGCCGCCCCCGGCCTGGAGTCCCTGGACAAAGGCCATGAGGCCGGAGAGCACGTCGGCGGAATTGCCCTGGGCCTTGACGCCGTCCTGGGGCGCCGAATTGAAGGGGAGGACGATGTGGATGTCCTTTTCGGACGCCTGGAGCATGTATCGCCGGGCCAGGTCGGGATCGAGAAGGGTGGTCATGGCCGCCTTCAGGTCTTCTAAGCCCTGTCCCTGCATACTGCCGCTCACATCCACCACATAGGCGGTGAGGGAAGGTTTTCGCAGCGAGACCTGGTAGAGCGACAGGGCCTTGCGGATCACCGGTTCGCTGGGGGTGGGCACCGGCGAGATGATCCGCTCCACGTCGATGCCCCAGGCGGGATTGAAGACCGATTTATCCACCTTGTCGGGGTTGAGGCCGACGAGGCCGGTGCGGCGGCCCTGGTCCATGATCTCGTCCTGGACCGCCTGCGATAAGAGATAGGCTTGCAGTTCGTCGAACAGGGCCGCCTTTTCGGCATCCCCCTTGTCGACGTAGCCCAGGGGGGAGTCGGCGATCATGATCCCGTCGGCGGGATAGACGGCGTAAAGCGGCGGTTTGCCCTGGGCCGTCAATTCCTTGTTGGCCTCGATGATCATGGCCTCGTAGTTGAACATGGCCTGGAACCGTTCATAGTGCTGGACCAGCGTCTCCTTCAGCCACCCGCTGCTGCCCGACGACCGGTTCACCCGGGACAGCAGGTCCCGGACCTTGTCCTGGACCGCCGGCTTTTCCAGGTGTTCCATTTGCAGCACGCTGCCACTTTCGGAGGCTCCGGAAAAGGCGTAGAGGAAGCCGATATAGGCGCTGGCACCGGAATTGGACTGGGTGGCGGAGGTCATGGCGAAGCGAAGTTTTCCCGCCTTTGCGGCCTCGAGGATGTCGGGGATCGCGATCTCCTTGTCGGTCCAGCCGAGCCGCTCGGCCACCGGCTTCTTGACGCCGAGCACCACCGGCGACCGCATGATGCTCTCGGCCTTTTTCACGGCGTTGTGCGCATCGCCCAGGGTGATCCAGAGGGTGTTGGCCGGCCAGACCGCGTCATAGGGCAGGTCTTTCCCCTTTTCGGCCAGCATCAGCGTCATGTCGACGCTGCCCATGTAGTCGATGTCGATGG
>CAYPCE010000413.1:0-2740 GCA_964409085.1 uncultured Desulfobacteraceae bacterium | reverse complement strand
AACCGCCCCTTGACGCAGAGGCTGCCGTAGTTGGGCGCCACGTCTTCGACGCCGGTGACCTTGACCACCTTGCCGTCCTTGACGTGGAGGTGGAGCTGGCACCCCACGCCGCAGTAGGAACAGGTGGTGCGGACCTTTTCCGTTTCCCACGGCCGGACGTGGTACCGGACATCCTTTTCCACCAGGGCCGCCACCGGACAGGCCTGGACGCACTCGCCGCAGAAGACGCAGTCGGAATCTTTCAGCGGCCGGTCGCCGGCGGCCACCACCTTGGCGTCGGCGCCGCGGTAGCCGAAGCTGATGGCGTTGTTGACCTGGACGTCGCAGCAGGCCTGGATGCAGCGGCCGCACTTGATGCACCGGGAGAAGTCCCGGACGATGAAGGGGTTGACCGTCTCCATGGGGTAGGGGACGTCGGTGCGGGGGAACTGTTCGCCGGTGACCTGGTACCGGTAGGCCAGGTCCTGGAGCCGGCAGTCGCCCCAGGTGGGGCAGAGTTCCGGGCTGCTGTCGTCGTTGTGGACGTCGAGCTGGAACTGGGTCCAGTCGCGGTCGTCGGAGCCCCGGGCCGCGCAGTTGTGGTTGCCGGAGGCCAGCAGCAGCTTGATCAGCAGTTTGCGGGATTCCACCACCTTGTGGGATTCGGTGTAAACGACCATGCCGTTGTTGGCCGGGGCCGTGCAGGCGGTGAGGAGGTTGCGGGCCCCCTCCACTTCCACCACGCACATCCGGCACTCGCCGGTGGGGGTCGCCCCCTTGAGGTGGCAGAGGGTCGGGATGTCGATATCGTGTTTACGGGCCACATCGAGGATCGTCTCTCCCGGCGAAAAGGGAAGGACGTTCCCGTTGATGGTCAGGGTGTTCTCTGCGTCCATGGTCGATTTTTCCTCCGTCTGGATCCAGTGTTCAACAGCGTTCTTCGGGCGCGGCGCTTTCCAGCGCTACCTGTTTTTAAAAAAATATCGCCATTTTGTCAATCCGCTAATTGCCGGCAGTGCGGGGAGGCCGTTTTTTCGCAGGGCTTCGAGTCCCGCCGATCCGATGAGTGCCCCGGTGAAATCGGCCACCGCGTCGGCCGGGCTGGGGGTGCGGTTGGGCACGAACGCCTGGTGGATCTCGTCGCCCACCCCGTACAACCCGGTCAGGAGCACGCCGATCCAGATCCGGGCCGCCGCCGTCCGGGGCCACCCGAGCGTGTGGAGCATCCGGTTGAACAGTGCCCCCAGGGGCGTGTAAAGCAGCACATGGAGGAACTTGTCCCGGAACGGCACGTCCGGCACGGGAACGTGCGGATTCGGCATGGCCGACAACAGGAAGATGACGCCGCAATACAGCAGCGGCGGCAGGACGGCCGACGCCCATGCCCGGAGGGCGCGTCCGGCCATTAAAAGCCGGTGGTCGGCCGCCGGCTGCCGAACTCGGCTTCACAGGGGGCGTTTTTGGTCACATGCTTTTCCAGTTTGGCGCACCAGAGGGACATGAAGGTGCGGCAACTGCCGTCCAGGGCGTCTTCCCTGGCGAATTCCGCCGCCTCGCAGCGCAGATCGCACCATTTGATCCGGTGCGTCGTAATGCCCGCCGTGTCGGTCATGGGGTGTCCGTCCTATGAAAAAATCGCGAGTTCCAGCCGCCGGTGGGTGATGTGGTTGAACACCCGGTTCAGAAACGATTCATGGGTGAGCCCGTGGGTCACCTTGCCGTCCAGGGTCCGGACCGCCAGGGTGCCGGCTTCCTTCTCCTTGGCGCCCACCGTCAGGATCAGCGGGACGTTGGCCAACTGGGCCTCCCGCACCTTCCGGTTGAGGCTTTCGGTTCGGCTGTCCACCTCGGTCCGGAGCCCGGCGGCCCGGAATTTGGCGCTCAGCTCTTCGGCGTAGGGGGCCAGGTCGTCGTTGATGGGCAGCAGGGAGACCTGAACCGGGGCCAGCCAGAGAGGGAACTTGCCGGCGAAATGTTCGATGAGAATCCCCATGAACCGCTCGATGGAGCCCAGGATCGTCCGGTGGACCATCACCGGGCGGTGCTTTTCGTTGTCCGACCCGATGTAGCCCAGGTCGAACCGGTCGGGCAGGGACATGTCGAGCTGGATGGTGCCGCACTGCCAGGTCCGGTTGAGGGCGTCCTTGATGTGGACGTCGATCTTGGGGCCGTAAAAGGCGCCGTCCCCTTCGTTGATCTTGTAGTCCATGCCGTAGGTGTTGAGGCCGGCCCGAAGGCCGTCGGTGGCCGTCTCCCACGCTTCGTCCGTGCCGATGGATTTTTCCGGGCGGGTGGAGAGTTCCAGGTGGAAGCCCAAACCGAAAGTCGCGTACATCCGTTCCACCAGCCGGAGGACCCCCACGATCTCGTCCTCGATCATCTCCGGGGTCATGAAGATGTGGGCGTCGTCCTGGTGAAAGGCCCGGACCCGGAAAAGGCCCGACAGCACCCCCGAGAGTTCGTGGCGGTGGACGAGGCCGATCTCCGCGGCCCGGATGGGCAGCTCCCGGTAGGAGTGGCGGGTCGATCCGTATATGAGCATCCCGCCGGGGCAGTTCATGGGCTTCACCGCATACTCGGCTTCGTCGATGTCGGTGAAATACATGTTCTCCCGGTAGTTCTCCCAGTGGCCGCTCTGCTCCCAGAGTTCCTTCCGGAGGATGATGGGGGTCTTGGTCTCCACGTATCCGGCGTTCCGGTGCTCCTCCCGCCAGTAGTCGAGGAGGGCGTTCCAGACGGTCATCCCCTTGGCGTGGAAAAA
>CAYPCE010000412.1:0-2745 GCA_964409085.1 uncultured Desulfobacteraceae bacterium | reverse complement strand
AACCGCTCGAATTTCTCGCACAACTCATCCACGCAGACCGTCCCCTGCTTCTCCAGCATCTCCAGGGACATCTGCTTTGGCCGAGTATCCGGAAACATCGCCAACTGCTCCCCCACCGCCGGCTCGGACGCATACACATCCCCTTCCAGCAGCAGCGACACCTCGAACAGAAACTCCTCCCGGGTCGGCAACCACTCCGCCTTCTCTATCGGCCAGAACCACAACGCGCACCAGTAATCCATCACCAGCTTCAGCCGCCTATACGCGCTGGACGACCGGACATTCCGGGAAAACAGCTCCTGGTTCATCACCCGGTCCTTGAACCGCGTCAACGTCTGCCCCTTCCCTTTTTTCGGCTCCGGCTGCCCGAACACCGTCAGGGGATCGCTGGTCCGTCTCCGGATATGCTGCAACTCCTTCACATGGCTGTTCCACAGCTCATCCACCTTTTTGGACAGCTTTTCGAGCTGCTGAATGTCCGATTTCCCGAACGGCTTCGTGAACCCCTTCCGCCACTCGTTGATGGCCTTGATCTCGTCGCCGGCCAGCGTTTTGATCACCTTGTCCGTATAGTTGGCCATGCCCTTGTCCGGCAGCAGGAAATGGTAAACGCCCTTCGCCGGCCGCTTCTCGCCCAACGGAATCCGCACCGGAACCTCGTCGAGCCACAGCGGATCGCCCCGCTTGTCCCGTTTCAGCAACCCCGAATCGAACACCTGCCGACGCGCCCCGATCAGCGAATTCCCGCAGACCAGTTGCAGGCCGAACCAGGGCACGAACCCCCCTTCGTAAATCGTGTTCAACCACAGCGACACCTCGGCCAGCTCCACCGCCACCGGGTTCAGGTCCACCCCGAAGACGTTGTTGTCGGCCATGAACATCTTCACCCGCTGCTTTTCCGTCAGGTATTCATCATGGGGAATGTCCCGCCCCAACTCCTTTTGCTTCTTCTGGAGGTAGGCCTCGGCCAACTGGTTGACGGCCTCGTTCAAAAACGCCGCGCTGCCCATGGCCGGCTCGCAGACCGTCAGCCCGAGGATCTCGTCGGCGGATTTGTCCTTGAGCAATTCCTTGAGCGCATATTTCACCAGGCACCGGGTCAAGGACTCCGGGGTGTAGTAGGAGGCCGACTTTTCCCGGTCCCGCCCCGCCAGCCGATAGATGAACTCCCCCTTGGGATGCGCCGCCAACCGCCCGTTCTCGTCGAATTTTTCCTCGTCCGTGTATTTCTCCAGGTCCTCGGCCTTCACGAAATACCCGATGTTCAGCGGATCGAACTTGTCGCCGGCCTTCTTGACCTCGTACAAATCCGTCTCCGCAAAAAACCCCCGATACGACAGCAGGGCCTCGTACACCGCCCCGAGCTGGTTGATGCCGAGCTGGGCGTAGGAGATCCGGCCCCGCCGCATCCGCCGGCTTCCCGGACGGGTCAGGGACATCCGCTTGACGACATCCTGGAGGACGAAGTTCCGGAACTTCACCCGGTTCAACAACGGCGTGCGCTCCGGATCGAACAGGTGGGCGTCCAGGGGCAGGATGCGAAAGGTGTGAACATCCGACCCGCCCTCCAGACTGAGCTGCTCCCCGCGATCCGACGGCGGATACCCATTGTACACCAGATCGAAGAGCAACTGGATCGACTCGTGGATGAAAAACCCGTTCCGGGATTCCTCGGTGGTCAACGGCGCGGATTCCAGGTCCCGCAGGCTCTCCAGGCTGTAGCCCATCCGGTACGGATCGGCGTCCATGGGGGCGTACGCCAGCTCCGGCCGGGCTTCGATGTAGAACAAAAACAACAGACGGTACATGTACCGGAGACATTCGAGGGTCAACTGATCGGCCAGATTCCGGTCATACACCCCCTTATGCTGGTCCTGGAGATAATGGACCGCCTCGTTCCCCAGCAATTCGATGGACTCCCGGAGGGCGTACTTCAGATCCTCGGAAACCGCGAAGGCGTGCTTGTGGGAATTCTCATCCAGATTGTCCAGAAGAGACAGCCCGTCCTCCGGACAGACGCTCTCCCGGTGCAGCAGGGCCGACATCGCCTTGAAGGTGGAAGGCTCCCGCCGCCCGAAAATCTCGGTCAGATCGAACCGGAGAAACCGCTTCTGGTTCCATTTGGACCGGTCCAGCAGCAACATCTGATCGAGATTGAACAGGATCACCCACCGGGGCGGTTCGGCCAGCCCGAAGACCCGCTTGGAAATGGCCTCTTCAAAGACGCAGTCCGACACCCGTTTCGCCGCTTCATCCTCGATCCCGGCCGACCCCGATCCGTTGAAATGGCAATCCGAAATCTCGATCTCCAGGGGATCGACATCGTCGCCGTTGGGGTTGAATCCGTGGACCATCCAGAGTTCCGGCGCGCCGTTCACCTTGGCGATCTCCCCGGCAATGGGAAAATCCTCCCCGTCATCCAGCCGCCGAACGGTCGACTGAAAATCGTATCCCAACGCCTCCAGGAGCCGGGCCATGAATTCGACTTCGGCCTGGTGTTTGTCCGCTTCCGAACGGGTCCGCGCGGCCTGATCCTTTACCCGGAAATAATCCCGCGCCAGGGGCCGGAGCGCCTCGTATGGGGGGCGGATGTCTTCTTCCTTCTTTTGAGCCTCCCATTTGCCGAACACGTCCTTCAAATCGGTTTCGAGGATGGCGCTCAGGTAATGGTGGGTGTAAAACTCGTTTTCGTTGATGATGCCGGTGAGATCGATGGCCATGGGATTACCTTTTTAAACCACGAAT
>CAYPCE010000411.1:0-2752 GCA_964409085.1 uncultured Desulfobacteraceae bacterium | reverse complement strand
CTCGAAATCGCTCTGGATCACGCAGGAGATGAAAAACGGGTCGGACCCGCACAAACGGTTGATTTGCGGGGCGGTTTCATTGGTTATCGGCTCGTCGAGATGGGCCGCGTAGCGGTAAACCGCCTCCAGCCCGGCCTCCGGCTCAAGATACGGGTTCATCATGTACCGCTTCAGCCGTCCGGCTTCAAGATAGGTGTCGATGATGTTGATCAGCCAGCCGACGTAGGAACCCGTGACCAGCATGGGCGCGAGCTTGGATTCGGACAGGTCGTGCCATGTGCCGGGGATGGTTTTATCCCGCGCGGTTTGGCAGGCTTCGTCCCGGTAGATGTATTCGCCGGTGTTCTGGAATTCGTCGATCATCACCAGAAAAAAAACGCCAAAAACCCCGGCGTGACGATGCGGGGCCTCGCTGGCGGTGTCCCACGCCAGATCGAAGCTTCCCTGGTTCCGGTAATGGCGGATGGAATCAACGTCCTTGACAAGGGATTTGTTGCCCTTGCCGAGGCCGTATTGTTTGATTTCCTCCAGCGACAGCGGCTCTCTGACCATCGTCTCGTCGCGTTCCATGAATGAAATGTATTGTGAGGCGAACGTGCGATAGAACCGCTCCGCGAAATCGGGTAGCCAGATTTTTTTTTCCGAAACATTGATGTAAAACGGGATCACCTCGCCGTTGTCGCTCCACAATTGGTTGAAGAGGCGATGCAAAATCGAGGTCTTCCCGCTTTTGCGCCGGGCCAAAATGGCCCTGGATTTGGAAAGCCGCTTGGGGATCCGGGATATCCATTTGTTGAACAGGTCGAATTCTTTTTCCCGGCCCACGAGAAGGTCCGGGGCGCCGATGGATTCGGGCAATGGATGTCGCATGGTTTGGGTCTCCTTAACCCCCTCCCCCGGCCCCCGGGGACGGGGTCATCAGTTCAACGTCACATCCAAATTCAACTCGTCGGCGATCCGGTCCAGCCCCTTTTCAAAAGCGTTGACGTCCACGCCGTCGGGGATGGTGACCTCGATCTCGACCTTGTAGAGGGCCGCGCCGCTTTCCGGGGAAAAAGATTTTCTGGAATTGAGGTATTCGATGTTGACGCCGTTGTCGGACAGATACCGGCTGATCTTGTAGATGATGCCGGCCTGGTCCAGGCCGTCCACGCGGATGGTCCCCCGGCGTCCGGCCACGGCGACCGGCGGCTCGCCGCTGATGGGCCGGATGAAGGCCGACAGCTTTTTTTCGATGTCCAGCCGCCGGCACTCTTTGCTCAGGCGGCTTTCCAGGTCCTCCCCCTGGCCGGTCAGCAGCAGGATGAGCGTGAATTCGTCGGCCAGGCGGGTCATGGTCGAATCTTCGACGTTGCACCCGTTTTCGAAGATGACTTCCGTGACGTCGGCCACGATGCCGGGCCGGTCCTTGCCGAATGCGGTCATGATGAATTGTTTTTCCATGGTTCTCCCTCGCTGGTGATGGTTGAAAAGATGGTCCGTTTTCCTCCGCGCCGGTTCTCCCCATGATACCGAACTCGGAAAGGATTTCAAGGGCCGTCCAGGACCTCCCGGACCTTGAGGGCGATTTCGCCCTTGATGACCGGTTTGAGGATATACCCCTGGATGCCCAAGGCCGCCGCTTTTTCCTCGTTCATGAGATCGCTGAATCCGGTGCAGATGATGACTTTGACATCGGGACGGATCTCCCGGAGCCGCCGGGTGAGCTGTGGGCCGGTCAACTCCGGCATGGTCATGTCCGTGATCACGAGGTCGAAGGCCTCCGGGGTTTGCCGGAAGGTTTCCAGGGCCGCCCCGCTGTCGGTACAGGACGTGATCCGGTACCCCAGCCGTTCCAGCATCGCCTGTACGATGGAAACCACCGCCGATTCGTCGTCCACGATCAACAGTCGCTCGGTTCCGCCGGGGATGTCCGCGTGGGCCGGCGCCGCCTGGGCGTCCGGCGCCGTCTCTTTCAACGGCAGATAGACCTTGAAAGTGGCCCCGGCCCCCGGCTGGCTGTGGACATGAATGCCGCCGCCGCAGCTTTTCACGATACCGTGGACCACCGACAGGCCGAGGCCGGTGCCTTTGTCCTGGGGCTTTGTGGTGTAGTACGGGTCGAAGATCCGGTCCCGGATGTCGGCCGGAATCCCGGGGCCGGTATCGGAGACCGTCAGGCAGGCGTACCGGCCCGGCGGCAGGGAGGACAGTTCGGCGGCCGCCGGCGGTTCGACGGTTGTAAGCCCGATCAGCAGTTCCCCGCCCGTCTCCTGCATGGCGTGGTAGGCGTTGGTGATCAGGTTCATGACCACCTGGTGGATCTGGGTCGGATCGGCCATGACCGCCTTGCAGTTCTCGTCGATGCGGTGCCGGACGGCGATGGTGGACGGCAGGGTGGACCGCACCAGCTTCATGGCTTCTTTGAGGATGAGCTGCATCCGGACCGGCTGGACCTCCTCGCCGGTCTGGCGGCTGAAGGTCAGGATCTGCTTGACCAGCTCCCGGGCCCGGGTCGTGCCGTCCAGGATTTTTTCCAGGGCGCCCCGGCCCCAGCTCTCCGCCGGTGCGTCTTCGAGCAGCATCTCCACATAGCCCATGATGGGAAACAGGATGTTGTTGAAATCGTGGGCGATGCCGCCGGCCAGCATGCCGATGCTCTCCATGCGCTGGGCGTGGTGGAGGCCTTTCGTGGCCTGGTCCCGTTCGTGGATAAAGCGGGCCTGCTGGAGGTTCTGGAGCCCCATCAGCGCCAGTTGCCGGGCCAGCGTGT
>CAYPCE010000410.1:0-2765 GCA_964409085.1 uncultured Desulfobacteraceae bacterium | reverse complement strand
TGGACGCCCGAATCGCCGGTTGGCGGCCCCTGGCGGAGAATGAAGAAGAGGCAAATGTACGGAACAGGTTCACCAACAGCCTGGGCATGGAATTCGTGTGGATCGAGCCGGGGACGTTTATGATGGGGAGTCCGGAGGATGAGCGGGGGCGGAGGAAGGGTGAAGTCCAGCACGAAGTGACGCTGACGCAAGCATATTACATGCAAACGACGCCGGTGACGCAGAGTCAGTGGGGGGCGGTGATGGGGCGCAATCAATCAGATTTCAAGTTAGGCGGACCAGAATGCCCGGTGGAAACCGTGGCCTGGAACCAATTGCCGGGATTCATCCGAAAGCTCAGCGAGAGGGGGACGGGCGAGTACCGACTTCCGACGGAGGCGGAGTGGGAATACGCATGCCGCGCGGGATCACAGGCGGCTTACTGCTTCGGCGACGATGCGGAAAAGCTTGAGCAGTACGCTTGGTACGCTGAAAATTCAGATAGAAAGACGTTGCATCCCGTGGGTCAGTTGAAGCCCAACGGGTGGGGCCTGTACGACATGCACGGCAATGTGTGGGAATGGTGTCAGGACTGGTATGACCATTATCCGACCGATCCTGTGGCGGACCCGACTGGGCCCGATAATGGCACATTCCGGGTCTTGCGCGGCGGCTCGTTTACAGAAGAGGCCGTGGGCTGCCGGTCGGCGATCCGCCTCTGGTCAAACCCGCGCCCCGTGATGGGCTCCCACGGGTTCCGGCTTGCTTTTAGCCCAGGTCAGTAAAACGGGCACAGGGTCAAGCAAGGCATGTAGGCCGAAATCGCTGCGGGCATGGCGCGGGCGGATGCCGCGCCGAAGCCGCATCGATTTCGAGCCGGCGCGCACAGGAGAAGAGCCCGGGGTCCAGGGGCGGCGCCTTAGTCGCCATGAATGACTTTATGACGCAATGCGGCATAAAATAAAAGAACGACACCCATGACCGACGACATCATCCAGATCGAAATCGACTTCAAAACCCAAAAAGACGCCGCCCGGCGCTTCATTCGGGAAAACAAGGACAACCCCGACGCCCGGCTCGCCGACCTGTTCAGCGCCTATCCCGACCACGCCTTTTCCCCCGACGCGCCCCCCGACCCCGCCTGCCTCGATCTCCCCCTGTCCCGGTTCCACTTCGACCACCTCACCATCGCCGACGGCGCGCCGCCCATTGTCTCCGGCGTCCCGGCCGACGACCCCTTCGATCTGAGGGACGAACTCGACGCCCCGGACGGCGGCGCCCCCGACCCCGTCCGCGCCGACGGCGCCGCCGACCTGTCCGCCCACCCCGACGCCATCACCGACCACGAAGCCGTTCGTATCGCCTACGGCCCGGAGCTGCGGGCCGCCGCCGATTTTCTCAAAAACGATCTTTCGGCGCTCGTGGTCTGCGACAAGATGCTCACGGAATACATCTACGAGTATGTCTGCGACCGGGCCGGGAAGAAAGTCCGCCTTGACGCCGAGCCTCCCAGGCGGACCGACCAGCGCATGGGCGGCCAATTGGCCGACGCCATGGAGGCCGGGCCGGTGGACCCGGTGCAAAACCTCCCCCGGTTGGTGCGGGACATGGATCCGGACAAGGAGATCCTGGTCCTGCGGTCCCTGGACATGTTCCACGAGCCGCCGGCCATCGAGGTTTTGTACGGACGGAGCCGGTCCGGGGCCAAGCCCCAGCTCCTCGGTTTTCTCGACCCCTCCCTGGAGGTCAAAAAGGTGGTGAGCGACCGGTTCGCCGTGCAGGTGCGGATGACGGGATTGGCGAGGCATCCTGAAGGGGAGTCGCGGGTTGCGGGTTCCGAGTTGCGGGCCGCGGGTAACGAGTTGCGGGTTGCGAGTTCCGGGGACGGGGAGCGGGTGCATACGGTGACGCGGTTGATGACCCGGGGGGAGCGGGGGCGATTTTGCCGGTACGACCCGGAGGCGTTGTACAAAAACGTGGCCGGCCTGAACGCCATCCAGTTCCGGCACGCCATGCGGTATGTGGGCGCCAAGGTGGGGGCGGATACCGAACCGGCGGAGATCCACCGGCTCATCCGGCAGTTCAAGATTTCGTCTTCCGCGGACATCGAAATCCCCGACACCCATTTTTCCGACATCGGCGGTTACGAGTCGGTGAAGCGGGAGCTGGCCGACGCCATCCGCCTTATCGGCGGGGACGCGCCGGGGCTGGACCCCCGGGAGCGGGCCAGCCTCATCCCGAGGGGGTTCGTCTTCCACGGGCCGCCGGGCACCGGCAAGACGCTCTTCGCCAAGGCCATCGCCAACGAGATCAACGCCGCCATCCAGATGGTCTCCGGCCCCGAAATCATGGACAAATACGTGGGCCAGAGCGAAAGCAACATCCGACACCTCTTTGCCGTGGCCCGGCGCAACGCTCCGGCCGTCATCTTTTTCGACGAGTTCGACAGCCTGGCCAGCCAGCGGTCCAATTACACGGACGGCGGCGCCCGGGCCAACAACGCCGTGGTGGCCCAGTTGCTCACCGAACTGGACGGGTTCCGCCAGGGGCGGACCGTGCTGGTCATCGGCGCCACCAACCGCATCGACATCATCGACGAAGCCCTGCTGCGACCTTCGCGCCTCAAGGCCATCCGCATCGACCTGCCCGACTTCGCGGCCCGCCGCCATGTGGCCCGGATTCACGCGGAGCGTTACGGCGTGGCTGATCTTCTCCGGGGCCAGATCGCGCGGGTCCGGGATCATCTCGATGGACTGAACGGCAAAGCCGGGGAGATCCCGGCCGCC
>CAYPCE010000409.1:0-2782 GCA_964409085.1 uncultured Desulfobacteraceae bacterium | reverse complement strand
GATTTCCTGCTTTGTTCCAACGTGTGGATGGCATCTTGGATGGCCTCCCGGAGTTCGAGTTCGCGCGATTTCGACGGCAGTTGTTCCAGCAGCGGTCTCAGGTCCTGTTCACCACCGCCCGACGCAAGGATCGAGGCCACGAGGCAGCGGTGTTTGTCGATGCCTTCTTGCAGGTCGTTGATGCTGGCGTTGAATGCATCCATCAAATCGCTTCTGTCCAACCCCATTTTTAGCGCCTCCTTTCTTCGTTAGGGTCTCCAAACTCTACATCGCTAAAAAAAACCGGCCCCGAAACATTTCCGGGGTACGGCATGGTTTGCTGCCATGGGGTCAGCGCCTGAAGGGCTTCGTGGCCGCGCCGCGCTTCCTCGCTGTCTCCCGATATGGGCGCTTAATCGTCGGAGTCCATGGCCTCGACCTGGGCTTTAAACTCCGAAGAAAAACAATCGCTCCGGGACCGGCATTTTTCCGGGCAACGGCCCTGGGAGCGAAATTCCGAAAAATACGAAAGCCAACTGTCGCCGGCCCTTGGGCAGGTCTGGACAAAATCCATGAAATCGGTCAGACGCTCCAGGGTTTCGACGCTGAGGACATGTTCCATCTTGCACGCCTCTTCGTCGGCGACTTCGGCATCGACTTGCAGCATCTCGGTCAAAAATTTGAAGATGGCCTCGTGCCGCCGTCGCATCTCCTTGCCGACGCCGGCGCCGTTTTGGGTCAGCTCCACGTATTCGTATTTTTCGTAATGGACCAGCCCCCGCTCGTTCAGGGTTTTGAGCATGCCCGACACGGTGGGCATCTTGACGTCCATCCGCTTGGCGATGTCCTTGACCCGCACGGTCCGTTTCTCCTGGTCGAGATCGAAGATGGCTTCGAGATAATCCTCCATGGCGGGCGTCAGCGGTTTGGGGGGTGCCTTGTCGTTGATGGGGGATGTCATGCGCCGGTCCTTCATTAGGTGTTCCAAACTCAATTCGTGCCTTCTTATAAATTGAAGCCGGCCTTTGTGTCAAGAATTTTTTTCGAACCATTTTATTTTCTCATCGGGTGTGCTTCATTTTTCCAAAAAGCTCGGTGCGGATATGAACCGTCATTACGGGATTTTGAGGGAGGAACTGGCGCCCACAAGACAGGCGCGCGTGCTGGAGCTGGCCGCCGGCAGCGGCAGCGCGGTCCATTTTCTCGACCCCGCCAACCACTATCTCGGGAGGGGTTCTGTGCCGGAAAAACAACCTTGATTTCCAAAGCCTTCCGGCCAAAAACGGCGCGCTGCTATATTTCAGGGCATTTGCCGCCTGAGACGGCCCGTTCCGCCGGCGTCAGACCCGGAACATCAGCGTTGTCGTCAAAAACAGGGCCCCGAAAACGGCGATGGCGAGTCCGGAAAGAAGTCCGATGGCCGCCTCGGCTTTTTTCAATTTCTGCTCGGGCAACAGCGCCAGTACGCCGGTTTTCCCCAGCACTGTCGCGGTGGTCACGGCCGACAGGGTGACCGCCATGCCCAGGGAGATGCAGGCCGCCAGGATCAGGCCGAGCCCCATGGCGTCCATGGACATGCAAAAGAGCATCGTCAACACCACCGCCGGACAGGGGACCACGCCGATGGCAACCGCCCAGGGCAGGAACCCGAACCGGTTGGGCGGGGTCCGGGCCGGTTCGCCGGCGCCGCGCGTTTCGACCGCCAGCTCGCGGCCGTTTTTGGCGGCAAGGACGGCGCCCAAAAGGACGATCAGCCCGAAACTGACGATTTGGGTGGTCGCTGTCACGGAGGCCAGGGTCTCCCCCACGCCCCGCTGAATCACCCAGCGCAACCCGAGCACGCCCACCGCTCCCGACGCGCCGTGGACCCCGGCGATAAAGAGGGCGAACAGCAGTCCGCCCCTGACGGCGGCGTTTCGGGACGCCATGTAGGAGATGGCCACGAATTTCCCGTGCCCCGGGCCGGCCGCGTGGATCGCCCCGTAGAGGAGGGCCAGCATTGCCAGCAGGATCAGCGGCCTCCACCGGCCGCCCGCCTTCGCCTCCCGGACGAGGGCCGACATCCGCTGGTTCAGGTGGTGCTGCCACTGGACGATCTTGGCGAAAAACCGGCTTTTGATCACCGGGGCCGGCGATTCCGGCCGCGGGGCCGCCTTGGAGGTGAAGGGATTGTTCGCGGAAACGGGGCCGCTCCACGCCCACATGCCGACCAGGAGGACCGCCAAGACCGGGATCCGCCTTATGATTTCCACCGAAACTCCAGGAAAAGCGTCCAGGGATGGATCATGTCGTAATAGATGGTGGTGCCGGGATCCTCTTTAATCGATGTCTTCACGTCGAAGGCGTCGGCCGACGCCAGGGAGACCGGGCCGTTGGCGGCAAAATAGATGGCCGTATAATAGGTGGGATCATAGGTGGCGACGGTGATCATTTTCGGGCGATCCGTCGCCCGCACATGGCAGGGGATGAGGAATTCATACACCAGCCGGTTATCGGTCAGACGGGCGTCGAAGTCCTTTATGTACTTCACTTCGAACGGTTTGCCGTCGATCTTGATAAAAGAGAAATAGTTGAACTGGGACAGGTTCGAAAAGGCCTTTTTCTCAACGACCTCGACCTCTCCGGGCTCCAGGCGCCCGTTCCGGTTCCGGTCGTAATCCTCGGCGATCATGCTGGCGAACATGTCGTCGAATTTCCACCGGATCTTCACCCCCGCAAGGCCCTCGCCATCGAACACCACTTCAATCCGCTGAACAATGAAGACATGGGGATGCGCCCAGGAGGGGGTTACCGCCGCGGATAA
>CAYPCE010000408.1:0-2788 GCA_964409085.1 uncultured Desulfobacteraceae bacterium | reverse complement strand
CCTGGAGTTCCACCAGGATCGGCCGGGTCCCCTCCATGCAGGCGGTGACGATGGAACCGGGAGAATCCGGGGCCCGCTCCGACAGGAAAACCGCCGACGGGTTGCCCACTTCAGTCAACCCTTCCTCCTTCATCTCGAAGACCCCGATCTCGTTGGTGGAGCCGAACCGGTTCTTCACGGCCCGGAGAATCCGGAAGACGTGGCTCCGGTCCCCTTCGAAATAGAGGACGGTGTCCACCATATGCTCCAGGAGCCGCGGGCCGGCGATGGCGCCCTCTTTGGTCACATGGCCCACCAGAAACGTGGAGACGTTGGTCTTCTTGGCCATGAGCATCAGCCGCATGGCCGATTCCCGCACCTGGCTCACGCTGCCGGGCGCCGACGGCAATTCGCTGTTGTAAAGGGTCTGGATGGAATCGATCACCAGCACATGGGGCTTTTCCGTTTCCACCATCCCGAGGATGGATTCCAGGTCCACCTCGGAGACCACAAGCAAACCGGGGGCCACGGTGGCCAGCCGCCGGCTCCGGAGCCGGATCTGCCGGACCGATTCCTCCCCCGACACATAGAGGACCCGGTGGCCCCGCACCGCCAGTCCGTAAAGGGCCTGGAGCATGAGGGTCGATTTGCCGATGCCGGGATCGCCGCCGATGAGCACCATGGAACCCGAGACCAGTCCGCCGCCCAAAACGCGGTCGAACTCCTGGATGCCGGTGGCGATGCGGTCTTCGTCGTCCAGATCGACGGCGTCGATGGGGACCGGCCGGTTGGCCTCGCCGCCGCCGGCGCTCCGGCCCGCGCCGCCCGGAATCCGCGCCTCGGCAAAGGTGTTCCAGCCCCCGCAGTCGGGACAGCGTCCCATCCACTTGGGGGCCTGGTGGCCGCAGGCTTCGCAGGAATATATGGTTTTGGCGGTTTTCTTCAACAGCAGTCCTCTGAGCCCCGTGGGAAGGGCGTCAATACCATTTGACAACCGTTTATTAACATGTCATTTAGTCGTGATCAAGCGGCGTCAGCGAAGGGGTCGGGCCGGCAGGCCGGTCCCTTCGATTTGTTTTGTTCAACATAATGAATAACTGGAGAATGTCCATCCCCCATGTTGCGCAGCGTCCTCGGCTTTACGGCCCTGTGGTTTCTCTTTCTCTCTTTCGCTCCGCCCCTCTTCGCCGGGGCCGACAGCGCCTATTTCAGAACCCTTCAGCGGCGGTTGGCTCAGGATGGATTCAACGGGAACTGGATCCGGAAGATCTACGCCGACCCCCGGATCGATTTCGACATGCGGGGCGTATCGCTCTATTTCGTCCACTCGGAAGGGTCCCTCAACTACGACCAGTTCAAGGAACCGGCCGCCATCCATAATGCCCGACGGTACATGGCGACCCACAAAGGCCCCCTGACCCGGGCCGAACGCATCCACGGCGTCGACCGGGAGGTGATCACGGCCATCGCCCTGGTGGAAACCCGGCTGGGGACCTATGTGGGCAAGCGGTCGGTCCTCAACACCCTCTCCACGATGGCGGCCCTGGCCGATGGACGGGTCCGGGAGGCCCTGTGGCAGTACGTGAGGGATACCACTCATCTCAGCCGGGCATCCTTCGATCACAAGGCCCACCGGAAATCGAACTGGGCTTACGGCGAATTGACGGCCTTTCTGCACTATGTCCGGGCCGAGAACCTGGACCCGCTGGGCATCAAAGGGTCTTACGCCGGCGCCATGGGGATCTCCCAGTTCATCCCCTCCAACATCGCCCCCCTGGGGCAGGACGGCAACGGCGACGGCCGGGTCGATCTCTTCAACCACGCCGACGCCATCATGAGCATCGCCAACTATCTGCGCCACAATGGCTGGTATCCGGGCATCCGCGCCGACCGGGCCTACGACGTGGTCTACAGCTACAACCACAGCAGCTATTACGTAGACATTATACTGGACATTTACCGCATCCTAAAGGCCCCATCATGAGCACTGTTGCCTTTTTCATCTGGGTGGGGATCGCCTTCATCGCTCTCACCTGGCTCGCCATCTTCGACATCGCCCGAAAGGACTTCGGTTCCATGGGGAAAAAAGCCATGTGGGCCGTCATCGCCCTGATTCCGTTCATTGGATGCCTGATCTATTTCGCCGTCGGCTTTCGCCTGGGACGGGTCCCCAAAAAAATCCAGGAGCCGCCAAATTAACGCTTGACATGGCGACTTCGTTTTTGTAGATTTATGTTTTATTGACTGAGCGCTATCGGTCCCATCGTCTAGCGGTCTAGGACGCCGGCCTCTCACGCCGGAAACACGGGTTCGAGTCCCGTTGGGATCACCAAGTTTGTAAAGGCCGATCATTTTGGATCGGCCTTTTTTCGTTCCTGGGACGTTTTCAAATCCGACGGAACAGACGGAGCCGCCGCCGTGACCGAACAAGCCAACCTGAAATCGGACGATTTCTCCCAAAAGATGTCCGACATCCTGAATTACGGCGCCCTGAACCTCGCCATGGCCATCGGATACCGGACCGGCATTTTCGACGCCATGGACGCCCTGGGCGAACCGTCGGACGCCGAAACCATCGCCCGGTCCGCCGATGTGGATCTTCGGTACCTGAAAGAATGGCTCGGCGTGATGGTCTGCGGCGGGGTCGTCGAATTGTCCATAGGTGAAGGGGGCGAGGACCGGTTTCACCTGCCGGAATCCCACGGGGATTTCCTGACCCGCCGGGCCGGCAACGCCAATATGGGCGTCTACACCCAGGAAATTCCGCTGCTGATCCACTGCGCCATGGAGCCGGTGATCGAGGGATTTC
>CAYPCE010000407.1:0-2794 GCA_964409085.1 uncultured Desulfobacteraceae bacterium | reverse complement strand
CCATTTGAAATTGAAATCGCCGAGAGCGATGATTGAAATGAGCATACTCTGTTTCGATGGATAGATTGAAAACATGTCAACCGTTTGCAAAATCCTTGTCGGCAGCATAGACGCCGACCAGATCGAATACCTGATCCAGTCCCACATGGCCGACGCCCTCGAGTGTGAAATCGAAAAAAGCGAGCAGGAATGGCCCGCTGCACAGGATGATGATGTTTTCATCGGCGATTTTTCCGACCCTACACTGTTCTGCATCAGAGCCGCCGCCCAAGGTTTCACCGAAATCCACTACAACTCATTTTCGCCAAACGAAACGCTATGCGAAACCCTGTCGCGTGAAATGGGTGCCACGGTGGTCGTCAACATCTACCAGAGCACCGCCGAAGCCTGCTATTGGGCCTATTATCTCGACGGCAAGGCGCTCAGGATCCTCGAAACCGGGGACGGCGAAACGATCCGAAACGAGGGCGTGCTCCTGCCTTTTGAAAAGGAGCCCCTGGGCCACGACATCGGGACCGAGGACGACCCGTTCATCGTTTTTGACAGCGACGATATGGAAGAATACAATCGCCATGTGGGCATCGACGCCCTCGTTTATCATCAACTCGACAACGGCTGGACCGTTCTGAAGCGCAAACCGGCCGCCGTGTCCTCGCCGCCAAGGACAACCGCCAAAGGCGGCAAAAAGCCCTGGTGGAAATTCTGGTAAAAAACAGAGAGAGGCGATAATGGACATCGACAAACTCATCAACAAATACAACATCGACGAACAACCGAATGATTTTTCTTTCTGGCAAACGAAATCATACGAAGAGCGATTGGCGGCGCTGGAGGAGATTCGGAAGAACCAAGACAAAAGATGGGGGAATCCATGAAAAAACGATCCGTCACATCCCTGCCGGCATTGGCCGTCGCACTGGCGATCCTCTTCACCGGATGCGACAGCAGCGTCCCGCTGGTCGATCACAACCGGAGCCCCGGCCGCGGCGAACTCAAATCGCCGTTTTATCGGCCCGGGTCCGCCAAAAAGATGCAGGCATTCTACGACGATGGGACCAATGTCGTCGTGCTCCAATATCGGATCGACGCCGAGCCGGACGCCTTCATCCGGAAGGTCCGGTCGAAGATCCCCGACGCGTGGAAACCGGTCGATGCGCCTTCCCTGAACCGATGGACCCGAACCGCCCTGGTCAATCCCATGGACGGTTCCGGCATCGAGAACGCCCGCCGTCTGATTTCCGCCTACACCCATCCGGACGGAAGGGCCTTCACCTTCGAACTCGCCTACCCCGCCGACGCATCACGATTCCCCACGGAAATCAGCGTCGATATGGCGATGTATAAACCGCCGGCGGCCCAAAAGATACTGACCCATCTCCGGAAGCCGGCGGATCGCAGCTATCCCCCGAAACTCAAAGTCGGGGGAACCCTGATATGGAAACCGTCCAAGACGCAGGCCGCCGAACCGAAAAAACCCTGAATTCGGCGACAAAACAATTTCTTCACCACAGGATTTTTCCCATGGATATCACGTCCCGAACCATCGAAAAAACGATTCAGGATTACATCGACGCCTCGCCGGAAAACACTCTCCAAAACGTAGCCAACGAAAAGGCATTCAGCACCCCGCTGGTGGGATTCGCCAGCGGCGCCGACCCGATTTTCGCCGACTACAAAACCCACGTCGGACCGTTTCACTGGACCCCCGCCGAGGCGTTCGCCCTCGCCTATCCGGATCTCGACGTTTCGCCCGGCGACCTGACCGTCATCGCCTACATCCTGCCCCAGACCGGGGCCACCAAGGCGGACAACCGAAAGGAGAGCCGCTACCCGTCGGAGCGATGGGCCCGGGCGCGGATCTTCGGTGAGGAGGTCAACGAGAAACTCCGGCGGTACATCGTCTCGACCTTGCAAGACGCCGGCGTCGCGGCCGCAGCCCCCTCCCTCATGACCCAGTGGGAAAGGAAGACCTCCGAGAAATACGGCTACGCATCCACCTGGTCGGAGCGCCACGCGGCCCACGCCTGCGGGCTCGGGACCTTCGGTCTCTGCGACGGGCTCATCACGCCCCTTGGAAAGGCCATGCGGGTGGGGTCGGTGATCGCGCACATCCGCATCACTCCGACCGACCGTCCCTACGACAACCATCGCGCCTATTGCCTTTACTTTTCAAAAGGGGTCTGCAAAAAATGCGTGTCCCGATGCCCGGTCGGGGCCATATCGGAAGCCGGAAAAGACAAAATCAAATGCCTCGGGCACCTGAGACCGGTCACGGCCGATCATGTAAAAACCCACTACGGCTTTGACGGCTACGGATGCGGCCTCTGCCAGACCGGCGTGCCCTGTGAATCGAAAATCCCGCTGCCGCCGGACGCCCAATAAGGAGGAAATTCTATGCCGCCGGATCGAGCACGATTCCAACCCCCTGTTTCCACAGAAAAAATTGGCTGGGCTGTGGTCATCGTATCCATCCTGGTGATCGCCGCCACGTATCTCGTAGAGATCCAATGGCTGAGGACCCTCGGCATTGTTTTTCTGATTCTGGGCGCCCTGTTCAGCGGCGTAAAATACAATGCCAGCGGACCCTACGGCGGCGGCCCGGACGGCGATGGCGGCGGGGATGGTTGATAGGAAAAGTGCCGCCCCGGAAACCCAAAGCATATCCATGGACGGAACAGACGGAGAAATGAGAACGACTTTATGAAAATCAACTGGAGAAAAATGAACGCCCTCACAGGACTGAAAACCGGCTGCCTCCTCACCCTCGCCCTTCTCGTTTCCGTCGGCATCGCCG
>CAYPCE010000406.1:0-2795 GCA_964409085.1 uncultured Desulfobacteraceae bacterium | reverse complement strand
CCACCATGCAGGTGTCCTCGTCCATGACGATGACCCCGCCCGATCCCATGATGGCGCCCACCTTGGCGATCTCGTCGTAATCCACCGGCGTGTCGAGATACGCTTCGGGAATGCAGCCGCCGGAGGGGCCGCCCAACTGCACCCCTTTGAACTTCTTCTTGTTGGGGATGCCGCCGCCCACGTCGTAGACGATGCTGCGCAGCGTGGCGCCCATGGGCACTTCCACCAGGCCGATGTTGTTGACGTCGCCGGAAATGGCGAAAACCTTGGTGCCCTTGCTCTTTTCCGTACCCACCGAGGCGTACCATTCGCCGCCGTTTAAGATGATCTGGGCCACGTTGGCGAAGGATTCGACGTTGTTGAGGATGGTGGGCTTTTCCCAGAGTCCCTTGTGGGCCGGAAAGGGCGGCCGGGGCCGGGGCATGCCCCGCTTCCCCTCGATGGAACGCATCAGCGCCGTCTCCTCGCCGCAGACGAAAGCGCCCGCCCCCTGGTAGATCTCCAGGTCGAAACTGAACCCGGAACCGAGGATATTCCCGCCCATGAGGCCCATCGCCTTGGCATCGTCGATGGCCTTCTGGAGCCGCTTGATGGCCAGGGGATATTCGGTCCGGGCGTAGACATAGCCCTGGTGGGCGTTGATGGCCTTGGCCGCGATGATCATCCCCTCGATCACCGCATGGGGGTCGGCCTCCAGGATGGACCGGTCCATGAAGGCGCCGGGGTCGCCCTCGTCGGCGTTGCAGAGCACGAACTTGACCTCGCTGGGGCTTTTGCTGGCGAATTCCCATTTAAGGCCCGTGGGAAAGCCGGCGCCGCCCCGGCCCCGGAGGCCGGAGGTTTTGACCTCCCCGATGATCGCTTCCGGGGTCATCTCCAGAAGGGCCTTGGCCGTTCCCTGGTAGCCGTCCCGCCGGATGTAGTCGTCGATGGATTCCGGGTCGATGAGGCCCTTGTTCCGGAGCACCCGGGGCATCTGGTGGTTGAAGAACGGAATGTCGTCCTGAAGGGGAATGCGTTTTTTGGTGTTGGGGTCCTTGTAGAGCAGCTTTTCCACGGGCTTGCCCCCGATGAGGTGCTCCTGGACCAGGGTGGGCACGTCATCGGCCTTGAGCTTCTGGTAAAAGACCCCTTCGGGATGGACGACCATGATGGGGCCCATGGCGCAGAATCCGTTGCAGCCGGTCTCCACCACTTGATATTTGTCGGTCAGCCCCTGTTTCCGGATCTCCTCCTTCATGGCGTCGATCACCTTGATGCTGCCGGTGGCGTGGCATCCGGTGCCGCCGCAGATCAACAACTGGGAGAGATGGGCGGACTCCGCCTGTTCGGATAACCTCTGTTGCCGTTGTTGAAGCCCCTCGAATGTCAGTTTTTCCATAGAGTTCTCCTCGTTACCGCATCGCCGGTCCTACCAGGACCCGTCCAGTCCTCTCAATCCGTTCATATAGAGTCTTCCGCTCGCGACAAACATGGAATATTGCGTCCGCAGCACGGGCATGTTGAACGCCCGGGCCAGGTCGAGAAATTCGGGGCTCGGCCGCTTCCCGCGGACGATGACCACCGCTCCCACTTCCGCCACCCTGGCGGTCTGGATCACCTGCTGGGTCGTCAGACCGGTCAGCAGGACCGCTCCTTTGGCCACGGCGGACAGCAGATCCTCCATCAGGTCGGCGCCCCCGCCCCCCAGGATGATGGTGCTGTCCAGCTGGTCTTTCCCCAGGAGAACCTCCGCTTTTAAAATATCCCGCACTTCATGTAGTCTCATGGTCTTTCGCCTGTCCCGAAGCTATTCGTAGGTCTCGATAATATCGAGCACGTTGTCGGATTTGACGTCTCCGTGAGTGTTCGCATCCACGACCATGACCGGGGCCAGGCCGCAGGCGCCCAGACACCGCACGGCTTCCAGGGAAAACCGGCGATCCGGGGAAGTACCGCCCTCTTCCAGGTTGTAGGCGTTGGTGATACGGCTCATGACCTCCTTGATCCCCTTGACATAGCAGGCCGTGCCCATACATACCTTGATGGTATGCCGGCCCTTGGGCTCCATGGAAAACAGCGCATAAAACGAGGCCACGCCGTAAACGTCGCTGGGCGGCAGGTTCAACCCCCGGGCGATGTAATCCATGAGGGGCACCGGCAGGTAGCCCACCACGTCCTGACATTCGCGCAGGGTGGCGATCACCGAGCCGGCCTTGTGCCGGTAGCGGCCGATGATCCCGTCGATGGACGCCCACATGTCGTTGTCGATATCCGGATGCTGCGGATGTGTCGTGTATCCCATCAATCCCTCTCCACTCTCGTTTGGATAGAAACAGTTCGCTCCCAGAGCGCCTTTTATCAAGCGGTCAACATTCCATAATAAGGAAAAAAAGTCAATGGCTTCCAATCGATGCCGGCAAATCTCGGTAAAAAGCGCCATAAGCCGGCAGATGAGCGGAGAAGGGGGCTAATCGGGATATGATGAACTCAGGAATGGTATGGAGGCAAAGGAAGTCAACCTGACGAATGAAGCCAAGTCAAGTGTTTGCCGCGACGGATTCGTCCAAGAACGTCGGAAAAGGCGGGTTCGAATTCATGCGTGTCCGCCCGCCAGCGGCGGTTGGCCCATGGCCCGCATCAACTGCTTCATGTCCTCCCAGACCTCCCGTTTCCGCTCGGGATTCCGGAGCAGGTAGGCCGGGTGGAAGGTGGGCATCACCGGAATACCGCCCCGGTCGTGGAACCGTCCCCGGAGCCTGGAGATGGGCGCGTCCGTCTCCAGCAGGGCCTGGGCCGCGACGCCCCCCAGCGCG
>CAYPCE010000405.1:0-2807 GCA_964409085.1 uncultured Desulfobacteraceae bacterium | reverse complement strand
CCGGATCGATTTCGGAACCCGGCCGGCGGTGTTCCTGGAAACCTGCGTCGCCGACTCCTGTTTTACGGGATGCAGGGGCTGCCTGCTTTCCGGATGCGGCCAATGCCACATCCGGGCCGGTTTGAAAAAAATCGGCGTCCGTTGTTGCGCCTTCAGGGGCGGCGAACCGGTCATCAATGAAAAAGAATTCGAGCGGATGTTGACCAACGCCGTCCGCATCCTGGCGGAGCACGCGCCCGGCATCGAAGCGATGATCCTCGACCCGGTCCACTGCACGCCGGACCGGTGCATTGTCCTGGACGCGCGCATCAAACTGTGCCTTCCGTTCCCGACGAACAATTGATCCACTCAATCGCCATCAGCGTCGCGCCGTATCCAGACCCTGTGAAAAAGGAGGCCCACATTGAATCCGGAATTTCAGATCCACTTTCGCTGCAGCGCCCGTAATCTTCATGTCAGACTGCGGGGCGACTTCACCGACGTGTGCGCCTGGAACCTCCTCAAACTCTTACGGCAACACCGCGCCTCGAGAAAGGTGTTCATCAACACCCATGATGTTGCGGAGGTCGCCGAAGAGGGTGTTGAGCTGTTCAAAAGGCATATGACGCCCGACCGGCTCCCAAAAGACGGCCTCTATTTCAAGGGGGAGAACGGGTTTAAAATCGGCCCGGACGGCAGCCGGGTCCTGCTCTACAGGAAAAGCGCGGGGGCGGGACGCCCATCGGCGTCGGCGGTGAAGCCCCGGCTCCGACGCGTGTCGGGAAACGGCGCCGTGCGACCGGCAAAGCGAACCTTTGCGTTTGTCAGACATCGGTAAGGCAACCCCGCCATGGCCGTGGAGCGGCGGATGATCAGGGCCCAAAAAAAAGCCTTGACAAAAAAAAAGGGTTATGATTTATTAAGCCCAACGATGGTAGTTGGCCCTAACAAATAAAGGGCTGCCTTACGGTCTTCGGCCATGCCGACATGGCGCGGAGAAAGTGAAGGCGCAACTGGCGGCGCTTCGCGTGCGTCCGGGTTGCGCCTTTTTTTGTGGACAATGAAAAGGAGGACGCATGAAGACGCTGGATCAATTGAAGCCGGGCAGCGAGGGGCGGATCAAAAAATTGTCGGTCCGGGACAAGCTGGGCCAACGGCTGATGGACATGGGCGTCTACCCCGGTCTGCGGCTGAAGGTCATCCGCAACGCCCCCCTGGAAGACCCCATGGAACTGGAGCTGGACGGGTATTTCGTGAGTTTGCGCCATGAAGAGGCGCGGTTCGTGGAGGTCGAGTAACGTGAAAACCGACCAGATTCTCGTGGCCCTGGCGGGCCAGCCCAACTGCGGCAAATCGACGGTGTTCAACGCCATCACCGGCGCCAGCCAGCACGTGGCCAATTACCCGGGCGTCACCGTCGACAAAATGACCGGCTGGTACCGGCGCAACGGCGCCAGGGTGGAGGTGGTGGATCTGCCCGGGACTTACAGCCTTACGTCCTATTCGCCCGAAGAACGGGTCTCCCGGGATTTCATACTCCACGAAAAACCCACCGTGACGGTCAACGTCATGGACGCTTCGAACCTGAAACGGTGCCTCTACCTCACCTTTCAGTTGATGGAGATGGAAGCCCCCGTCATCCTGAACCTCAACATGATGGACGTGGCAAAAAGCCGCGGCCTGGAGATCGACCTCGACACCCTCTCCAGCCGCCTCGGCATTGCGGTGGTTCCGACGACCATGAAAAGCGGACGGGGAAAAACGGAACTCCTGGACGCCATCGACGCCGCCGCGTCCAAAACCGGGATGCGCGCCGTCCGCATCGACTATAAGGAAATGGAGCCGGCGATCCGGGAGATCCAGGAGCGGATCGCGCCGGAAAGCGCCCTGTCGGCCTACCCCGCCCGGTGGCTGGCCATCAAGCTGATGGAGGGCGACGCCGAGGCCGAGCGGCTGGTCCGGGAACGCCACCCCGACCCGGAAGAGATTCTCCGGTTCGCGGAGCGCCAGCGGACCGCCTTCGAGGAGCTGGCCGGCGATCCGCCGCAGATGCACATCGCCCAGCGCCGGTACGCCACGGCCGACGAAATCGCCTATTCCTGCACCCGTCTGCCGGGGGGCGCCGGCCGGTCCGTTTCAGACCGGATCGACGACGTGGTCTGTCACCGCCTCCTGGGTCCCGCCGTCATGGTGGGCGTCATCTGGCTCCTTTATTATCTGGCCATCGTCCAGGGCTACAACATCACCAATTACACCTGGCCCCTTCTGGCCAAACTGCGGACCCTGACCGAAGCCCTGACGCCGTCGCCGGGGTTCATCGACATCCCCCTGATCCGCGCCTTCGCCCTGTGGCTTGTGGACAGCGTCAACGCGCTGCTCAACTATATTCCCATCTTTTTCATCCTCTTCGCCCTGATCGCGATCCTGGAAGACAGCGGCTACATGCCCCGCATGGCCTTTATCATGGACCGGCTCTTCAGCCGGTACGGCCTTCACGGTCAGTCCACCCTGCCCATGGTCCTGGGCGGCGTCTACGTGGGCGGGTGCGCGGTCCCGGCGGTCATGTCGTGCAAGGGGATCCCGGACGAGCGGTCGCGCATGGCCACCATCCTGATCATCCCGCTGCTCAACTGCCTGGCCAAGGTGCCGCTCTACATCCTGCTCATCAACACCTATTTCGCGGCCAACAAAAGCTGGGCCATGTTCTTTATTTCCACCATCAGCCTGCTGCTGGCCCTGCCCGTTTCCAAAATCCTGACCCTGACCGTGCTGAAGGACAAGGAGACCGCGCCCTTTGTCATGGAGATGCCGCCTTACCACCTGCCCAC
>CAYPCE010000404.1:0-2810 GCA_964409085.1 uncultured Desulfobacteraceae bacterium | reverse complement strand
CTCGACGCCATGCAGACCACGCCGGCCTTCGTCTACCTGGTGCCCGTGGTCATGCTCTTTTCCATCGGCACCGTGGCCGGCGTCATCGCCACCATCATCTTCGCCATGCCGCCGATCATCCGGCTCACCAACCTGGGCATCCGTCAGGTGCCGCTGGAACTGATCGAGGCGACCATCGCCTTCGGCGGTACGCGCCAGCAGATCCTCAGACGGGTCCAGATTCCGCTGGCCATGCCCACCATCATGGCCGGCCTCAACCAGACCATCATGATGTCCCTGTCCATGGTGGTCATCGCGGCGCTTATCGGGGCCGGGGGCCTCGGGGTGCCGGTGTTTCAAGGTTTGAACAGCCTGCAAGTCGGACTTGCCGGCGTGGGCGGCCTGAGCATCGTGCTCATGGCCATGGTCCTGGACCGCATCACCCAGTCCTTCGGGAAACCGAAATCCAAATAGAGAGGGGCGATGGAGGTCCGGCATCTTCGAAAACCGAAATGGAAAAGGAGGACCGAACATGAAGATTCAGAGTAAAACCGCGAAAATTCTAACCATTTTTTTGGGAGTCACGCTCCTGGCCGGCGCGGCGTGGGCCGCCGATTTACCGGGCAAGGGAAAGACCGTCCAGCCCGCCAGGGCCACCTGGACCACGGGATTTTTCCTCGAAGCCCTTTACAGCCGGGCCATGGAAGACCTGGGCTACACCGTTGAAGATCCCAAGGAGTTCAGTAATCCGATTTTCTACCAGTCGGTGGTTCAAGGGGATGTGGATTTCTGGGCCAACGGCTGGTTCCCGCTCCACAACGCCCAGCTTCCCAAGACCTTCCATGAAAAGGCCGAGAAGGTCGGCGCGGTGGTGAAAGGCGGCGCGCTCCAGGGCTACCTGGTCTCCAAGGAGGCCGTGGAGAAGTTCAACATAGAATCCCTGGACGATTTCAAGCGCGACGAAGTGAAGAAAGCCTTCGATGCCAACGGCGACGGCAAGGCCGACCTGGTGGCCTGTCCGCCCGGATGGGGCTGCGAAAAAGTGATTTCCCACCACATGGACGTTTACGACATGGACGATCATGTCAACGCCATCAAGGCCGGCTATTCCGCCAGCATGGCCGACGCCGTGGCCCGGGCTCAGAACGGGGAGTACGTCTTTTTCTATACCTGGACCCCCAACTGGACCGTCAACGAATTCAAGCCCGGCAGAGACGTGATGTGGATCAACGTGCCCAAGACCATTCCGTCCCCGGGCCAGGAAGGGCTTGAAGACGGCATGGTCGCGTCCGGCATCACCGGCGCGGTGACCGACCCGATCAAGATGGGCTTCGTGGCCAACGACATCGTGGTGGTGGCCAACAAAGCGTTCATGAAGGAAAACCCCGCCGCGGTGAAGCTGTTCAAATTGATGTCCGTGCCCCTGGCCGACATCGCGGCCCAGAACCAGAAGATGTTCGAGGGAGAAGACAAGCAGAAAGATATCGAACGCCACGTGGACGAATGGATAAAAGCCCATCAGGACCAATGGGATGGATGGATCAAGGAGGCTTCGGCCGTCAAGTAGTTCTTTCCCTTATTCATTCAGCATAAAAAAAGAGGCCGGTTCCGGCCTCTTTTTTATGGCCTGAATCTCTTTTGAAATTGAGCGAGATTCGTTAAGCCGCAACGGTCAAACGAGAATTGTCATCAGTTCGCCCTTGCCCCGACCGGGTTTAGCACCACCCCATCGCCTCTTTTTGCGACGATCGATTCGTCCGCCCGCCTCGCCGCCTCATTCCGCTCATAAAAGCAGCGCGGCTCCAGCGTCATCCCCGAGCCTAACCGCCGCTCTTCTTTCCGAAGGGAATACAACAGATACCGTCCCACTATGGGGGCGGCGAGCCGCGTTCCGGGCCCGAAAGCGGCGTAGAGGTCCCACAGGAGGCGCTTCAGTTCGACGTGCATGGCCCTGTTGGTGCGGTAGTGGGCCATCATGGCCCAGACGGCCCCGGCGTAGGTGGTTTTCAGGGGGGCGGCTTCCCGCTGGTACCGGCGGCGGACCCGGGGGTCGGGGTGGCGGCGGTGCCGGAGATGGCCGGAAAGCGTCACGCGGATGAGCCGGGCCAGGCTGGGCCCGTTGACCTCGAAATCGTTTCTGAAGGCGTCCAGGAGAAACCGGCCTTCGGCGCCGCCCTTGATGGCCGGGTGACGGTAATTGAACCGGTACTGGCCGTGGGCATCGGCTTCCGGGAAATTTGGCAGGAGCGTTCCGGCCTTATGGTGGGCTTCATAGAGCGGGGTCCCGGGATTGGGCGTGTAGAGCATGAACTGGTGGAAGACGGTGTTGTGGGCCACGGCGTAATCGATGGCCGCGCCGATATTCTCCGGCGTGTGGGTCTCCAGGCCGATGATGGACGACCCCAGCACCTTGATGCCGTGGGACTGGAGGGTTGCCACCAGGTCGAAGGTGTCCACGTCTTTCAGTTTTCGGTACTCGCTGCTTTGGCCTTCCAGGCCCATCCAGACCCAGGAAACCCCCAGTCCGATGAGCTGGTCCACCGTGTAGGACTGGAGGACCCGGGCCGAACTGAAGACATACAGAGACCAGGATTTGCCGTGATCCGCCATGAGGTCCAGGAGCCGGAGGGCCCGCTTCCGGTGCAGGAGGAAATTTTCATCCAGGACGAAAAAGGCCCGGACCCCCAGGTCGGTTTCCAGGTCGGCCATGACCCGGAACAGCTCGTCGCCGGTTCTGTAGAAATTGACGAAATGGCCCTTGCCGCCGAAAAGGGCGGAGGTGGAGCAGAAGTTGCAGCCCACCGGGCACCCCACCGAAGGGATGAGGATGG
>CAYPCE010000403.1:0-2813 GCA_964409085.1 uncultured Desulfobacteraceae bacterium | reverse complement strand
CCTGTCGGACCGCGCCTTTGCCGGGGCCGACACCCTGGCCACCTCCTACACCCTGACCAGGGCCATCGAGAAAATCAGGGCCGATCATCCGGTGGATTTGATCATCTGCGGCAAGCAGGCCATCGACGGGGATACGGCCCAAACCGGTCCGGGTATCGCCACCCGATTGAAAATCGCCCAGTTGACCTATATCGTCCGGGTGGACCGGGTCGATCCGGCCGCCGGAACCATCGACGTGGCCCGAAAACTGGAGGGCGCGACGGAAACGGTCCGGGGAACCCTCCCGGCCCTTCTGACCGTTGAACTGGAACTCGCCCGGCCCCACCGGGCGCCCCTCCCCGATCTCATCGCCTCGCTCAAGGCACCGGTGACGGTCTGGGACGCGGCGGCCATCGGAGCCGTCCGGAAGATGGTGGGCATCAAGGGCTCGCCCACCTGGGTCCGGAAGATTTCGTCTCCGCAGCCAAGGGAGGGCGGCCCCCGGTTCACCGCAAAACCCGATCCCGCCAAAGCCGTGACCGAGATGCTGGACGTGCTGCTGTCCGACGAATCGTACGGGGCCGAACTCCTCAACCGGTGGGAGGCGTAACCCCATGGCCCGGAATTCCAACGGCATCGAAGTCGCCGAGATCATCTCCGACAAGTGCATCGCCTGCCAGATCTGCATCGGCGAATGCCCGGTGGGGGCCATCGACCTGTCCCCCGAGGGCGTGGCCCATATCGATCCGGAAACCTGCATCGGGTGCGGCAAGTGCGCCGAGGTTTGCCCTGTCGAAGCGGTCGATTTCGAGCGGAAAAAGCGGCGGAAGATTTCCAAAAAGGAACGGGGCGCGGCGGCGGCCGCCGGACTCGACTACAAGGGCGTGGGCGTATTTATCGAAGTGGAAAACGGCGAAGCCGCCGGCGTCTCCTGGGAGCTGATGGGGAAAGCCCGGGAACTGGCGGAAAAGCGGGCGTCCAAAGTGATGGGCTTCCTCCTGGGCCGGGATGTGGGGGGCATCGCCGAGGAGGCGATCCGGTACGGGTGCGACGAGGTCCATGTGGTGGACCATCCCGATCTGGCGGTCTTCCGGTCCCGGCCCTTTGGCAAGGCCCTGGCCGATCTGTGCAAAGACATCTGCCCCGAGATCCTCCTCATGGGCGCCACCCATCTGGGACGGGATCTCTCCGGCGTGGTGGCCACCCGGCTGGGTACCGGCCTCACCGCCGACTGCACCGGCCTGGACATCGAAGAGGATACCGGGCTGCTCCTCATGACCCGGCCCACCTTCGGCGGCAACATCATGGCCACCATTTTCTGCGAACACCGCCGGCCCCAGATGAGCACGGTGCGGCCCAAGGTGATGCGGATGCCCCGGCGGGACGAAAGCCGGCAGGGAACGATCACCCATCACGACTGGACCCCCATGAGCGATCCCCTGGCCGAGATCCTCGCAGTCGAAAAAGAGGCCGGCGTGGGCGAAGGGGCGGACATCGCCGAGGCCCCGGCCCTGGTGGTGGCCGGCAAGGGGGCTTGCGAGGCGTCGGCCCTGCCCCTGCTTCAGGAACTGGCCGACCTGCTGGGCGGGACCATCGCCTGTTCCCGGCCGGTGGTGGAAGCGGGCCTCATGCCCTACGAGCGCCAGGTGGGCCAGACCGGGAAAACCGTGGCGCCCAAGCTCTACGTGGCCGTGGGGGTGTCGGGCGCCATCCAGCACTTCGTGGCCATCCAGGGCGCCGAAAAGATCGTCGTCATCAACAGCGATCCCAACGCCCCCATCTTCCAGGCGGCGGACGTGGGGATCGTCGGGGACTACACCGAGGTGGTGCCGATTCTGATCAGGCAGTTGAAAGCGCGGATGAAAGGGTAAGACAGGAACCGTTATGACCCAGCGATTCGAAGTGGCCATCGTCGGCGCCGGTCCCGCCGGCATCTCCGCCGCCTGCACCCTGGCGGACGAGGGGGTAAGCGTGGTGGTCCTGGAACGGGGAGAGTTCCCCGGGGCCAAGAACATCTCCGGCGGGGTCCTCTACGGGCACGACCTGGCCCGGATCATCCCCGATTTTGCCGACCGGAACCCGCCCATCGAGCGGAACATCGTCGAATCCCGGATCTGGTATCTGACCGAAGACGGCGGGTACAACATCTCCTACCGCGATGCGATCTTCGAATCGGAGCGCCGCCACAACGTCTTCACCGTGGGCCGGGCCAAATTCGACCGGTGGTTCGCCGAAAGGGCGTCGGAAAAAGGGGCCTACGTGGTCCCCTCCACGGTGGTGACCGATCTTCTGCGGGACGGGAACGGAACGGTGACCGGGGTCCGGACCGACCGGCCCGACGGGGACCTGGAGGCCGACGTGGTGGTGCTGGCCGACGGCGTCAACTCGCCCCTGGCGGCCCAGACCGGGTTCCGGCCGGAGCCCGCCCCCGAGCACGTGGCCCTGGCCGTCAAAGAGGTCATCGAACTGGACGAAGAGACGATCGGGGAACGGTTCAATGTGGGCGAAGGGGACGGCGTCACCACCGAGATCCTGGGGTCTGTCACCGAGGGGATGAACGGCGTGGCCGTGATCTACACCAACCGGAAGTCCCTGTCGCTGTGCATCGGCGCCAATCTGGCCGATTTCGCCCAAAAGAAGATCAAACCCTACGAGATGATGGAACGGTTCAAGGCCCATCCCATGGTGGCGCCCCTCATCAAAGGCGGCAAGCCCCGGGAGTACATGGCCCACTGGCTGGCCGAGGCCGGCTACGACGGTATCCCGCCGCTTTGCGGCGACGGATATATCATCGCCGGCGATTCGGGCATGCTCTTCAACACCCTCCACCGGGA
>CAYPCE010000402.1:0-2847 GCA_964409085.1 uncultured Desulfobacteraceae bacterium | reverse complement strand
GGCCGAACTTTGTCCTCATCCGCCAGGTCGATGACCTCTGACGGATCGAAGCCGCCCGACAGATAGGCCGGCCAGAACGACGGCCCGCCCACAAAGGCGCCGTGTTCCTCTTTTTTATGATCGATCTCGGACCGGTAGACCCGCTCGCCGGATCGACCCGCGTTGCTGAACCGGGCCTTGTACCGGGTGTGAGGGGCAACCCGAAAGGCCCCTGTTTCCCCATTTTTCATCACATCGGCCGGCGTCTGAAAAAAAGCATCCACCGACTGTTCCGGACCTTCCTTTCGAACCAGAAAGACCGGGGAGATGTCCTCGATGATCCCGAAATCGGATGATCCCTCGAAATCGTTCAGCCTGGCGGTCCCGGTCAATCCTATGGCCGCGCCGGTTTTTTCCTTCGGCACGAACCTTTTTCCCCCGCCCTTGCCCCGCTTGTGCTGCGCCAGCAGCCCCGCCTTCATCAGCAGGGAGGCCCGCAGCGCCCCCATGACGGTCGTCGGCTGGGGAAAGCGCTCCGACTGGACGAAAAAACCATCGCTGAAGCTTTCCGGTCCGCCGAAAAAGAAGGGTCCGGCCGGCGTAAACGTGATCAGGTGTGGGATTTTCATTCGGCCTCCTCTCCGGTTAGAAATCTGGTCAATTTGAGGATGGAGAACGCCGTTTTGACGATGTTTCGCCGCTCCTCCTCCCATTTTTTCCGTTTGCCGGGCGCTTCCGGCGGCACTGGATTCGCGTCTCCTTTCCCGAAAAGATAATGGGCGAACAGCGACTGGACTTCATCCAGCCCGCCGCCGAATTTTAGGTGTTCGCCTTCGTTGAAATTGTTGACAAAAAAAGCCGAAAGCCGTTCCGGAGAGGGCAAAAACGCCAGCAGTTCCTCGAACCGGCCCAGGTTATAGCGAAGGCCGCCGGGCAGTTTGAAGTCGATGGTGTCCGGGGCGTCGGGGGGATCGTCGTCGGATGGAACCCTGGGCCGTTTTTCGGCCAGCGTCCATCGCAGCAGCTCGCAGACTTTTTTAAACTCTTTCTCGTGGATCTTGAGGTTGAACCCGATCCGGCTTCCGGAATGCTTGGTCAGTTGGATGGCCGCCGCGTCTTTTTGGGATTTGGCGTTTCCAAACAACAGCCCGGCGGCATCTTTGAGCGCGGTCGAGAGCGGGTATTTGTAGTAGGCGATGTTGACCCCGAAGCTGATGGAAGGCGGGGCATCCAGCCCCTTTTCGGTTTTGATCTCTCCTTCCACCACGTCCCGATACAGCCGGGCCGCCGCGTCAACGAAATCGATGACGGTCTCGCCTTTGTAAAACACCGGCATGAAGGCCAGGATGTCGTCCCCGCCGATGTAGATGGGCAGGCCGCCTTTTTTCCAGATCAGCTTTTCCGCCGCTTCCGCGAACCGGAACAATGTTTCGGACAGCCGGGTGGGGTTTCCAATGGCGGCCGCCAGTTTCCCCAGATTGTCGCCGTCGGCCTGAACGATGGCGAAGTATTTGTGGTAGGGTTTCAGCGTCTTATCGGGGACGGCATTTTTGATTTCCTCGAAACTCAACTCGGCGTCCCGATCCTTTTGTCTTTTTTCCGCCAGTTCGCCCCGGAGAACGTCTCCGTGGTTTTCGAACAATTCCAGCGCGGCGATCTCCTGGATGGACGGGTAGGCCAGCCGGCGTTCATGTTCCGTCTGTTCGATGAACCGGCGATCCTTGAGGGGCGCGGCATCGACGCGAGACCCGCCATTCCCCGTAGGAAACACTTTGTCCAGAAGGGCCTTGCCGAGATGACATCGGAACTTGGCCAGACAGATCGGACACAGCGTGATGGGCACTTTTCGGGGGGCCGCCGCCCCTTCGTCCCAAACCCGGTCCATCGCCTTGACGATGCCCGGCAGGGTTTTGCACCGAAGGCAGGTTTGACGGCTTCGCCCCGGCGCAAAATTGAAAGCGGCTTCCATGGTGTTCAAAAGAAGGTCCGCGGCCCGGACTTCATTGGCGTTCCCGTCGTCGGCCATGACCTGCTGGAATTCCGGCGCTTCCATTGAAAAATAACGGGCTTGCAGATACCCGTTCAGGATTTCCCGAATCGCATCGCGGCCACCGCCGATGGCCCTGCCACCCTGCTTTTCCTCCCGGAGGCGAAGGTCGTCGATGAATTCGACAAACCCTTCCAGGGTGTCGGCGTTGGCGCGTTGAATCCGGTCGAAGAGCGCATCGGCGTCCATGCCGGACTTTGCCGTGAATCGGTCATGATATTTGCCGGTGAGGGAATGGTTTGCGCGGAGTTCGGCGCGGCGGCCGTCTCCGTTTTCCCCTTTGTCGATATGGGGCGTCAAAAAATGGATCTCCGGGGAAACGAGCCGGGAAATGAGCGACTCCATGTACCAGGAGAAGAAATAGGAGCCGAACCAGATTTCCCGGGTTTTCCGGGCGTGGCCCAGCACATCGAGAATCGGGCCGAGGGTAAACCCGGCGTAGGATTGGATGGTTTCGTCGTTCATGTTCAACCTCCTTGGTTAAGGGGGTGGAGATTGATCGATTTCAAGCGATCTGCCATGGGCCCTTTGCCGCCGCCCCGGAAAGCGTTGACCTGCTCCGCCGTAAAGGCCAGGAAATCACCGATATCGAACTCGTCGGGGGCTTTGAGTTTTTCGTTGATCCGACCGCATTGGAAAGTAAACTCCTGGCCTAAGACCGGTTTATACGCCTCCGGGTTGGCGATGACGTAAACACGGTGTCCGACCGGTTTAAAAGTGATGGGAGATTTGAACCGGGTCATTCGTGGATGAGACGCGCTGAATTCATAGGGCCGGCCTTGTTGGAGGCGAAGCGCCCGCGTATCGCCGTAATCCGGGTC
>CAYPCE010000401.1:0-2849 GCA_964409085.1 uncultured Desulfobacteraceae bacterium | reverse complement strand
CCATCGCCGAAAAACAGCACGAGAAACGGTACGTGGAACTGGCCGGCAACATCAAAGCGGACAAGGTCTTCAAACGGGAATCGTCCGTGGTCTGGCGCTGCCGCAATTGCGGCTATCTCCATGAGGGCACCCAGGCCCCCGAGATGTGCCCGGCCTGCGCCCATCCCCAGGCCCATTTCGAACTGCTGGGCGAGAACTGGTAGCCGCCCCCCCGGCCCCTATCCGCCCCGTTATCCGAGGTGGCGGGATGGGGGCCTCACCCTTCCAGAAATTTGTCCACCCCGACCCGAATGCCTTTCCCCGGCAGCGCCATGAGCGTGGACGTGCCGTGGGCCAGAAGGTCGCCGTCCTCATCCAGGACGCCCGATTCCGCATAACTGATGGAGCGCCCGTGCCGGAGGCAGCGGCCTTCGGCCCGCAATACCCCTTTCCTGACCGCTTTCAGGTAATTCAGCTTCAGGTCGATGTTGACCAGCCCGTCGCCGTCCGGCAACCGCAGAAACGCGGCCCAGAAGGTGGCGGTGTCGATCATCGTCGCCAGCACCCCGCCGTGGACGATGCCGAAGGGCTGCATGTGGCATTCCGCCAACCGCAACGTCGCCACTGCCGAGTCCATGCCGATCTCCGCCAGCTCCATGGCCATGTGGCGGGGGTAGGGGGCGTCTTTGACCGTTCTTTTCAACCGCCGGATGTACTCCGGATTGGGGGATTTCATGGGAGGCTCCTTGGGTGCGGATTTCAAAGGTATTCGAATTGCCGAAATGGCGGAACCGCAGCATCTGAACTGTTCCACAGTAATGCTTTCCCAACAAAAGATCAAACAACAGGAGACCACCGGACGCTTCCCGTCCAATAACACCGGTCCCGCTGAAATCGATCTCTCCTTGAAAAAAACATTGGGAAACGGTAAGAAAAACGAGATATCGGTTTAAAACATCCACCCTGGACGGCTCGGCCCCGGACGCCGGTGGATTTCTCCTCTCGCGGCACACACTTCAGAGACGAATCCGGCGACTTAACAACCGCCTGCAACCGAAAAAGGAGGACGCCCATGAATAAGCCCGCCGGAGGGGAGGAAGATGCGCGGGTCCCCTTCATTTCGACCACGTCCGGATCTTTGCGGGACGACCTGTCGCTGTTTCTGCTGCTGGGTGTATTGGGGGTGGCGGCGGCCCATCTGAACGTCAGGATTCCCCACACGGACGTGTACATCGAGGCCCGGTATGCCTTCGGGTTCATGGGGTTTGCATTGATCCGGCGGTTGTGGGTCGCGATGCTGCTGGCCTGTTTGCTGGCGGTCGGGGGGCCGCACCAGATCCCCCTGTTCCTGGTGTTTACGGGCAACATGTTGTATGGGGTCCCCTGTCTCGCCGTCATCCGCGCCGTCCATTGGCATGTGCTGTCCAGGCGCCGAAGCCTCTGGCTGTTCGGCACGGGCTGGCTTCTGCTCGTTTTGTTCTGCTACCAGGCGTTCAATACCCCTGTCCTTTGGGCGTTGCTGGCGGTGATGCGGGATGCGCCGGTCTTACCGGCGGTGATCGACGGCTGGCGGGAACAGCCGTTTCTCATCGAATCCTTCATCGTGGCCATCGTCTCGGCGTCCGGCATGGTCGCCCTGCGCAGCCACGAAGACCTCCGCCGGAGCCGGCACGAACTGGCCATCACCCTCGATGCCATCGGCGACGGTGTCATCGCCGCGGATGCACGGGGGCGTGTGACCCGCATGAATCCCGTGGCCCAGACATTGACGGGGTGGTCCCTGGAAGAAGCCCGCGGAAAATCCCTGGAAGAGGTCTTCTGTATTATCAATGCCCAAACGCGGAAACCGGTGGAGAATCCGGTGGCACGCGTGCTGGACGAGGGGCGAATCATCGGGTTGGCCAATCACACCTGCCTGATCACCCGGGACGGTGCGGAGCGGCAGATCGCCGACAGCGCCGCCCCTCTGAAGGAATCCGACGGCCGGGTGATCGGGGTCGTGATGGTGTTCCGGGACATGACCGTGGAATACACTGCCAACGCCGCCCTGGAGGAGAGCAAACGCCAGTTGGACATTGCCCTGCGCGCGGCGACCATGGGCGTCTGGGACTGGGAGATCGCCACCGGCCGCGTCGCGTGGGCCGGCGAGCACGCGGCCCTGTTCGGCATTCCCCTTGAAGATTTCGGCGGGACCATCGACGACGTCCAGCGGTGCGTCCACCCCGATGACCGCGAGCAGGGGATGGACGTCTTTCGCCGGGTGCTGGAGGAGGGCGCGGTGTTCGACAACACCTACCGCGTGATCTGGCCGGAGGGCGCCATCCGGTGGATGCATTCCTACGGCAACCTGATCCGGGATGAAAAAGGCGACCCCTGGCGCATCGTGGGCGTGACCCGGGACATCACCGACCACCATCATGCCGAAGCGGCCCTCCGGGAAAACGAAGAAAAATACCGCACGCTGGTGGAACTGTCGCCGGATCTGATCGCTGTCCATCAGGATGGCCAGCTGCGGTTCATCAATGAAGCCGGATGCCGTCTGCTCGGGGTTTCCGGCCCCGAGTCGGTCATCGGAAAGCGTGTGGAGGACTTTATCCCCACCAATCACCGCCAGGAGTCCCGGAAACGGGTTGAGCAGGTGCTCACTGCCGGAGGGCGGTCACCGGTTTATGAACAAACCCTCATCCGCGCCGACGGAGAAGAACGCCGGATCGAAGCGACCGGGGTCCCCATTGACTACAAAGGCGGCAGGGCGGTGCAGGTCATCGCCCGGGACGTCACCGAGAGAATCCGCCTCAATGAAGAGAAAGCCCGGCTGGAGGCCCAGTACCACCAGTCCCAGAAGCTGGAATCCGTAGGTCGCCTGGCCG
>CAYPCE010000400.1:0-2858 GCA_964409085.1 uncultured Desulfobacteraceae bacterium | reverse complement strand
GAGGATCGATGCAAAAAGAGTAAGGAGGTGTCCATGAAAACTGTCGTGGTTCATCCGGAGCGGTGCGTGGGGTGCATGCAGTGCATGGCCGCGTGCGCCACTGCCCACTCCCGGTCTAAAGCTCTGTTTACGGCCATCCATGAACGGCCCCTGCCCAAGCCCCGGGTCCACGTGGGGGCCGGACCCCACGACGAGGGGTTCCCCAACCGGTGCCGCCACTGCGATCCGGCCCCCTGCCTGCTGGCCTGCCTGCCGGGGGCCATTTCCCGGGACGCCGATACCGGGACGGTGCTCATCGATCCGGACCGGTGCATTAACTGCGCATCCTGCGCCATGGCCTGCCCCTTCGGCGTGATCCGGTACCATGCGGACCCCCTGGGGCCGCCGGAAAAAGTGGTGGCGGTGAAATGCGACAACTGCATCGAGCGGCAGGCCGAGGGGCGGATCCCCGCCTGCGTGGAGATCTGCAAATCCGGGGCCCTCACCTTCGAAGAAACGTCGGCGGCCCTGAAGCGGAAAACCGATGCCGTGGCCCGCACCGTGCTGTCGGACATCGGGGAAGCGCCCCCGTCGCCGGGCTTTGCACTGCTCCACGCCGTAAAAAAAGTCGAAGCGGAACTCCGCAGGCCGGGAAATTGAACCCTTTGGGCACCTGAATAAAAGGAGGTCGTGATGAACAAATCCTACGAAGAGCGGACCCTCACCCAGGACGGCCGCCTTCTGATGAAAAAGGCGGACCGGGACGGCCTGGAGACGGTCTGGGACCGGTTCGAGACCCAGCAGCCCCAGTGCGGCTACTGCGAAATGGGGCTGAGCTGCCGCATCTGCGTCATGGGGCCGTGCCGCATCGATCCCTTCGGCGAAGGGCCCCAGCGGGGCGTTTGCGGGGCGGACGCCGACATCATCGTGGCCCGGAACCTGGGCCGGATGATCGCCGCCGGCGCGGCATCCCATTCCGACCACGGCCGGGACCTGGTGGAAGTGCTGGCCGAAGTGGCCGAGGGCAAGGCGGCCGGATACGGGATCCGGGATGCGGCCAAGCTCGTGTCTGTGGCCCAAGAATACGGCGTCGAGACGGCCGGCCGGGACACTTTGGCCGTGGCTGGCGACCTGGCGGCCGCCATGCAGGAGGATTACGGCACCCGGAAATCGGAACTGACCCTGGTCCGGCGGGCACCGGCCAAGCGACGGGAGATTTGGCAGACGCTGGGCATCACCCCCCGGGGCATCGACCGGGAGACCTCGGAGATGATGCACCGGACCCACATGGGCGTGGACAACGGCTGGCAGAGCCTGCTTCTTCACGCCATGCGCAACGCTCTCTCCGACGGATGGGGTGGGTCCCTCATCGCATCGGAGGTGTCGGACATCCTCTACGGCACGCCCCGGCCCGTTCCCACCACCGCCAACGTGGGGGTGCTCAAGGAGGACCACGTCAACATCATCGTCCACGGCCACAACCCGGTGGTGTCGGAGATGGTGCTGCTGGCCTGCGAATCGGACGAGATCAAGGCCCTGGCCAAAGAGAAGGGCGCGGCGGGCGTCAACCTGGCTGGCGTCTGCTGCACGGGCAACGAACTGCTCATGCGCCACGGCGTCCCCATGGCCGGCAACCACCTGACCACGGAGCTGGTGCTGGCCACCGGCGCGGTGGAGATGATGATCGTCGATTACCAGTGCATCATGCCCTCCCTGGGACAGGTCGCCTCCTGCTACCACACGAAGATGATCTCCACCTCCGACAAGGCCCGGTTTCCGGGCATGGAACACAAAGAGTTCCATCCGGACAACGCCCGGGACCTGGCCATGGCCATTGTCAGGGAAGCGGTGGAGAACTATTCCCGGCGGGGCGAAGTTTACTTGCCCACGACGCCGGTGGAGGCCCTGGGCGGGTTTTCGGTGGAGGCCATCGTCGGGGCACTGGGCGGCACGCCGGAACCGCTGCTGGACGCCATCAAGGCGGGGAAGATACGGGGCGCGGCCGGCGTCGTCGGCTGCAACAATCCGCGGATCAAACAGGACCACGGCCATGTGACCCTGACCCGTCGGCTCATCGAAAACGACATCCTGGTGGTGGACACCGGCTGCGCCGCCGTGGCCAACGCCAAGGCGGGGTTCAAGGCGGCCGACGCCGTCCGGTACGCCGGACCGGGGCTCAAGGAGATCTGCGGCGCCCTCAAGATTCCGCCGGTCCTCCACATGGGCTCCTGCGTGGACAACGTCCGGATCCTGACCGTGGCCTGCGCCCTGGCGGATGCCCTGGGAACCGACATCAGCGACCTGCCCATGGCCGGCGCGGCGCCGGAATGGTATTCCGAAAAGGCGGCGGCCATCGGCTGCTATTTCGTGGCCTCGGGCGTCTACACCGTGCTGGGCCCCATGCCGCCCATCACCGGTTCCATGAACGTGGTGAAGCTGCTCACCGAGGGATTGAACGACGTGGTGGGCGCGGCCTTCGCCGTGGAGCCCGATCCGGAAAAGGCGGCGGCGCTCATGCGCCGCCATATCGAAAAGAAGCGGGAGGGCCTCGGGCTGGACGCCAGGCCGGTGTGACGAACGGAAGGCCGGGGCGCCTCGTCCGTCCCGGCCGCTAAACCGCCTCCCCGCGAACCGCCCCTTGAACCATGAAAGCCGTCTTCGCCTTTCTCCTGCTGATCTTCCTGGCGTTCATGGGCTACCATTTTACCTTCCGGAGCCTCCGGCCGCGGGTCCCCCTCTTTCTGCGCCGGTTCCACCTCACCGGCACGGAGTTCCTCTTTATCGGACTGTTGCTGGGGCCCGGCTTTCTCGATCTGCTGGACGTCCCCACCCAGGCCGGACTGGCCCCCCTGCGGGCCGCCGTCCTGGGGTGGGTCGGC
>CAYPCE010000399.1:0-2886 GCA_964409085.1 uncultured Desulfobacteraceae bacterium | reverse complement strand
GACAGGTAGCCGATGAACAGGCCCAGAAAGAGGACCGCCTCCAGGGTGGGCAGTTGAGCTAAGAGGGGTAACCGGCGGGTGACGGCGGTGAGATCGAGGACGTAGATGTCCACCGCGAACAAGACGATGGCTCCCACCGAGCTCCGGGTAACCAGGGCGTTGTACCGGTGGTCCAGCCGGAGGTAGCTCTCCCGGCCGATCCGGGATGCCAGTTGACGAAACCGGGCCCAGACCACGGCGGCAAACAGCAGCGTGAAGCTGACCAGCAAAAACAGCAGCTCGATGACCGGCAGAGGCGGGGCCTCAGCCGGCTCATAAGTGGCATAGATCAGCAGAACAATGATGAAGTATATGAAATTCCCGAACATCCGTCTCGATTGCTATCGGTAATACCGATCCCGTTCGCTGTAGATACACCCGCAATACCCCTGCCGGTAGAGCCCCATCTCCTGGGAGACCTCGATCCCCTCTTGCCATCCCCTCCGGAAGTCCCGGTAGAAAAAGGGCACCCCCGCCTCACGGCCCACCGCTTCACCCAGGGACCGGATCGTATCGTGCCGCTGCTGGCGGGAGTAGAGAAGCGTGGAGGTGAAGGCATCGAACTTTCCCCGCCGGGCGATCAGGGCGGCCGACCGGAGTCGGTCGTGGTAGCAGTATAGGCAGCGGTCGGCCTCCCGGAAGGCGACGCTCCGCAAAAAGCCCTCGAGGTCGTAGCCCGGCGCGTCGATCACCCGGAGCCCCACGGCGTCGGCGTATTGGGTCAGGGCCGCCCGCCGCCGTTGGCACTCGGTATAGGGGTGGATGTTGTGCGGGTAGAAAAAGCCCATGACCTCGGCCGACTCGTCCTCCCGAAGAACCCGGACCGGATGGATGGCACACGGGGCGCAGCAGATGTGGAGCAGGACCTTCACGCCCGCTCCCCGAAAATGGCCGTCCCGATCCGGACCAGGGTGGCGCCCTCGGCCACCGCCGCCTCGAAATCCCCGGTCATCCCCATGGACAGCTCATCCATGGCGACTCCCTCGATCCCCGCGTCCCGGATCTCGTCCCGCTTCCGGCGGAGCTCGCCAAAGTAGGGCCGGACCCGTTCCGGGGCGTCGAAAAAGGGGGGCATGGTCATCAGCCCCCGGATTGCCAGGTGGGGCAACCGGACCACCTCCCGGACCAGATCCATCAACCGGTCGCCGGAGACCCCGGACTTGCTCGCCTCCCCGGCCAGGTTGACCTGGATGAGGATCGGCTGGACCCGGCCGACCTTTTCGGCCTGCCGGTCGAGCTCCCGGGCCAGCTTGAGCCGGTCCACGGAGTGGATCAGGTCGAAGTCCCGGACCACGTACCTGGCCTTGTTCGACTGGAGATGGCCGATAAAGTGCCAGCTCACCCCCGTGTCGGCCAGGGCGTCGATCTTCTCCCTGGCCTCCTGAAAGTAGTTTTCGCCCAGGATCTCGGCCCCGGCGTCCACCGCCTCACGAATCCGGTCGGCTTCCACCGTCTTGCTCACGGCCACCAGCCGGACCTCGGACGGGTCCCGGCCGGCCCCTTCGGCCGCCGCCCGAATCCGATCCCGAATCGATGCCAATCGTTCGCTCACCCCCATGTCAGCCTCCTTTTCCCGACGTCCCATGACGGTCCCCGTCGCCCCGCTGAACCGCCCCCCGTTTCATGAGGTCGGCCACCACCTCGCAAACCGGCAGGCCCACGACGTTGGTGTAGGACCCGTTGATCCGGAGCACCAGGCGGCTCCCGAGCCCCTGGATGGCGTAGGCCCCGGCCTTGTCAAAGGGCTCGCCCGAGTTGATATACCAGTCGATCTCGTCCCCGGTCAGCGGCTTGAATGCCACCTCGGTGGCCACTACCCCGGCCGTTCGGTCTCCGTCGGCCGCCCGGAAAAGAGCGTATCCCGTATAGACCGCGTGCCGCCGGCCGCTGAGCCGGACCAGCATCTCCCGGGCCGCCGCCGGGGACGCCGGCTTGCCGAGGATCTCCCCGTCGATCACCACTATCGTGTCCGCCCCGATCACCCAGGCGTCCGGATACCGGCCCGAGACATCCGCCGCCTTCCCCTCGGCCTGGACCCGGACGTAGGTCTCGGGGCTCGACACGGGCACGGCCGATTCGTCGAAACGGCTGGGCACCACGGCAAACCGGAGTCCGGCTCCCTCGAGGAGCGATTTCCGTCGAGGGGAGGCGGAGGCGAGGACGATGGCGGGGGCTGGGGCGGTCGTCTGCATAGGCTCCCCCCTTAACAGATGCTCTCGGGTTTCGCAAGCCTATCCTTGACAACAACCGGCCGAGGGGATAAATAGGGACATCATCAGCGGGTTTATGCCTGGGTGGCGGAACAGGTAGACGCAAGGGACTTAAAATCCCTTGAGGCTGAGTCCTCGTACGAGTTCGATTCTCGTCCCAGGCACCATAAATCAAAGCGTTATGGGAACCGATTCCATGGCGCTTTTTTTGTTGTGGGCCGGCAAAACTTCGGTTTATGGGTACAACGTTTCGGAGCGGTCCTATTTTGCGGTCTGGCCGTTTCCTCTGTCTGATTCTCCCTTGAGTATGGCAACCAGCCGTCCCACCATGGCCTCCATCTCCTTTGCCTGGGCGGCCATCTGTTCCGCCGATGCGGCGGTCTCTTCGGCCGTTGAAGCGGTCTCCCGGGTGATACGGTCCATGGATGCGGCCGATTCGCTGATCTCTTTGGCCCGCCGGGCCTGGTCTTCGGAGCCGGCGGCGATCTCTTCGACGATCTTTCCCGTTTTCCGGGCGGCTTGGCTCAGTCCGTCTATGGCCGCCCGGACCTGGCCCACCGCCGCATCCGCGTCGGCGAACCCTCTGGCGGTCTCTTCCAGTTCGTCGGCGGTTTCTCTCGCCGCCTCGGCCGATCGG
>CAYPCE010000398.1:0-2887 GCA_964409085.1 uncultured Desulfobacteraceae bacterium | reverse complement strand
ACCCAACGGTCATTCAAAGATGTCTCCGCGGGGCGATCCGCGCCCTGCGGAGACGGCGACATACAACCATTCACCATTCATGGTCATACAAAATCGGAGGCCCAAATGATTTCAGGGTTCAAATACAAACCGCTTCGGTACTTCTCCATCACCTTTGCAGCGACATTCATTTTATGGTTTATCGGCGCGTACATGAGTTACCAGGAGGATTCAAACGGATTGCACATGGTCTTTCTGCTGGCGGGGCTGGTGGCGCCGTTTCTCATCTCGCTGATCATGATCTTCGGGTCCGGCCGTCCGGATCTGAAACGGGATTTTATCGACCGGCTGATCAATCCCAGGCGCATCCGGCTAACATCGCTCCCGGCGTTCATTTTCATCATGCCCCTGTCTGTGGTGGCGTCGATTCTGATCTCCCTTCAGTTCGGAGGATCGATGTCGCAGTTTCAACTCGCCGAGGGCTTCTCCTTTTCCTCCGGATTCGTCCCGGTGCTGCTGCTCCTGGTGCTGGCCGCCACCTTTGAAGAGCTGGGATGGCGGGGATACGCTTTCGACAGTTTGCAGAGCCGATACAATTTCTTTACGGCGTCGCTGATTTTCAGCGTGCTCTGGTCCCTCTGGCACTTTCCGCTGGTATTCGTGAAGGATTCCTACCAGTATGAAATTTTCAACGAAAATTTCTGGTTCGGCCTCAATTTCTTCGTCAGCATCATTCCCATGGGCATCATCATCAGTTGGATCTGCATCAAAAACGGGAAAAGCGTGCTGGCGGCCATCGTGTTTCACTTCATCATCAACATGTCGCAGGAAGCGCTGGAGATTTCCCAGGCGACCAAGTGCATCCAGACCGTCGTCCTCCTGATGATGGCGGGCGCGATCATCGCGATGGAAAAAGAGCTGTTCTTTTCAAAGGTGCGCCTCGCCGGCGGGGGGAACCGCCGGCTATTGGTCGGAGGGCATGCTCCGGCGCCGAAAGATGGCCGGTGGGAGCGGCGGCTCGAAGGGTCGCCGGCAAAGGTCGGTGGGAGTGTGCCCCTGAATTAAAACCCGGGTTGGGCAGCCGGCGGGTCGGCGTCGCATCGGCTGCCCTTTCCAGTGCGGTTTTCTTTCAGTGGGAATGATCGTGGGGCTCTTTCTCGTGTTCCTCGTGATCATGGTGATGCGGCCCATGGTCGCCGTCGTGGGCGTGGTCATGCCCTTCGCCGCCAACGGGGTGGGCGTGTTGGTGCGCATGTTCATGGGCGTGAACGTGCGCATGGGGATGGCTGTGGGTTTCATCCCCGTGGGAATGGGGATGCGCGTGCTCATGGGCGTGTTCGTGCCGGTGGCGGTGGGCGTGCTCCTGATCGCCCGCCGGCACGCCCTCTTCAAAGAGGATTTTATGGTCCACCAGGGCCATCCGCTTGATCCGGCCTCGGACCGTCACCTGATCCCCGAAGATGCCGACGAGGCGGAAGCCGCCCTCGCCGTCCGGCTCCACTACATCCACGGATTCCATAATCAGCCGTTCCTCTCCATCCTTAACGACATAGGCGTTGGCTTCACACATCGGTCAATACCTCCTTTATTTTTTCCTCCACGACGGTTCGGACCAGATGGGGCAGGGGCTCCTTGATTGTGCCGACGATTTCCACCCGTTCCTGCCACAGCGGCACCAGGATCTTGACCGCCGGGCTCGACATGATCGCCTCGGCCATGGCCGTCGTCACCTCGCCCAGCATGGCGTTGGGCCATCCGATGGCGATGGGCCCCAGGATGCAGTCGGCCTGCGTGACGGTGCAGCGGATGGCGTTTTCCCCCGATGCCCCGCGGTTGGCCCCGGCCTTGAGCATCTGGGCCGTGGCGATGGCGTTGGTCCCCAGGGCGATCACCTCGATGGACTCGCCGTACTCCGATTTCAAATACTTGATCAGGGTCGCGCCGATCCCGCCCCCCTGACCGTCGATGACGCAGATCCGTTTGGTCAAAATGCCGTCTCCCCCCTGGGGACCGTTTCACAAAAAAGCCACGAAGAATGCTCTTCTTCCGGAAGAGTCCGCCTTCGTGGCCCGGTTGTCTGGTCTGGCGCCGCTCCCCGGTCGGGTCGCGGAACCGTCTGGATTTCGTGTTGTCGGTTTTCCATCTCGCCGGCGGCTTCTGCCGCCGGGGTTATGGATCATTTGTTAATGAATTCGGCGGGAGAAGTCAAGAGCTGATTTGACAGGCCCGCGCGGATGGGCGTCGAGCCGGCCGACATTGACTTTTTCAATGGTTGCGTCGCGTGGTATCGAGATTAGCGATTTGACTTATCGAGATTGTCAAATTAGAAATGGCCCCTTTGGACACAACCCTCAACGAAAGGCGCGGGAGATGAGCGAAGACTACCGGAAAATGTGGACCGAACTGGGCCTCGACCTGGATGCCCACGACGCCCTTCTGGATGTGCTGGGGAAAGGGTACGGGGAAATTTACCTGTCCCAGCGGCATCGCCCGGAGGGGATGGGGTATTTCGATTTCGTCATGAGCGAGGTCCACGGGCTGCGGATCAGGGAACTGCTGGATGAAAAAGCCGCCGGCCGGAAGATTGTCGGGTCCTATTGCGTGTTCGTGCCCGAAGAGATCGTCCTGGCCGCCAACGCCACCCTGGTGGGCTTGTGCTCCGGGGCGGATTTCGCCATGGAAGAAGTGGAAAAACTGTTGCCCCGCAACACCTGCGCCCTGATCAAATCGTCCTTCGGGTTCAAGCTGGGCAAGGTGTGCCCCTACCTGGAATCCGCGGACATGGTCGTCGGGGAAAACACCTGCGACGGCAAGAAGAAGGCATACGAAACCCTGGGGGATTTGGTGGACAATCTCTATGTGATGGACCTGCCCCAGGTCAAATCCGACAACGGCAAGGCCCTGCTGA
>CAYPCE010000397.1:0-2918 GCA_964409085.1 uncultured Desulfobacteraceae bacterium | reverse complement strand
CGGTCTGCTCCAGGCCGAAGGGGCTGCCGATGGCCACCACCCATTCGCCCACCTTCAGGGCGTCGGAGTCGCCCATGGGCAGCGGTTTCAGGTCGTCGGACGGCGCGATCCGGATCAGGGCCAGGTCGGTTTTGGGGTCCCGGCCCACGATCTCGGCGTCGAATTCCTTGCCGTTGGTCAGCCGCACCTTGATCTCGTCGGCATCCTCCACCACGTGGTTGTTGGTCACGATGTAGCCGTCGCGGTCGAGCATGAAGCCGGATCCGAGGCTTTGCTGCCGGAATTCCCGCTGCGGCGCCTCTTCGTTGAACGGTCCGAAGAAGTCGCGGAAGGGGTTGTTCTCGTCTCCGGGCCGGCGCTGCTGGAAGGGTCCGAAGAAATGGCGGAACACCCGGTCGCTTTGTTTGGTGACCTTGACGGTCCGGATGTTGACCACGCTCGACTGGGCTTTTTCCGCCAGATCGCTGAAGGTATCGGGTATCATCCGGGCGGCGGCCGTCGCGGTCAGCATCAAAAAGATCATCAGCCCCGCGATAAGGGCCGACCATTTTCGGTAAATGGGAAATCGGTTCATAAGATTCCTCCTTGAAACGGTTTTTTACGGATCGATTCCGGGTGGATCCCCGGTTTCGGGTGCAATCGGTTCCTTGTTGAAGGGAACGTAGCGCATCCAGTTTACCGGAAGATGACCGGAAGATTACCATTTGGTCAGGTTGGGAAACTATCGCCGAATGGACAGATAAAACGCGGCCCCCTCGCCCGGTTTGCTCATCACCTCGACGCCTCCGCCGTGGGCCTGGGCAACGGCCCGGACAAGGCTCAGGCCGAGTCCTGCGCCGGCGTCGGACCGGCTGGGATCGGCCCGGTAGAAGCGGTCGAAGATGTGGGAGAGGTCCTTTTCGGCGATGCCGATGCCGGTGTCTTCCACCGCCACGTCAACGGCGTCGGGGGAGGTGGCCGTCACCGCCGCCAGGATCGCCCCGCCTGCCGGGGTGTAGCGGATGGCGTTGTCGATGAGGTTGGCCACGGCCCGCTGGATCTGGCGGGTGTCGCCCTGGATGACGCACCGGTCCGGGGTCCGGCAGTCCAGTTCGATGGACCGGTCTTCGGCCAGGGGGCGGAAGAGGTCATAGGCGCCCCGGACCAGCTCGGCCAGATCGACCGGTTCCTGGACAGCGGAGGCCACCCCGGCTTCGGTCCGTGAGATCAGAAGCAGGGTGTTGATCATCTCCAAAAGCCGGTCACATTCTTCGACCGTCCCCGCGGCCATCTCCTGGTAATCCTCGATGGTCACGGAGGTGGTCAGGGCGACCTCGGCCGTGCCCCGGATACGGGTGATGGGGCTTTTGAGGTCGTGGGCGATGTTGTCGCTCATCTCCCGGATGCCGGCCACCAGCTCAGCGATGCGGCTCACCATCCGGTTGAAGGCCTCGGCCAGGCGGTTGATTTCTTCGGCCCCGCGTTGGGTCGGCACCCGGAGGTCGAGGTTCCCTTCAGCGATCCGGTGGGCGGTCTTTGTGACGGTTCCGATACCCGACAGGGCCTTCCGGGCCATCATCCAGCCGATCAGGCCCGACAAAAGGCCAAGCACCACCAGCGTGATGAGCGCAATACGGAGGAAGGCGGAGACAAACCGGGCGCCGGGCAGGAGCGTCTGCCCGGTCTGGAGGATGACGCCGGGCCCCAACCGGGCGTACATCACCCGCACGCCGAAGTCGCGGCCCGGAAGGCGGACGGTCCGGAAGACCCGGCCGGCACCGTCCAGCACCTGCCGGACGGCGGCAGGGTCCACCCGGATTTCCTGCCAGAACGCCATGTTGGACGAGGAAAAGGCGGTCCCCCCGGGTGTCAGCAGGCGGAAAAAGACCTTCCGCTCGCCGGCGGCCTGGGCCTCCAGCACCATGTACCGGCGGACCGCCGACAGGGAATCGGTGTGCAGGGTCAGGATCATGGCCTCGCCCTGGGAGACGAGGTCCTGATCGATCCCCTCCCGCAGCACCGTACGCATGAAAAGATAGGCCGTCAGGAAAGCCGCAGCCACGGACAGGGTCAGGATGACGCCGTAAAGGGCCGTCAACCGGGCGCTGAGGGACTGGCCGATCCTAATCCGCTTTAAGGACATACCCCACGCCCCGGACGGTCTTGATGAGCTTCCGGTCGAAATCCCGGTCCATCTTCTCACGGAGGCGGGAGATGCGGGCCTCTACCACGTTGGTCTGGGGGTCGAAATTGTAGTCCCAGACGTGCTCCATGATCATGGTCTTGGAGACCACCCGCCCGGCGTTGCGCATGAGATAGGCCAGCAGCGTGAATTCCAGAGGCTGGAGTTCGATGGGTTTTCCGGTCCGCGTCACCTCCCGGGTGATCAAGTCAAGGGAGAGATCGCCCACGGTGAGGCGGGTCGGTTCGGTCCCGCCGGATGTCCGCCGCAGCAGGGCGTAAATCCGGGCCAGGAGTTCCGTAAAGGCGAAAGGCTTGGAGAGGTAGTCGTCGGCCCCCGTCTCCAGCCCACGCACCCGGTCTTCCACCTCTCCCTTGGCACTCAGCACGATCACCGGCGTCTCGACCTTCCGGCGTCGCATCTCCTCAATCACGGAGAGGCCGTCCCGTTTGGGGAGCATGATATCGACGACGGCGGCATCGTAGGGTTCCGACAGCGCCAGATCGAGACCGGCATCGCCGTCGACGGCGTGATCCACGGCGAACCCGGCCGATTTGAGGCCCTTGAGGACGAAATCGGCGATTTTGGGGTCGTCTTCTATGAGGAGGATGCGCATGATCTATCACAATAGCACGGATGCGGGGACGGGGGGAATGCTGAAGTTTTGCTTTGTCCGCCTGGACGGGGGTTTTGCGATATGCTACAGGAACTCCACAGTGCGAAATTGCAATATGCAACTAAAAGAAGGGTTTCCTAA
>CAYPCE010000396.1:0-2919 GCA_964409085.1 uncultured Desulfobacteraceae bacterium | reverse complement strand
TGGTCGATGAAGTCCGTCGCCAGTTCCGGGAGATCCCGGGCATCATGGAAGGCACCTCCAAGCCCGACTACGCCCGTTGCGTGGACATCGTGACCAAGTTCGCCCTCAAGGAGATGCTGGTTCCGGCCCTTCTGCCGGTCATCGCTCCGGTCATCGTCGGCCTGTTCCTGGGCAAAGTGGCGCTCGGCGGACTCCTCATCGGCTCCATCGTCACCGGTATTTTCGTGGCCATCTCCATGACCACCGGCGGCGCGGCCTGGGACAACGCCAAGAAATACATTGAGGACGGCCACTTGGGTGGCAAGGGCTCCGATGCCCACAAAGCCGCCGTCACCGGCGACACCGTCGGCGACCCCTACAAGGACACAGCCGGCCCTGCGGTGAACCCGATGATCAAGATCCTCAACGTCGTGGCCCTGCTGATGGTGCCGTTCCTGATGTAATTCCGAACCGGCCCATGGGCTAACCCGGCTTATCTGGAGGGTTGGCGCGGTCTCCGCGCCAACCCTTTTTTGTTTGATTGTTCTTTAATTGTATGATAAAAGAAGTTATTTGGAATGAAATCAACACCAGTCGCCTCCAATGGATGGGTCGGTATAACATGGTCGAAAAAAACAAAAACGGATCATCAGCCCCTCAAAACACCCGGCAGTTCAAGGTGGGGGATCTCGCCGTTTATCCCGCACACGGCGTGGGGCGGATCGATGCCATCGAGAGCAAGGTGATCAACGGGGAAAAGCACGATTTCTACATCATGAAAGTGCTTGAAAACGAAATGGTCATTATGATTCCCCTGGCCAACGTCGACTCCGTGGGGCTGCGGGACGTGATCAGTCAGACCGACATCCCCAAAATCTACGACATCATGCGGAATCACCGGGACGTTCCCGTCGACAACCAGACCTGGAACCGCCGCTATCGGGAGTATATGGACAAAATCAAGACCGGGTCCCTGTTCGAGGTCGCCGAGGTTTTCCGCGACCTGTTCGTGCTGAAACTCAACAAGGACCTGTCTTTCGGAGAACGGAAACTCTACGATACCGCCCAAGCGTTGCTCGTCAGTGAACTCTCCACCGCCAAGCAGTTGGATGACCAAACCGTCCTGTCGGAACTCGAATCCCTGTTTGACGTACAACAGTAACCCCCCTCTCTCTCCATGCCCGATAACGGCGATGGTTTCACCTTCCGCATCGACCCTTCCAATGCGGGAGAACGGATCGATGTCCTTCTCGCCGCCCTGATTCCCGACCTCTCCCGATCCTTGGCCGCCGATCTCCTGCGCCGGGGCGACATCCGCGTACTGGGAAGCGTCAGAAAGCCCGGCTACCGGCTCCGGATCGGGGATGAAATCTGCGGCCGCATCCCCCCGCCCGACCCGACGCCGTTCAGAGCGGAACCGATTCCCCTAAACATCCTCCACGAGGACGCCGACCTGATCGTCCTCAACAAACCGCCCGGCCTGGTGGTGCATCCGGCGCCCGGCCACGCCGCCGGCACCTTGGTCAACGGGCTTCTACACCACTGCCCCGACCTGACCGGCATCGGGGGTGAACGCCGCCCGGGCATCGTTCACCGCCTGGATAAGGACACCTCCGGGGTACTGGTCGCGGCCAAAACCGCCGCGGCCCAGGCCGGCCTCGCGGCCCAGTTCAAGGACCGCGCCGTCCGGAAAGAGTACCTGACCCTGGCCTACGGCCGTTTCAGGGACCGGTCAGGTGTCATCGACGCCCCCATCGCCCGCCACCCGACGGACCGCAAACGGATGTCGGTCCAGGACCGCGGACGTCCGGCGAAGACGCTTTGGCGGGTTCTGGAAGCCTACGACGGCATGGCCCTCCTCCACCTCCGAATCGAAACCGGACGGACTCATCAGATCCGGGTCCATTGCGCGTCCATGGGCCATCCGGTGGTGGGCGACCCGGTTTACGGGGGGCGGAAACCGCCCCACCATTTGCCGAAGAACGTCGCCAACACGGTCAAGGGGATGCACCGCCAGATGCTCCACGCCTGGCGGCTCGCGTTGCGCCACCCCCGGACGGCGGAGCGGGTCGTTTTCACCGCGCCCATGCCGTCGGAAATGGACGGGCTCATCGCCCTTTTACGTCGGTCCTCCGGCCTCCCGGAGGGTGCGCCGATCCCCCCCATCGAACCGCTTGACAACGCCTGAATTCTGACGTTATTTTTTGGTGAAGACATATCGATAGTCGTATCGATCGCGCTTTTCAGGATGAGTCGAAAAGGAGGTGCGCTCGCCATGGCAATGGATTTCTACCTGCGGTTAGGGGTGAACCGAAAAGCGGATGCGGAGAGCATCAAACGGGCCTACCGGAAAATCGCCAAATCCTGCCATCCCGACATGGAGGGCGAATGCGGGGACGCCGACCGGTTCAGGGACCTCCAGGAGGCTTACGAGACCCTATCGGATACGGACAAGCGAAAGGCCTATGACGAGCGGCTGACGCGCGAGGAAGACGTGTCCGTTCCGGTCCATCGGCGGGAGCCTTTCGACCCCGGAACCGATCCGTCCCCGGGGCCATCGAGGGGCTACCGGGGCGATCCGCGTCCTCGCCGCCGATCCGACCCCTTCGCCGCCTTTTCGGGGGGCATGGATTTTCCCTTCCACGGGACCGACACGGTCCATCTCGAAGCCATTCTGTCGCCCGAAGAGGCGTCGGAAGGGGGAACCTGTGAACTGCCCGTCGAGATCGCGTCGCCCTGTCCCTGGTGCGAGGGGGCCGTCCCGTCTTTCCGGTTCCACCGCCGATGCGCCGCGTGCGGCGGGGCCGGGCGCATCCGTCAGCGCCGCCACCTGCCGTTTCACATCCCGGCGGGGATCCGGCACGGAGCGATCCTGACCCTGGATGACCCTGCCCTGGCCGGGAGCCGGGTCCGGGTGCGCATCCTCATCGACGGGTAGGG
>CAYPCE010000395.1:0-2973 GCA_964409085.1 uncultured Desulfobacteraceae bacterium | reverse complement strand
GCGGCCCGGAGATCCTCCACATCGGCCTCCCGCATCTTCCGGATCGACCCGAAATGGCGGAGCAAAGCCGCCTTCCGCTTTTTCCCGATCCCCGGCACGCCATCCAGCACCGATGAGAGGGCGCTTTCCGACCGCCGTTTCCGGTGAAATGTAATCGCAAACCGGTGGGCCTCGTCCCGGACCCGCTGAAGCAGAAATAGCGGGTCCCGGTCCCGGCCGAAGAGGATCGGGTTGGCCCGTCCGGGCCGGAAGATTTTGTCTTCGGTCTCCCCTTTCTCCTCGTCTTTTTTGGCGATGGCCGCCGCCTCGAACCGATCCGATATCCCCAGTTCCGCCATGACCGCCAGGGCGATGTTGAGCTGCCCCTTGCCGCCGTCCACCATCAGGAGATCCGGGAACGGTTCCGAATCCGATCCCTTGCCGTACCGGCGCTTCAGCACCTCGGCCATGCAGGCGTAATCGTCGGTTACATCCTTGACGCTCTTGATCCGGTATTTCCGGTATCCCGACTTGTCGGGCCGCCCCCCCTGGAAGGTCACCAGGGCCGCCACAGGATTCGTACCGGAGATGTTGGAGTTGTCTACGCACTCGATCCGGTCCGGCAGTTTGTCCAGATGGAGCCGTTTCTGGATCCGGGTCAGGAGTCCGATATCCGCCGAGCGCTCCGTGATCCACGCCTCCAGCCCGTCCCGTGCGTTTTCTTCGGCCATCCGGAGAAGGGCCGCCCGCTCCCCCCGCCGGGGCCACATCACCTGGACCCGCCGCCCTTTGACGGACGTGAGCCATTCCGCCAGCAGACCGGCCTCCTCCAGGAGCGACGGCGTCAGGACCTCGTTGGGGATGAACCGGTTCCCCTCGTAGTACTGGCGGATAAAGGCGGCGATGGTCTCTTCCCGGGAGGCCACCGCCTCTTCGAACCGGAAATGGCGCATGCCCATGAGGTAACCCCCCCGGACCGAGAGCAGGGTCACCAGGCGGAGATTGTCGGAATGGACCGCGGCCAGCACATCCCGGTCCTGGAAATCGGCGGTCACCGCCACCTGTTTCTCCAGGGTCCGCTGGAGGGCGAACATCCGGTCCCGGAGGAGGGCCGCGGCTTCGAAATCCCGGGCTTCGGCGGCCGCCGTCATCTCGGCTTTCAGGGTCCGTACCAGTTCAGGGGTCCGGCCCCTGAGAAAGAGGATCACCTCCCGGACGATGGCCCCGTAGGTCTCCGGGTCCACTTTTTTGCTGCACGGGGCCAGGCACGACCCCATCTGATAATTGAGGCAGGGCCGGGTCCGTTCCTTCAATCGCCGGTTCCGGCATTTCCGGAGCCCGAAGGTCTTTTCGATGAACTGGAGGGTCTGGCGGGCCCCATGGGCCGACGAAAAGGGGCCGAAATAGAGGGCCCCGTCATTGTCCGGTTTGCGGACAATGGAGAGGGTCGGAAACGGGTTCTGGACGTCCAGCCGGAGCGAGGGGTACCGCTTGTCATCCTTGAGGATGACGTTGTACCGGGGCCGGTGCCGTTTGATCAGGTTCGACTCCAGGATCAGGGCCTCGTTTTCGGTATGGGTAAGGATGGTCTCGAAGGAGGCGATCTTCCGGACCAGGATGCCGGTCTTGATGTCCATCCCGTTGTTTTTTTGGAAATAGGAGGTCAACCGTTTTTTGAGGTTGGCCGCCTTTCCCACGTAAATTACCTTCCCCTCGGCGTCCTTCATGAGGTAGACGCCCGGTCCGGTGGAGACCCCGGACAATTTTTCGATCAATTCCATCTTCATGGCCCAACAATAGGTCCCATTCCGGCCCTGTAAAGCCCCTTGTCAAAAATATGATTCATTCTTTGAAATAGCTTGAATTTAATTTTATCTCTTGTAATTTATTATGTAGGCATGGTATTGAAAGGACGATTCAAAAAATACGAAGGAGGTGATGACGGCGTAAATCGGAACAACAAAGAGGATAACTGGTTGTAATTTAGGAAAAACCGCAATGACAAGGAGGAACGTATGAGAAAGCTTTTGATTGGCCTGTTGGTGCTGTCGGTCGGACTGTTTGTTGCCGGGAACGCGATCGCGGGAGAGAAAGAAGACTGCGTCGCGGTGTGTAAGGCCGCCGCCAAAATGATGCAGGATGATTTCACCGGCGCGCTTTGCGAAATCAACAAAAAAGACGGCGAATTCGTCAAGGGCAATGTCTATGTGTTCGCCATGCGGGGCGGGGTTATGGTGGCCCATCCCATCAAACCCCAGCTGATCGGCAGGGACCTGACCAATCTCAAGGACAGCAAGGGAAAAATGTTTTTCCAGGATTTTGTTAAGGTCGCCAGCGGCCCCGGCGCCGGCTGGGTCAATTACATGTGGCCGAAGCCGGGGGAGGATGCCCCCTCCAAGAAAAGCAGCTATATTCTGAAGGTCGACGACAACTACTACGTGGGGGCCGGGTATTATAAATAATCGCCGGTAGCGGCACATATCAGAGAGTGATAGCGCCCGGCCGAATCCTTCGGCCGGGCGCTTCCATTCACGCCAGCTCCTTCAGCGCCGCGATCCGGTCCCGGAGGTCCGCGGCCCGCTCGAACGCCAGCTCCCTGGCGGCCTTTTCCATCTCCGCCTCCATCTCCCGAATCATCGCATCGACATCCCCGTCCTCTTCGGCGTCGCCATAGTCGGCCGTCTTTTCGGCCACTTGGGCCAGATCGGCCGGCAGCGGTTCTCCTTCGGGGCCGGCGGTTTTGACCCAGTCGAACACGTCGGCGATGTGCTTGTGGATGGTGGCCGGCGTGATGCCGTGGCGTTCGTTGTGGGCCTCCTGGATCTCCCGCCGCCGGCCGGTTTCGTCAATGGTCTGCTGCATGGACCGGGTCACCGCATCGCCGTAGAGGACCACCTTTCCCCCGGCGTTCCGGGCGGCCCGGCCGCAGGTCTGGATGAGGGACCGGGTGGACCGGAGAAATCCCTCCTTGTCGGCGTCCAGCACCGCCACCAG
>CAYPCE010000394.1:1714-2979 GCA_964409085.1 uncultured Desulfobacteraceae bacterium | reverse complement strand
CCGTCCACTTCCCGCTCGATAATCGGTTCCCACCCCTGGGGAAGGTAATGGATGCTTTTGGTGCGGACGACGGCGTCTTCCAGCGGCAGGGAGCCCGGCATGATAAGCAGATCCCGGTTATCGCTGTTCCAGAGGCGGTGGATCACCGTGGCCATGTATTGGAGCACCCCTCTGGTTCGCTGGAACTTTTCCAGCGTCGACCAGTCCTCATAGAGCCGGTCGAAAATTTCGGGGTGGATGGGATAGGATTGCCGCAACCGGTCATAATAGGAACCGGTCCGGGTTTCTGATGGAAAGGTGTCGCCCCCGTCGCGGTAAAAATCGGAGAAGGCTTTGCAGACGGCATCCATGTCGGCGGCGTTCCCCACCGTGTCGAAAAGGCGGCGTCGCACGATCTCGAAGGCCTCTTCCACCGCCACCGGTTTCCAGACCGATTCGACCCGCGCGAAGTATTTCTCCAGGGCGTTCAGGGTCCGCTGGCCCATGGGGCCGCCGATTTCCAGCTCCGACTCGGGCAAGGTGGCCAGGAGGGCCGCGTTGGGCACGGATTTCATGGCTTCGGTCAGGGCCTGGACGAAGCTCAGGTTGCTGTCGAATGTGCCGGCCACGAAGGATTTGCCGACATCGAACTGCCGGATGAAGGCCACCAGTTCGTCAATGAGAATCACGCAGGGGGCGGCTTTTCGGATCAGGTCGATCAGAACGCCCTTGCCGGGCGATGCGCCGTCCCGGTCGCTGGCTTCGACCATTTTGTATCCGTCTTCTCCCAGCAGTTGAAAGGCCAGGTTTCCCCACAGGGTGTTGACCGTGAGCGGTCCCAGGGGAACCGGCTGGCTGGGGGATAACCGGATGCCGTCGATGACGGCGACACAGGCCGTGGGCAGCTCAGGGATGCCGGCTTCATCCAGCACCGGCGGCACGCCGGCGAGCCGGTCGGCCGGAATGGTCCTTGATGCCAGGTGATAGACGGCCAGCATGGTATGGGTTTTTCCGCCGCCAAAGGCCGTCTGAAGCTGAATCACCGGGTCGCCCCCCTGCCCGGCGAGGCGTTGGGCCACGGAGATGAGCAGCAGCCGCATCCCTTCGGTGATGAAGGTCCGGGCGAAGAACTTTTCCGGGTCCTGGTATTCCGGCGGCGCCGTGCCGCCGGCCGCCTGGGAGATGTCGGCGGCGAATTCGGATTGCTTGAACGCGCCCTGGAGGACGTCTTTGTGGGGGCGGGCGATTTCGCGCCAGGGTTTGAGGGTCATGGAGGACTCCTTAAT
>CAYPCE010000394.1:0-1614 GCA_964409085.1 uncultured Desulfobacteraceae bacterium | reverse complement strand
TGAATGCCGCTTTTGCAGATATGAAAAATGGCCTCGGCCGCAAGGCGGATGAGCTTGGGGTTTAGGTTGGCTTCAGGTTCGTCCCAGAACAGGAAGCCGTTTTCATGGAGCGACCCATTGGCGATCAATCTGGCGAGCATCGCCAGTTTTCTATAACCTTCCGCCACCAAGGGCATTTCCATCGGCGACTGGCCTTTTATATCGATATAAAACCGGCCGTTTTTATCAAGGGTGACGCCGCCGCCCATGGCATTTTTGAGGTTTTTTAAAACTTCCACCATGACGCCCGGCAAGCGCGTAATCCTTTTGATGGTCCCGCCGAGCAGCAGGCAGGCGTCCCGCCAGGTTTCCTCGAATTCCAGATGGTGGCTTTCATACAGGGAAAGAAAACCGGGATAGAGGGTGAGGAGTTCCCGCGTGGGGAAAAATACCGGCATATGAGCCGCATAAGCGTTGGGCAACCGGTCCACCGTGACTTCAGATTTGCTCTGTGGGGCGAAACTGAAGGCGATGTCGAGGTCTTCGTTGTTTGTGTGAAGGGCGATCTCGCACCGGTCCCGCCCCTTTTTCCGTCGCGCCAGCCGGCCCAGGGACTCGGGGCGGAAAACGCCGATCAGTTTTTCGGCGAGCCTCGGTTGCAGGAATGTTTTTGTGGGGCCGTTCGCGCCGGGTTTTCTCCCTTCTTCGGCGCTGGCGGCCAGCACCGAGTAGAAGAGTTTGAGCAGATGGGATTTGCCCGTCCCGTTTTCGCCGATAAAGACGTTCAGGCCGGGGGCGAGGGCGAGGCCGGCATGACCGAAGGCGGTAAAATTCTTGATGTCGGCGGTTTTCAGCATGGCGCCTCCCTGTGTGCCTCTAATAGTCTTCGCCCAGCGGCATTTGCGTCCGGGCAGGCCCTTCTTCGGCGGAGGCGGCCACGATGCCTCCCCAGGAAGTGATCAGCTCGTTATAGGCCCTTGCTTCTTCGGCCCATTTTTTCCGCTCGCAGAGGGTGTAGAGGTGGTAGGCGAGCTGCCGGATGGATTCGCCCCGCTCCGGGATTTTGGCCAGGAGCGTGCCGGCTTCGGTTTCACCGGTCGTTTTCAGGGTCCGGATGATTTGATGACAGGCTTCCCAGACGGGCGTGCGGAGGTCCCGCCTGGGGTCCCAGTCGGCGGGATAGTCTTCCCATTTGAGCATGCGGACCTTGCCGCCGCCGGAGTCGACCACGCCGGCGTTGCGGACCCCGTCCACGGAGGTCCCCTTGGCCCGGGCCAGGGTGTCCGCCTCGCCGAAGGGGCCGGCGCTCCACCCGTACTGGTCGAACCAGGTGGCGCAAAACAGGGTGTCGGCGTCGAAGGAACCGCTTTCCGGGGTCAGGAAATTGGTAATTTCGCGGTTGATGAGGATCAGGGCGTCATGGACGGACATGGGGGAGCCGTCCTGGTTGAGGACGCCGGCGTACTTGGAGAAGATGGCCATGCCGGGGCCGATGGCGGCCTGGGCCAGGTCCACCGGGGCGATGGGCGACCGGCCGGTGCTGCCGCCGATCATGGTTTCGAGGGCTTCGGGGAGCTGCTCACGCAGTTCACGCTGGAACTGGCGGCGGGAGATGGTAGAGGCGTTTTGGGGGCG
>CAYPCE010000393.1:0-2996 GCA_964409085.1 uncultured Desulfobacteraceae bacterium | reverse complement strand
CGGCCGGTCCCTTTTCCACCTCTTCATCGGTGAGGATCACGGGGCGGATGGTGGCATGCGGGCAGACCATGGCGCACTGGTTGCACTGGATGCAGTTTTCCATGATCCATTCGGGCACGTTGATGGCCACGCCGCGTTTTTCGTATTTGGTGGTGGCCACGGGGAAGAGGCCGTCCGGCTCGAACTTGCTCACCGGCAGCTTGTCGCCCTGCTGGGCCAGCATGGGCCGCATGACGTCGGTGACAAAGGCCGGTTCGTCCTTCTTTTTGTGATCCTTTGCCGAAACGTCGGCCCAGGACGCCGGATATTGGACCTCTTCCAGGTGATCCAGGGTTTTGTCCACGGCCGCGAAATTCATGTTGACGATCTTGTCGCCCTTCTTGCCGAACAACTGCTTGATCTGGTCCTTGAGGTAGGTGATGGCGTCGTCCACCGGGATCACGTTGGCCAGTTTGAAGAATGCCGTCTGCATGATCATGTTGATCCGGCCGCCCAGCCCCACTTCGCCGGCGATCTTGACGGCGTCGATGTTGTAGAACTTGAGCTTTTTCCGGGCGATGGTCTGTTTCATGCCGGCGGGCAGGTGGGTCTCCATGTCCTCCAGGGACCAGGCGGAGTTGAGGAGGAAAGTGCCGCCCTCCTTGATGCCCTCCAGGACGTCGTAGGTGTCGACGTAGGAGTCCTTGTGGCAGGCGATGTAGTCGGCCGCGTCGATGAGGTACGTCGATTTGATGGGGGTCTTTCCGAACCGGAGATGGGACATGGTCACGCCGCCCGACTTCTTGGAGTCGTAGGCGAAATAGGCCTGGGCGTACATGTCGGTGTTGTCGCCGATGATCTTGATGGCGCTCTTGTTGGCGCCCACGGTGCCGTCGGCCCCCAGGCCCCAGAACTTGCACTGGACGGTGCCCTCGGGGGCCACGTCGAAGCCCTCTGCCACGGGCAGGGAGGTGTCGGTGACGTCGTCGGTGATGCCCACGGTGAAATGCTTCTTGGGATTGGCGGCCTTCATGTTGTCGAAGACGGCCTTGACCATGCCGGGGTTGAACTCTTTGGAGCTGAGCCCGTAGCGGCCGTTGTAGATCTTGGCCGTCTTGCCCTCTTCCATATAGGCGGAGCAGACATCCAGGAAAAGCGGGTCGCCGAGGGCGCCCGGCTCTTTGGTCCGGTCGAGGACGGTCAGCACCTTGGCCGATTCGGGCATGGCGGCGAACAGATGCGGGGTCGACCAGGGCCGGTAGAGACGGACCTTGACCAGCCCGACTTTTTCGCCCTTGCCGGCCATGTAATTGACCACCTCTTCAATGGTTTCGCAGGACGAGCCCATGGAGAGGATCACGTTTTCGGCGTCCGGCGCCCCCACATAGTCGAAGAGCTTGTAGGGCCGTCCGGTCAGGTCGCTTACCTGCTTCATGCAGTCTTCGACGATGCCGGGGATCTTCAGGTAATAGGGGTTGACCGCTTCCCGGTTCTGAAAGTAGACATCCGGGTTCTGCGCCGTTCCCCGCAGTTCGGGCCGCTCGGGGTTGACGCCCCGGGCCCGGAATTTGGCCACGGCGTCCATATCCGTCAGTTTGGCCATATCCTCATAGTCGATCATCTCGATCTTCTGGATCTCATGGGAGGTCCGGAAGCCGTCGAAGAAATGGAGGAAGGGCAGGCTCCCCTTGATGGCGGCCAGATGGGCCACCAGGCCCAGGTCCATGGCCTCCTGGACCGACGCCGAAGCCAGCAGCGAGAACCCGGTCTGCCGCACGGCCATGACGTCCTGATGATCGCCGAAGATGGAGAGGGCATGGGCGGCGACGGAGCGGGCCGTCACATGGAGCACCCCCGGCAGCAGCTCGCCCGACATCTTGTACATGTTGGGGATCATCAGCAGCAGGCCCTGGGAGGCGGTGAAGGAGGAGGTGAGCGCCCCCGCAGCCAGCGACCCGTGGACCGCCGCGGCGGCGCCGGCCTCCGACTGGAGCTGCCGGACCGTCATGGGATAACCGAAGATGTTCTTCCGCCCGCCGGCGGCCCATTCGTCGGCGATCTCGCCGATGGGGGAGGACGGGGTGATGGGGTAAATGGCGGCCACATCGCTCATGGCGTAGGCCACATGCGCGGCGGCGGTGTTGCCATCGATGGTTTTCATTTTCTTTGCCATGGATTGACTCCTTTTGTTGGGTGGTTGTGAATATGCAAACTGTTTTTCGACAAGAAGTGATTAACGGGACTGGAAAAGGCGGTGAAGCGGCATGTAGAAAATGACGTCGCGGCATTCATCCATGCCATAGACTTCCCAGATCAAGACCAACTCTTCAATCGTGTCTCCAATGCTCATATCGGAATTCAATTCGATAATGCCGGGGATATGTCGCCCATTTTCAAGATGGTCGCGCAAATGACGAGGAATGGACTTTCTATTGTTGGTAACCAGAACAAAAGAATGGCCCTCGCACCATTTTAAAATCTCCGGATCCAGCGTGCCTTTTTTCGGGGCCCCAGGATCCCCCACTTTCCATACAACAATACTCGGTTGTCGGCTCTGCAAGGCCATTCTGAACAAAGGATCGACGTTTTCATCCAGCAGAAAACGGATTTTCATCAAGATGCTCTATTCCCGTCGCTCAACTCCTCCATTCGGGCTTTCATTCGAAGAAGGATCGGCGGCGGATTCTCGCGCTGGTGTTCCCGCATCCGCTTTCCATAATCCAGCCAATCCTCAATGTATTTGTTTATCTTTTCTTTATGGTGAAGGTAATACAGGATGGTTGCATAGACCTGTTCCAGATCGATCGTCGGAAACCGTTTGGCAATGGCCTCGGGTCTCTGTTCCCGATGGATGTATTCATAAAGCACGGATTCGATCCCCACCCGCGTTCCTTTGATGCGAATGTCATCCGGCGCAAGAAAGTCGAAATAGGATTCCAAATTCATGGTTTACAACAATCCTTCGAAAAAATCGTTCCCCTTGTCGTCCACGATGATAAACGCCGGGAAGTCCTTGA
>CAYPCE010000392.1:0-2997 GCA_964409085.1 uncultured Desulfobacteraceae bacterium | reverse complement strand
GGATATTCCAACGAGACCCTGGCGGGCCATTTCGTGATCAACGGCGGGTTCAGCGGGGACGAAGGGGACTTGTTTCCCTGCGGATCGACGGAATCGATTCTGGGCGGCGTCGAGGTGGGAACCGTCATCTGCCGGAGCGATGCGCTCTGGGTGCTGTCCCATGTTACCCTCCATCCATTGTTCGGCGTCAATGGCGCCCTGCTCAACGGCGGGTTTGAATGCCTTTCCGGCCGGGCCCGCACCCGGTTGCTCCAGGGGCTCAACCCCTACCTGTTCAACGGCGCCCGCCCCGACAGGGCCAAGGTCGCGTCCTTTCATCAACGGGCCCTGGAATCGATCCACGGGGTCAGGGCGTCCGTGGATGGACGCATGTTTTTCATTAATTGTCTATGGGACGTGACTCCCCACCCGGAATACTATCCCTTCAGCGGCCAGCCGGTCATGGAAAATCTGGGATTTCTGGCCAGCCGCGATCCCGTGGCGCTGGACGCCGCCACCTACGATCTGATGATGGCGCGCATCAGCGACGCCGGGAACCGGCCGGCGATCGATTTCACCGGCGTGCTGAAAGAGGCCGAAGCGCTGGGCGTCGGGCGCCTCTCTTGGGAAATTCAACGACTTTCGTAAACGATTAGGAGAACGCAATGGAGCCCAACCGGAACGAATTCATCGAGAAACAACGACAACAACTGACCAAGGAGGGGGCCATCGCCGACGCCCTGAAGCACGTCCGGTACAAGATCGCCGTTCTTTCCGGCAAGGGCGGGGTGGGCAAAACGGCGACAACGGTGAATCTGGCGGCGGCCCTCAAAAACGCCGGCAACAATGTGGGCGTCTTCGACGCCGATCTCCATGGGCCCAGCGTGCCCAAAATGCTTGGAATCAAAAAAGAAGCGCCCCTGAACGGCGCGTTCTGGCTCGACCCGGTGGCCACCGAATCGGGGATCAAGGCCCTGTCCGTGGCCCTGTTCTGGCCCGGAGAAATGACCCCGGTGATGTGGCGGGGACAGACCAAGAGCCGCACCATCCGGCAGTTGCTCTCGGCCGCCAAATGGGGCGGGCTCGATTACCTGCTGGTGGACCTGCCCCCGGGCACCGGCGACGAACCCACCGCGATCCTCAAATCGATTCCGGACCTGGACGGCGTCATCATCGTCACCACCCCCCAGGAGGTCTCCACCCTGGTCTGCTCCAAGGCCATCAACGCTTCCCTCTCCCTGGGGGCCAAGGTGCTGGGGCTGGTGGAGAACATGAGTTCCTACACCTGCGGATGCGGCGATACCGTGTATCTGTTCGGCAAGGACAAGGGCCAGCAGCTCGCCCGCATGATGGAGATCCCCTTTCTCGGATCGATCCCCATTGATCCCCTTTTTTCAGAGGCGGCCGACACCGGCGTGCCGGTGGTCAATCTCCATCCCGACAGCCTTACCGCCCAGGCTTTCGGGCAGATTGCCGAAACCATCAGCGGCGGGCTGCCGCCCAAAGAGGTGGAAGCGGCGCCGCCGGAAGAACACCATGTCTGCCCCGGGGCCGGCGGCGGTCATCATCATCACCATAAGCACGGCCACGGCGAAGGCTCTCATTGCAGCCATGGCCACCTGCATCATCATTGACGACATGTTCGGATAGCGCCTTCGGACGGCGCTTGCCCGGTTGGAGGCGGCGCCCCGAACTTAAAATTGTCCCTTATGCATCATTTTTAAACTTGTGAACGAAAGGAGCGCACATTGAGCGAACAGAAAATGGGCACCAATTATGCCCGGGATCTCATCGAGAAATTCAGGAGTGTCGCTGACAAAACAGACTATCCCGAAGTGAAGGAAAAACTCACAAAAGTCTGTGACGAACTGGAACCCTTGGTCAAGAAGCTTTATTTCAAAACCCAGAAGGGCACGGAGGACATGAAATCCCTGGCCGAAGAGGCCCAGGAGCTTGAGGCCAAGCTCGACGCCTGCAAGGCGGCGGAGGAGGCCGAAGGGGTCTGCCAACCGTTTTTCGACGAACTGGAAAAAATCATTAAGCACGTCAAAACCATGAAAGTCCGCATGACCTGAAAAAGGGGCGCGCCATGGAAATGGATCCAAAGGATAAAGAAATGGTCCGGGACGTCACCCGGATGGGCGTCCAGACAGCGGTGCTGCTCAGGGGCGTGATGCTTCAGAAGGTCGACGCGGAGACGCTCCGGTGGGGACTCGAAGAGATCGCCCCGGACCGTTTAATGGAAAAGTACATGAGCGGCCCGGACGGCCTGGTCAATCGCCCCGACTGCGTCCACCTCTTAAACCTGCTGCATCTGGTCTACAGCCTGAACGGGCAGCTCGATTATCAGGTGAAAGAGTACGGACTCGATTCGCTCAAGGACGACCTCCAGGAGATCAACGCCAGCCTCCAGCAGGTGGGGGAACAATTTAAATTGGAATCGTTGAAGGAAGCGATTTAAAGCCGAAAGGAGCCATTTAATGAAACTTGCGGGAAAGGTGGCCATCGTCACCGGCGGGGCCCGGGGCAACGGGTTCGCCGCGGCCAGGTGCATGGCCGAGGAAGGAGCGGACATCGTCATCGCCGACATCTGCGCGGACATGGAGACGATTCCCTATAAAATGTCGACCCCCGAGGGCATGGAAAAGGCGGTCGGGGAGATCAAGGCCATGGGCCGGAAAGCCATCGGCGTTAAATGCGACGTGAGGAAGAACGCCGAGGTCAAGGCCATGGTGGACACGGCCATGGCGGAATTCGGGAAGATCGACATTCTCGTCAACAACGCCGGAAATTCCTCCATGACCGCCATCGCCGATATGGAAGAAGAGACCTGGGATGAAGTGCTCGACACCCATCTCAAGGGCATGTATCTGTGCTGTCATCATGTGCTGCCCCATATGATCGGGCAGGGAAGCGGCAACGTGGTGAGCATCTCTTCGGTGGGCGGCCAGCGGGGTTTCGGAATGGGCGGCCATTACTGCGCGGCCAAGCACGGCATCATCGGCCTCAACAAGTCCA
>CAYPCE010000391.1:0-3015 GCA_964409085.1 uncultured Desulfobacteraceae bacterium | reverse complement strand
CCCATGCAGAGGGTGGCCACCGCCTTTTCCGGCAGGAAATTCTTCCTGGCGTTGGTGATCACCCCGTTTTCAAACAGCGGGATGAAGGCGTCGGTGATCATCTGGGTGTGGATGCCCAGATCCTTTTTGCAGTCCAAACATCCCAGAATCACGTAGGGGAGCCGGCCGAACCCGATCTGGAGGGTGGCCCCGTCCTCGATGAGTTCGGAAACGTAGAAGCCGATGCGTTTGGCCACCACCTCGTCGGGGATCTCGGGCACGGCCTGGACGAGCTGCTCCTCGTGCTGGACCATCCAGTCGATCTCGTCCACGTGGATGAAGGAATCCCCCCAGGTGCGGGGCATCCGGGGGTTGATCTGGGCGATGACCAGATCGGCGTTCCGGGCGCCCGATTTGGTGACGTCCACCGAAATGCCGAGGCTGCAATAGCCGAACCGGTCCGGCGGACTCACCTGGATCAGGGCCGCTTCCAGGCCGATCTGGTTGCTGTCGAACAGTTCCGGGATATCCGATAGATAGACCGGGAGATAATCGATTTTGCCCTCGAAGGCGGCCTTTCGCATGGGCGCGCTGATGAAAAACAGCTTCAGCGCGAACCGCTCGAGAAAATCCGGGTCGTCCACGTATTGGGCCAGGGTGAAGGAGAGCATCTGATAAATCAGGATCTCCTGCATGTCCCGGTTCTTGACCAGGGCGTGGATGAGGTGCTGGGGCTCCCCGCACCCCGATCCGATAAAGACCCGGCTGCCGTGCCGGATCTCGGCGATGGCCCCGTCGGCCGAAACCAGCTTCCGGGAACAACATGCCTGGAGATCCATCCATTCGGTCATCACGTCTCCCTGTTACCGCAGCCGGTCCCACATGGCTTCGCCTTCGGACCGCCGTCTGTCGGCGCCGTCCCCGGGAGATCGCTCCCCGCCGCTCCGGACCCGCGTCCCCCGCAGCCGCGCCACCCGCTCTTCCAGGGGCGGATGGGTCGAGAAGAGCTTCAGCAGGCTGCCGCCCGACAGCGGATTGACGATGAACATGTGGGCCGTGGACGGATTGGCGTGCATGGGCCGCCGCTCTGAATAGGCGCCCAGCTTCTCCAGGGCCCGGGCCAGTCCCTCGGGATGGCCGGCCACCTTGGCGCCCTCGCTGTCGGCCAGATACTCCCGGGACCGGGAGACGGCCATCTGGACGATCATGGCGGCAATGGGCGCGATGATGGACATGGCGATGAGGCCGATAAAGCCCAGGCCCCCTTCGTCGTCGTCTCCGCCCCCGAAGATGGCCGACCACCGGGCCATGCTGGCCAGCACCATAATGGCCCCGGCAAGGGTGGCGGCGATGGTGCCGATGAGGATGTCCCGGTCCTTGACGTGGGACAGCTCATGGGCGATGACGCCTTTGAGTTCCTCCCGGTCCATGATGTCCATCAACCCTTCGGTCACCGCCACCACCGCGTGGTCCGGGTTCCGGCCCGTGGCGAAGGCGTTGGGCGAATCCTGTGGAATGATGAAGACCCGGGGCATGGGCAGCCCGGCGTTTTGGGCCAGCTCCTCCACGATCCGGTACAGATCCGGCGCCTGGGAGGGCGCGACCTCCTGGGCTTTGTACATCTTCAGGACCATCTTGTCCGAAAACCAGTAGCTGAAAAAGTTCATGCCGCCGGCCAGCAACAGGGCGATGATCATCCCCGATTTGCCCCCGAACATCCCGCCGATGGCGACGATGAGCAGGGTGAGGACCGTCAGCAGGAAAGCGGTTTTAAATTGATTGCCCATAAAACTTCCACCTCCATTTGCATTTTTGTCGGTATAGCCGGGAAATTAAAATTCCGGGTTATTTCAATGGAAAAAATAAAACGTCCGGCCGAAATGGCAAGTGGCCCTATAGGATCTCCTTTCGCCATTTTCGATTGACATGCCTGCAATGCAATGTATACCATAAATAGTATGTGGGAGGTTTATGAACACAAAACTGTGGTCAAGCAATTAAAGCGACTGCCCATCGAAATTCTGAAGCGATATGAGAAATGGAAGGATATAGTTCGGATTTCAGGCCCACAGGGGCTAAGACAAATACGAGGATTCAATGACGAATCGCTTGGCGGCAAGTGGAAAGGCTTCAGATCTTCGAGATTGAACAAACAATACCGGGTGATATACAAGGTTGATGGTCCGAAGGTCCTCGTCCGGGTGGAAAAAGTGACGTCTCATGACCATTAAGGCGAAAGCGCAATGAAAGATTATCAAAAAACCCAAAAAACAGTGGATGTTTCGGTGGGTGAATCCGTGCGCATCATTCGTGAACTGCAAAAACTGAGTCAGAATGCGCTTGCCGATCTTACCGGAATCCCTCAGTCCACGATATCCGCTATCGAAAACAATAAAATTCGCCTCGGGATTGAACGCGCCAAAACGCTGGCGCGGGCGTTGCGATGTCATCCGGCCGTCCTGGTGTTCCCGGATTGGGATATCGAGCGCGAGGAGGCGATACTGTTTCATTCCACCCCGCCAACAGCCCCATCTCATCCAACGAATTCCGTCCCATCAACATGAAGGCGGCGCGGACTTTGCATAATCGGGAACGCAGTTCACTCCAGCCCTTCGCTATTCGGATTGCAGCTTCTTTTCCAGTTCCTCCAGCTTTTTCCGGTCCAGCCCGGTAATCTCCGATATTTGCTCTTTGCTCAGCCATTGTGAGCGGAGAAGGTTAATCGCGGCTTTTTCCATGCCTTCTTCCCTGCCTTCTTCCCTGCCTTTTTCCAAGCCTTTTTCCATGCCCTTTTCCATACCCTTTTCCATGCCGACTTCTTCAATGGACTGCAACATTTTGGCCTCCTGAAACATTGGGTTTTCTTGAATGATTTTCCGGTACGTCTTTTCCTCGGCCGGGTCCAGCGGCAGGCTGTGGTCGATCAACGAATAGAGCACCGAGCGTTTGGGTCCTTTTTCCACGCCGGCGATGCCTTTGACGGCCTTGGCCTTGATCAGCGGCCGGTCTTTTTTCGGGTAATCCGTCAGCGGCAGA
>CAYPCE010000390.1:0-3062 GCA_964409085.1 uncultured Desulfobacteraceae bacterium | reverse complement strand
CCGCCGAAATCTTTTTCAAAGCCCGAGGGAATCCAACCCCTCGGGCTTTTTGGGTCGGGGCGACGTTGCGCCCATTGATTTTCCCTCTCCCCTGTGATAGGCCCTTCTAAAGTCATTCCACCCCTTTCGGATGCAACGTGTTTTTTCGAAAAGTACAAACCAACATTGTCATCATCCTGGTCATCATCCTGGTCACCGGCATGATCCTCATCGACTTCGTGATGATGACCTCCGTCCGAGGGATTCTCATCCGTTCCGAGGTGGCCAAAGCCCGTCTTTTCCTGAGAGCCGTTGAAAATAACCTGACGCGGATTAATGGCGACACATCCGGAATGCTTGAGGTCGTCATGCAGGACCGGTTCAAGCGGATGTTCGACGAATCAAAGGTCGACTGTGCCCTCGCACTGGATTCCCGTCAGAACCTGATCTATGCCATCGGTCGATGCAATGCCTATGAAAAGAACCTCAAGGGTGCCATCCATCAGGCATTGGGTCAGAACGAACCCGGGGCTCGCTTTTTCGGGGAGGAAGGTGGCCTGTTTGGCCGCCAGCACGAGGGCGTGATCGTCACCCTTCCGCTTCAGAAAGACAGCCGCACCATCGCCGGCGCGGGAGCAGCGCTCCGGTTCGACGACATTTATGACGCCCTGAAGCAAACCCACTACATCCTCATCCTCTATATCATCCTGAATACGGTATTTCTCACCATTTTTGGATTTTACCGCCTTTCCCGGATGACCGTCAAACCGGTTCATAAACTGTTGGAACAGGCTGAAGATTATTGGGAACTTGATGAAGAGATGTTTCTCTACGCCCAGGATAAGGACGGATTCAGAAAACTGGCCACCACGTTTAACCGTATGTTGAAGCGGATTTCTGCGGACAAAAAGGAATTGGAGAACACGGTATCCCGTCTGGAAACTGCCAACAGGGAACTCCAGAAAGCACAGGAGGAAGTCATCCGGGCTGAAAAACTGGCGTCGGTGGGCCGGCTGTCCGCCGGGATTGCCCATGAGATCGGCAACCCCATCGCCATCGTGATGGGATACCTTGATTTGCTGAAGAGTGATGATATAATGACGGAGGAACGAAAGGAATTCGTCGGCCGCACCGAGAAAGAGATCGATCGGATCCACGGGATCATCCGGCAACTGCTCAATTTTTCCCGATCCTCCGAGGGGGATGGTCAACGCATATCCGTCCACGATGTGATTCGGGACGTTGTCGACGTGGTCCGATATCAGCCGATGATGGCCGAGACCCGGTTTGATTTCAACCTGCATGCCGAACGGGACACGGTTATGGCCGATGCCGGCAAGTTGCGACAGGTCTTTCTCAATCTCATCATCAATGCCGGGGATGCGATTCAGTCGACGGAATCCCACGGGCGCATCACCATCACCAGCCAGGTGGTGCCGGACCCCGGTGGACGGGCCGGACGGCAGCCGGCGTCGATTCGACTGATGTTCCGGGACACCGGACCCGGCATTTCAGATAGCGCCCTCGCCAATATTTTTGATCCGTTTTATACCACCAAGGAACCGGGAAAGGGCACCGGACTGGGGCTTTCCACTTCCATCGCCATTGTCGAGCAGATGGGAGGGCGAATTACGGCAGAAAGCGAGGAGGGAAACGGCACCGCGATGATCGTCCTGCTTCCCCTGCACGAAACGGAAGACAGGAGCGGACCGCTTCAGGGGGCCGGCGCGGCGGATTGAAAGGACAGACCGATCGAAACGATCCTGGGAACGGATGGTCAAGAGACATGAGTGAACAAGAAGCGCCGGATATAGAGGGCGACGCCAAACGATTGCTGATCATCGACGACGAGGACAACATGCGTCATATGCTGACCATGCTGCTACGCAAATCGGGATATCGGATCGACACGGCCGGTAACGGCCTGGAGGCGCTGGAAAAGTTATCGGACGGTGCTCCCTACGATTTTATTTTGTGCGACATCAAGATGCCCAAAATGAACGGGATGGAATTCTTGGAGGCAGCGGGGGAGCGACTGCAAGGGGTCACCGTCATCATGATGTCCGCCTATGGCAATATCGATACGGCTGTGGAGGCCATGAAACGCGGCGCCTACGATTATATCTCCAAACCCTTTAAAAGCGATGAAGTGCTCCTTGCCCTTCGAAAGGCCGAGGAGCGGGAGCGGCTCAAGCGGGAAAATCTTCGCCTGAAAAAACGGATCCGGAACATCGAGGACAGCTACCGGTTCGGCAACCTGATCGCGCGCAGCAAATCGATGCAGGCCGCATTCCAGTTAGCGGAGAAGGTGGCCCAGTATACCACGACCGTCTTAATCACCGGCGAAAGCGGAACCGGCAAAGAATTGGTGGCCCGGGGAATTCACTTCAGCAGCGACCGGTCCCAGTGCCCCCTCATCCCCGTGAACTGCGGCGGGGTTCCGGACAACCTCCTGGAGAGCGAATTCTTCGGCCACAAAAAAGGAGCCTTTACCGGCGCGGACAAAAACCGGAAGGGCCTGTTTGAAGAGGCCGAGGGCGGCACGATTTTCCTCGATGAGGTAGGGGAACTGCCCGCAACGCTTCAGGTCAAGCTGTTACGGGTCCTTCAGGAGAGTGAAGTGCGGCCGGTGGGGGATTCCAAAACCCGGATCGTCGATGTCCGGGTGATTGCGGCGACAGCCAAAAACCTTGATGTTGAAGTCGCCGAGGGCCGGTTCCGTCAAGATCTGTATTACCGGCTCAACGTGCTCTCGATCCAGCTACCCCCATTGCGGGAGCGGCGGGAAGACATTGCGCTGTTGAGTCAGCATTTTATCGGCCGATTCAATGAGTTGCTTCGAAAAGAGATCAAGGGGATTACGCCGGAAGCCATGGGCCTGTTGCTCAACCACACCTGGCCGGGCAACGTCCGGGAGCTGGAAAACGTGATCGAACGGGCCATGGTCCTGGCCGACGGCCCGATGCTGTCCCCGGAAAGCTTCCCATCCGAACTCACAGGGATGGCCGGTGACCTCGAACCGCCGGTCGAACCGGAGTTCGATGGCTACTCGCTGAAAGATGCCCAGAAAATCCTCGAGAAAA
>CAYPCE010000389.1:0-3072 GCA_964409085.1 uncultured Desulfobacteraceae bacterium | reverse complement strand
TTTTCGGCCAGCATCAGCGTCATGTCGACGCTGCCCATGTAGTCGATGTCGATGGCGGCCCCTTTCTTCCGGGCGAAGGCCATGATCAGGGGTTCCAGTCCCTTGTTCTCGGACCCGGAAACGATGGTCAGGCGGGTCCCGGACGATGCGGGCGCTTTTTGATGGTCGGTCGCGTCTTTGTCTCCGCCGCAGGAAAACAGGGCGACGGCGGTCAAAAGGATGAGCAGGCAAAGGGGGAAAAGGTTCCGTTTCATGGATGGACAACCTCCTGTCGAGGGGTGAATGTCACAGAATCGAACACCTTCTGCGTCCGGAAAAGGGTCGGTAAAAACGCCGGACGATTCTCTCGATTCCGTTTATATCGGAAGGGCGCCGGGATTTCAAGGTGGAAAAAGGGAAATGTCTTGGGGCGCGCCCCCCCCCTTAATCCGCAAACATGAAGAGGGGCATATCAGCCGTTTGTTAGAATTTGATGAGGGAAATGGCGTCGAAATGATTTTCTGATATGATCGCGTTGGTCAATGTGGCCTTCTGGCTGAAACGGCGTCATTTTCCATACGCGGTATCTACGGTGACCGGCGTCTGCCATGTCCGCCACCAGCCGCGGGGAATGGAAGAGTGCCGATCATGACCGTGCAAAAACAATAGAAAATGACGATCCAAAAGAGGTGCGCCATGGAATCCTATTCCGTATTTCCAAACAAACCCACCGAAGCCGCCGGCCCGGTTTCCAGGACATTTATCGACCTGGGCGTCGCCGATTTTGCGGCGGCCTGCCGGTACGTGCATGAACTGCCCTACGGCTACAACTCGGACCGGGAAGACCTGATGATCCTGTTCAAGGAAAAAATGGGCAGTTGCACGACAAAACACGCCGTCATCGCCACCCTGGCGGCCGAGCTGTCGATCCCCATCCACAAGCATGTCGGCATCTATGCCATGACGGAAGACCTCGTGACCGGAACGGGCGACATCCTGGCGCGATATGGGTTGCCGTATCTGCCGATGGTGCACTGTTTCCTTGTCTATGGGGATCATCGCGTGGATCTGTCCGAAGGCAACAGAAACGGAAAAAACGGCCCCATCGACGAATTTCTCTACACGGCCAAGGTCGGGGCGAATATCCCGGGCAAGGATGAATACCTGCTGTACCGCGACGCCCTCAAGTCGCATGTCCTGCCGCGCAGCGAATTTTCGGGCGTCGATCTCAAGACCGTGCTCAAGGCGCGGGAAGAGGGGATCGCTCTGCTGAGGTCAAATATCGGCATGGCGTAGGGCAGTCGATAAGGGCGCCGCCACCCTGGACGCCGACGGCGCGACCATCATCGACGCCCGGGACTCCGCCGCCTTCGGCGGGTTCCACATCCCCGGCAGCATCAACATCGGTTTTGAAAAACAACTGGCCAACTGGGTCGGCATGGTGGTGGACCCCGATTCCGAGATTTTGCTGGTGGTGGACGACCGGGGCGATTACGACCGAATGGTCACGGAACTCCACCGCATCGGGTACGATCTTATTTTCGGATACCTGTCCGGCGGCATCATGGCCTGGCTCATGAGCGGACGGCAGGTGGATCAACTGGCCCAGGTGTCTCCCCACCAGCTGGCGGAGCGGATGCACAACGGCGGGATTCGCATCATCGAAGTCCGGACACCCGGCGAATGGCAAACCGGTCGGATCGAAGGGGCGGACCATTTCCCCCTTTCGGACCTGTTGGCGAACCGGTTCCCCGACGCGGGCAAAGACGAGGACCTGGTGGTCCAGTGCGGCACCGGGTACCGGTCCAACATCGCCGCCAGCATCCTGAAACAGGCGGGCTACGCCCGGGCGGCGTCACTGGCCGGCGGGCTCTTCGCGTGGTCCAATGCGGGGTATCCCATCCAGTCGTCTTAAAAACGCCCCTTCCAACCCAAAAGTGCGGCGCCGTTTCCGGCGCCGCCCGTTTTCAACGTTTACCGCTTCCCCGTCACTCGACAACAACCGTCCATAAATCCATATCCCCGCTTCGGGCCGACTCGAAGAGGACCTCATCCCCGCCGGGCCGCCATTGGGGCGTCATGTCCCGCCCCATCCGGGTGAGTTGCGTCAGGTTGGACCCATCCGCATTGGCGATCCAGAGGGTGGCCCGGTAGGATGTGTCCCAGGACCAGAAAGTAACCCGGTCGCCGTCCGGAGAGAACACCGGCCCCCGGTCGCCCAGGGTATTGTGGGCCGACAGGATCACCGGGGTTCCCGAGGTCTTGGGTCCGGTGAAGGAGACATCCTCGACCACGGCCAGATAGGAAACGCGGTCTTCGCCGGAGGCGTTGGTGACGATTTCGGCGGTGTAGGCGATCTTGTCGCCGTCGGGGCTCCAGTCATTCATCTGGATGGATTTGATGCCGTCCCAGATCCAAACTGTCGGCGCGTCGAAGCCGTCCGCTACATGGAGGAAGTTTTCGATGGTCAGGTTGTAGGCCTTGTTGGGGGCCACCTTGTAGGCGATATAAGATCCGTCCGGCCGACAGATGGGGTTGGATTCCATCTGGGCGTCGTGGGTCAGGCGCCGGACCTGGCCGCCGTCGGCAGCCGTGACCCAGATGTCACAGTTGCCGTCGGTCTGCGCCCCCCATGAAATGTAGTCGCCCTCGAAATCCCAAATCGGTCGGTCCAGGGCTCCTTCGGATTCGACGATCACCGCAATGTTGCCCCCTTCCGGATCGGCGGTGGAGAGAGTGTGCAGGCCAGCGTCGGGATCGTAGCCCTAATAAAGAAGACGGGTTTCGTCCGGATGCCATTGGGGCCATCCGTGGAGAGCCGGCCCCTGGGCGACCTGTTGTGTGCCGGGCACGGCACGTATTCTAATGGGTGCGCCCCGGCGTGCGAAGCAGCGCCGGCGGCAAGTCCCTGATCCAGCCTTATGGAGGCGAAGGATGTAGCGGCAGTGCAACGGGGCATCCGGCAACGGACCTCGGGAGGAAGCCGTCCCGCTGAGGCGGGATGCCGCAAGCGCACGGGGCGATGTACAAGAACCGGGTCAGGCGGGCCTGGCGGGACGAGCCTGCAACACAAGGCAAAGTCCTCTATCCATC
>CAYPCE010000388.1:0-3075 GCA_964409085.1 uncultured Desulfobacteraceae bacterium | reverse complement strand
TCGGTTTTTCCCTGATCCGCAGGGATTTTTTCACGGCCAATTCCATCGCGGCCCTGCTGGCCCTGGGGGAATACCTGGAGCAGATTTCGGAAGACAAGTCCAACGGTCTCCTCAAGAGTCTGCTCCGGCCCCAGATGGATGCGGCGTGGGTGATGCGCGACGGCCGGGAAACCCGCGTTCGCCTCGGGGACGTGCGGATCGGCGATCATGTGGTTTGCGGCGCCGGGGAAATGATTCCGGTGGACGGCGGGGTGGTCGAAGGCGACGCCTCGGTCAACCAGAGCGCCATCACCGGCGAATCCGTTCCGGTGCACCTGGCGCCCGGAAGCGAGGCCCTGTCCGGTTCGGTGGTGGTGGAGGGGCGCATCCGAATCGATGCGCGGCGGGTGGGCGGCGAAACCGGCATGGCGAGGGTCGGCCGTTTTCTGGAGCGGTCCCTGAAGGACAAATCCCCGTCACAGAAGGAAAGCGATCGACTGGCCGACCGGCTGGCGCCGGCCACCCTGGCGCTGGGGGTCGGCCTTTACCTCGCCACCCGGGACGTCCGCCGGGCCGCGGCGGTGCTCACCGTCGACTATTCCTGCGCCCTGAAGCTGGCCAACCCCGTGGCCGTCCGAACCGCCATGTACACCGCGGCCCACGGCGGGGCCTTGTTGAAAGGCGCGCGGGCCCTGGACGCCCTGGCCGGAGTGGACACCGTGGTGTTCGACAAAACCGGCACCCTCACCCGCGGGGTTCTGGAGGTGGCCGATGTGGTCCCCACGGGCAACATGACGCCGGACGACCTGCTGGCGCTGGCCGCCGGGGCCGAGGAACACTACGCCCATCCCGTGGCACGGGCGGTGACGGCTGCGGCCAAACGCCGCGGGCTGGCGCCGCCGGCCGCGGGCCAGGTGGATTTCATCGTGGCCCACGGGGTCTCGGCCTATGTAAACGGGCATCGGGTCCTGGTGGGCAGCCATCATTTTATCGGCGAGGACGAGGGGCTCGACTGCCGGGGCGCGGACCGCCTGGCCGAAACCCTTCGAAAAGAAGGCAAAAGCCTTCTCTACGTCGCCCGGGAAGACGCCCTGGAGGGCGTGATCGCCCTTCGGGACGCCCTGAGACCCGAAGCGGCAGGGGCGATCCGGGACCTGAAAGGCCTCGGCATCCGAAAAACGGTCATGCTGACCGGGGACCATCCCGAAACGGCCCGGTCCGTGGGCGAGCGGCTGCCCGACCTGGACGAGATTCACTGGGACCTCAAGCCCGAGGACAAGGCCGCCATCGTCGAAGACCTGCAGGCCAAGGGATGCCGGATCGCCTTTGCCGGCGACGGGGTGAACGACGCGCCGGCCCTGGTGGCCGCCGAAGTGGGCGTCTGCATGCCCGGCGGCGCGGATCTGGCCAGGGAAGCGGCCCAGGTGGTCCTGTTGCGGGACGACTTGAACGCCCTGACCTTCGCCCGACGGATCGCGATCCGAACCCGAACCATTCTTCGGCGCTGCTTTGGCGCAACGCTGGGGCTCAACACCCTGTTCCTGCTGCTGGCCGGCAGCGGCCGTCTTCAGCCCGTGACGGCGGCGTTGTTGCACAACGTCAACACCGTGGGCGTCCTCGGATACGCGGCCGCGGCCGGCATGAAAGAACCCGACGCCCCCTCAACCGATGGAGCACAAGACATCCACCATGCACATTCCATTGACCCAAGCCGAGGTCGGCAAGCCCCTGACCATCCATAAAATGGCGGATCCCGAACTGGGAACGCGACTGGGCCGCATGGGACTTTTCGAAGGCAGCGAAATCGTCCGGCTGGACCAGGAGGTGCTGGTGCAACCCGTCCGCGTCCGCGGCCCCGCAGGAGATGCCGTGATCGGCGGCGGCATGGCCATGAAGATCGTGGTGCATCTGCCCGACGACCGGCGGCTGCCCCTCATCGAGATGCGGCCCCGCCAGTCCGGTCACATCGAAGGGGTCACCGGCGGCGTCGCCCTGCTCGAAACCCTGGAGGCCCTTGGGTTGAAGCCCGACGATTCGATCCTTTTCATTCGCCGGCTGCCGCCCATGGAATATGTCGTGATCACCGAAGGGGGCGACCGGGTCCGTCTGACCGAGGGCATGGCCGCCAAAATCTGGGGACGGATGGGGGGGCGGCCGATGCAGTTCGTTTCGGCCCGGACGGGCGAACCGTTCGAGGCGATCCGAATCCTGGGCGGACCCAACGCCCGGCGGATGCTCCGGGCTCAGGGCGTCGAACAGGGCGCGACCATCCATCTGGAGGGGGTGGCCCAGGCCCAGAGTCTGAAGCTGACCGCCCGGAGTCCGGTGGCCGTCGCCACCCGCCAGGGCCTGCGGCTCTTCCTGGACGACAAAGACGCCGACCGGATCCGGGTCCGTCCGGTCGCCCAACGGGGCGACCCGGCCGTTGGGGAATAGCGCCGGCGGTGTCCGGAAGTGAAGCTGAAAGCCAAGCTCAGGCTGCTGATCGCCCTGTACGCCCTGATTCCGTTTTTGGTGATCGGTTGTTTGACGTCGGGTTCTCCGGTATTCCGGCACCCCGATTTTCAAAACGCCCTGACGCTCGGGCTGGCGGCGGCGGCGCTTTTGGCGCTGTTCGATCCGTTTTTCGGCGGGCACTGGCTGGCGACCCGACAGCTTGCCCGACTCAAGCGCTTTTGCAATCAGATACGAAACGGCGACTATGACCGCATCGAGCTGCCCAAAGCGCCCCCGCATCCGGAAGATGAAAACGAAATCGTCTCTCTGATGCGGGACATGAACTGGATGGCCAACCGGATCCGCATCCGGGAACGACAGCTCACGGAGGCGATCGCCCATCTGGAGCGGCTTTCTTTTCAGGACGGTCTGACCGGGATCCCCAACCGACGGTATTTCGACAAGATCCTTGGCCAGGAGTGGCGGCGGACCCGGCGGGAGGGGCAGCCGCTGTCGCTGGTCATGATCGACATCGATTTCTTCAAAGCCTACAACGACGCCTGGGGCCATCTCCAGGGAGACGACTGTCTGCGGCGGGTGGCGCAAACCCTGGACGCGGCCCTTCAGCGGCCCGGAGACATGGCGTTTCGCTACGGCGGC
>CAYPCE010000387.1:0-3087 GCA_964409085.1 uncultured Desulfobacteraceae bacterium | reverse complement strand
AAGGGCGTTTGACGCGCCCTGTCCCAACAATCTGGGCTTACTTGACGCAATGAACATCGACTACCGCAGCAAAAACCGGGAATCCGCCACCGTCCGGTCCATCTCGCCCAATCACCTGGTGTTCGCCGATGATCGCTACCATCTGCGGGCGTATTGCCACCATCAACAATTTTTTCTGGATTTTGTGCTGTCCCGGATAACACGGGCGGAAACCACAAACGAGGAATGGGTGTCTTCGGTGGAAGACGAAGGCTGGAACACGTTTGCCACCCTGTGCTTTCGCCCCAACCCGGCATTGCCAGAGGAAGCCCGGGAAGCGGTCCTAAAACACTACGAAACCGGCGACGGCGATCATAGGATCATCAAATGCCGGGAAGCGATCGCATATTACATCAAACGGAAATTGCTCTCTTCCGACAATAAATTCGGTGTGGCTTTGTGGGAAATGGTAATTTGAACAGATCGCAGCGGCGCGCGGGGCTATGGCGGTGACCATGAATGCAGGCATAACCGTCTTGTATTGGCGAATCGGGAAACGGATTAAGACGGAAATTCTTGGGAAAGAAAGGGCGGCGTAGGGAAAACGGATTGTCGTGACGCTGTCGAGACAATTACGGGATGAGTGCGGCACGGGGTTTGCTGAGAAAAATTCACGTCGAGATGTGTCGGGTGGAACGCTGGAGCGTCAGAACCCTCCGAAAGAAAAACGAGTCCATGCTCGGGCTTGATCATAAGTTCCGCCACTGCGTAGATATCAGAAAAAAATTGGGAATAAGCAAGGGTTGCGCCCGGCGATGGAAATCCTTGTAGGCTGTTATCAGACAGTCCGTTTAACGCGGTTCCAGCAATATAACAAACCCGGCTTGTTCAAAATGCGCGTCAGAAGTCAACGCATACAAAATATCTCTTTCTCTCATAACCACAAACAACATGCAGTCCACAATGCCCCAATCCTTGTCGGTGAATTTGCCGAAGTCCGTTAATCCTCTTTCAAAAAGAGCCGCTCCCGCCGGCACAATTTCCGTATCCGGCGAGTTGCGCATGAACTGGATGTATTGGAAAGCTTTATTCCGTGTCGATTGGCCTGATAGCATGTTGCCATATTCCATCAGAATTGCCTCGGTGGTGGTCAGGCGTAATGGCTTTTCAAGAGAACGGCTGACGGAAACCGCCTGCTTGTGGTACTGATCTTTTTTATTTGTGATGGCTATCAGATAGGATGTGTCGAGGAAATAGCGAATTGTTCATTTGCGTTTAGGGTGTCCGTACAGATAGTGGTCGACGTTGATCGACATGTCCTCAGTGCCCAAATCATCCGCGTTCGCGCTCAGCACATCAAGGATCGATGTTTCGTCAAAAGGCCGCGCAACAAAAGATGTTTCGTCAAATTCTATTATGAGATTATCCACCCCAACACCCGCGATGTATTCGGCCAGTAAATTCTGAATCTCGTGTTTGGCAACAACAACGCTTTTCATTTAAATCGCCTTTGGTTTTGTCGGGTTCACGCATTTTTGAATCAATGTAGGCAAAATGGTGCGCGTTGTCAATGATGGGCCGTAAATGTCACATTCTCATTGATTGCTTGCCAGATGATCAAAATGCGGAGGAAATTTTCTCTCATTTCGTTTTTGGTGACTTGTTTCATTTTTGCTTGCTCAGAAAATCGGTTGTTTTGCGTTGGCAATGGCGGACTTCAGCGCCCCAATATCTCGGAAACGGCGATCCGGATCTTCGGCAGGGTTTCGGAGCGGATCTCCTGGCTGCCCCGAAAGATCCGGATCATGGCATATTCGTTTTCCGATGGCTCGGAATACCGCAGGACCGCGCCTTCGTTCATATCCACCAGCCATGTTTCCGGAATGCAGGCGCTTGCATAAAGGGGAAGCTTTATATTCCGGTCGTAGGCAATGGAGGCGTCGGCCGCCTCTATGACGAGAAAGATGTCTTTGGGCCGGGGATGGGCCCCGGCATAGAAATCGGAGCGGGGCTTTACAATGGCGATATCCGGCTCAGGCTCGGAATCGATTCCCGCGGCGATGGGATTTTGAACCCGAACGATGGCTTCGCCGGCCAACAGGGGAATCAGCCGATTTGCCAGTCGATCCACGCAGGCCGCATGGAAGCTGCCGATGGCCGCCATTTGGATCAGCTCTCCTTCCACCAGTTCGATGCGGTCGTCCTCATGCAGGATGCCGGCTCTGGCCATGCGATGGTATTCGGCCGCCGAGAATTTTTTCCGCCGGATTTCCAGACGCTGACGTTGAGTTTCCATCACCCACTTCTTTTCACGTTCTTTGAGTTTTCGAAGGCGCCGCGATTCCTGTTTCCATTTCTTCGGGACGGCCCCGGCAACAGGGGCTGCGGTCAGCATCGCCTCATTTTTAAAATTACCTCATGGCCGGATGGTTTTCAAGGGAAAATGGTTTTCCCCACCATGCGCGGCCGCCGGAGATCAACAAGCTCAACCACCAACAATCCTTGCTTATCCCAAATCCTTGTAGGTGGCAGTAAGGATCGGGGATACGCAAGGATTTTTCCGCCAGTCGCTGTCTTGGAGTTGCAGCCTGGACTATCCAAACACCACCGCATCCCCATTCCCGACGTACAAGTCGCTCTGGGAGCCGTTCCGGCCCGTGCCTTTAACCACCGGGTACCCGAGATCGATCATCCGCTGGACCGCCACGAGTCCGGTGCAGTGGTTGCAAGCGATCTTGTCGAACCCGTACTGGCCCATCCCCTTGACGATGTGTTCCCGATCCGGGTTCATGGGGCCGAAGGGGGCGATGTGGAGGCCGCCGTAAACCCCGTGCATCTTCTCGCCTCCGACGATCCGCTCTTTGGCGAAATCGGCCAGGGTCAGGATGGACTGGTGGCAGCATCCGGCCACGCAGACCATGCCTTGGTCCTTGACGTTGAAATAGAGAGAGGATTCGCCCCGCACATTGAGCAGGATCGGCAGGTCGAAGGCGGCCACGGCGCAGCCATCGTATAGCCGGCTGATGGTGCCCGGTTCCACCTGGACCAGCTCGCCGGTGTGGGGAATCCCGTTTCGGGCGTGGGGCGTCATGAATTCGGCCCCGCGGA
>CAYPCE010000386.1:0-3095 GCA_964409085.1 uncultured Desulfobacteraceae bacterium | reverse complement strand
TCCACAGGTGGACCGTGTGGTAGCCCCCCTCGTAGTGCTCGTTCAGATCGTGGATCTGGGCGTGGCAGTTGTGGCAGGGGGTGATGCAGTAGGCGGCGCCCGTGGACTTGATCTGGTCGTACTTGGTCTTGCCGAACTCCCGGCGGGCGTCGGCCAGCCCCGACTGGAGAAAGCCGCCCCCGCCCCCGCAGCAGAAGTTGTTGGAGCGGTTGGGGAGCATGTCGACGAAGTTCTCCTCGCCCACCACCGACCGGACCACGAACCGCAGCTCCTCCGCCGCCGGGTCGCCCAGGCTCTTGCGCACGAGCTGGCAGGGGTCCTGGACCGTGAACTTGATCTTCAGGTCCTTGTTCCAGTCGGATTTGACCGGGAGTTTCCCCTCCCGGATCCACCGGGCGTACCAGGGGATGATGCTTTCGATCTCGAAGTTGTGGGGGATGTTGTATTTTTTCAGTCCGGCCCGGACTGCGTAAAATTCATGCCCTCACTCGGTGTTGAGCCAGACCTTGCAGCCCAGCTCCTCCACGGCCTTCACCTTGGTCCGGATGATCCGCTCCCAGGCGTCGTCGTCGGCCAGGAACATGCAGTAGTTCTCGGCGGCCCAGCCCTTGGAGCCGTAGGTCCAGTCGGCGTCCGCCATGTGGAGGATCTTCCACAACGGCACCATCTCGTCCGGCTCGGTGACCGGCTCCCGGGAGTTCTGGTTGAGGAAGAAATGGGCCCCCCGTTTGTCCATGGGCGCCACCAGGTCCTCGAACCCCTCCTGGGTCTCCCGGACCTCGGCGGCCACATCCTCCACCACGAAGCGCCAGTCCTCCTCGGAGGCGCCCATGGCGCTGCACGTGTCGTGCCGCAGGGCGAAGTCGCAGGAGCCGAGGATCCCCTTGGGCCGCTTTTCCCTGGGCCAGCTTTTCCGGACCTGGTAGACCAGGCCCGGAATGTCGATTTTCATGGGGCAGACGTGGATGCACCGCTGGCAGCCGGTGCACATCCAGGCCCAGTCGGTGCTGAGGATCTCGTCGTCCATCCCCAGGGCCGCCATGCGGAGGAATTTCCGGGGGTCCATGTTCTCCAGTCCCGTGGCCGGGCATCCCGAACTGCACGCGCCGCAGGTGAGGCAGGCGTTCAGGTTGCCGCCCTCGGGGAGATAGGCCATGACCTTGTCCTTGAAGATGGACCCGTCTTTTTTTCTGCCGATTTCTATGGCCATGCGTCGCCCTCCTTTATGCGGCGGTTTTCCGTCTCAGGGGGTTGGGGCCCAGGGCCCGGATTTTGTCCGTGAACGCGGAGACGGTCTCCGCGAATCGCGGGGCTTCGGCCGACGAGACCCATTCGATGGCGAACCGGTCGGGGTCGATGCCGGCGGCCTGGAGGGAGAGGCGGATGGCGTCCGCCCGGGCCAGTGCTTTTTTATTACCGTCCAGGTAATGACATTCGCCCAGGTGTCACCCCATCACGATGGCGCCGTCGGCGCCCTTGGCGAGGGCGTCCACCACGAAATCGGGGTGGACCATGCCGGAGCACATCACCCGCACCGCCCGCATGTTGGGCGGGTACTGGAGCCGGGAGACCCCGGCCAGGTCGCCGCCGGCGTAGGCGCACCAGTTGCACAGGAACCCGATGATGATCGGTTCATATGGTTCGGACATAAGGTTGTCTCCTTTTTCGGTCGTCAATTGAGCGTCTGATCGACCATCAATTGAACAATAAGGCGGCCGCCACCTGGGCCCGGATCTGATCCTGGGTGAAGCCGTAAATGTTGACGCCCTCCTTGGGGCAGGTGGCGGCGCAGAGGCCGCACCCCTTGCAGAGGGCCGCGTCGGTCTTGATCCGCTTTGCAGTCCGGCCGTTGTCCTGAAAGGTCTCCAGCGCGATGGCCCGGTAGGGGCAGACATCCACGCAGAGGCCGCAGCCGTCGCACGCTTCCGTGACGTAGGATTTGACGGCGTCCAGCTTCATCTCCTCTTCGGCCAGGAGCACGCCGGCCCGGGCCACGGCCGCCTGGGCCTGGGAGACGGCCTCGTCCACCGGCTTGGGATAGTTGCACATGCCGGCCAGGAAGAGGCCGTCCACGGGCATGTCCACAGGCCGCTGCTTGGGATGGGCCTCATCCATGAAGCCGTCCCCGTTGACCCCGCACTTGTAGAGGTCCACCAGCTCCCGGGTCTCGTTGGGCACGACGGCCGACGCCAGCACCACATGGTCGGCCCAGATCTTCAGGTCCTCCCGGAGCACCGGGTCGTGGGTGAGCACGAAGAGGTCGTCCCCCTCCCTGACCACCTCGGGCCGGTTCTCCCGGTGGTGGCGGACAAAGAGGACGCCCATGTCCCGGGCCTGCTTGTAGAGGTCTTCCCGGGCGCCGTAGGTGCGGATGTCCCGGTGGAGGATGGCGACGTTCATCGCCGGGTTCCGCTCCTTGAGATAAATGGCGTTTTTGACCGAATGGGTGCAGCAGACCCGGCTGCATTAGGGCCGCTCCGCGTTCCGGGAGCCGACGCACTGGATGAAGACCACGCTCTGCATCCCGGGGACCCGGGCTCCGTCGTCTTCCTCCAGGCGGACGTCGAAATCGAGGTGGGTGAAGACCCGGTCGTCGGTCCCGTAGAGATACTCGGTCGGTTTGTATTCATGGGCGCCGGTGGCCATCACGGCCGCGCCGTAGGTGATCTCCCGATCGCCGTCGCCGTCCACGGAGACCCGGCTGGTGAAGGCGCCCACCGAGCCTTCGCAGGAGGCGAGACGGGCGTTTTTGAGCACCGTGATCCGGTCGTGGTCTTCCACTTTCCGGATCATCTCCCGGAGGACGGGCCGGATCCGCTCCCCCTTCCAGGTGCTGCCCAGGGACAGGGCGTTGCCCCCGAGCCGGTCGCTCTTTTCCACCAGCACCGTCTCGAAGCCCTGGCCGGCCAGGCCCAGGGCCGCGGTCATGCCCGCCAGGCCGCCGCCCACCACGAGGGTTTTCTGGGTCACGGGCACCGAGAGGCGGTGGAGGCCGGTGTTTCGGGCCATCCGGGCCACGGCCATCCGCACCTGATCTTTGGCCTTTTCCGTGGCCCGTTCCGGTTCGTTCTGGTGGACCCAGGCGTTCTGGTTCC
>CAYPCE010000385.1:0-3100 GCA_964409085.1 uncultured Desulfobacteraceae bacterium | reverse complement strand
GCGAGCCGAAACGGTTTCAGCCGGGTTTTGCCTGTAGCCGGGGGATTCATTCCCCGGCGGCGCTTTCGGTTTCAAAACAGTACGTCCTTTTCCTATCCGTACAGTTTTTTCATGAGCCACGCCATGTTCTCGCCCAGGGTCCGGGCCGTGGCGATCCCTTCCTCGTCTTTTTCCACGTCCCCCTTGTCCATGCCGAACCCCATGTTCCAGTAATTGGCGCCGGGGATGATCATCTGGCCGATGGTGAAAAAGTGGTTGATGGAATCGAAGGCGTGGATGGCCCCGCCGCGCCGGGCCGCCACCAGGGCCGCGCCCACCTTCCGTTTGTACATGTCGCCGTTCGCCTTGGCCACCAGCCCGGCCCGGTCGATGAGGGCCTTGAGTTCGGCGCTGATGTCCGCGAAATAGGTGGGGGAAGCCAGAATCATCCCCTCGGCGGCCACCATCTTTTCGATGCACTCGTTGGCGACATCCTTGTCCACGGCGCACCGCTGGTCCTTGTTCTCCATGCATTTGTAGCAGGCGATGCAGCCTTGGATCTTTTTCCCTGAAAACTGGAAAAATTCCGTCTCGATTCCCGCTTTTTCGATTTCCGCCAAGGCCGCGCGGACCAACCCCGCGGTATTGCCGTCTTTTCTCGCGCTGCCGTTGAATGCGATCACTTTCATGCAGAGTCCTCCTGTATGGTGGGTTTCTGTCGGTTTGGATGCGGCGACGGGTTATCGCCACGCGATTTTGGCCGGTTTCCGCTTGGGAATCCGGTGATATTCGAATTTGGGACGGCCGATCATCATGGATCCGAAGGGCGCGTCGCCCTCGGGCAGGGCCAGGGCTTCCCGCATGGGCGGCCAGTGGGTGGCGGCGGTGTTGAAATACCCGGCCCAGCAGGCGCCCAGGCCCTGGGAGAAGGCCGCCAGCTCCAGGTAGGACAAGGCGATGGTGCAGGCCGGTGGTGCCGGCATCAGGGTTTTGGGCGCATGGGCCACGATGACGTGGGGGGCGCCCCGAAGCACCGGGTCCAGGCCGTTTTCCCATCCCGCCACCACCCGTTCCAGGTTGTATGCCGCAGCCATGTCGGGCTGGTTTTCGATGGTGTGGCGCATCCACCCGATCACGAATCCGGCCAGCCGCCGGACCTCGTCGGAATCATGGATCACCAGCCAGGACACCGGCTGGCAGTTGTGGCCCGAGGGCGCGTACCGGGCGACGTCGATGAGGTTCTCCAGGACCTCTTTCCCGACGGGCTTCCGCCGGTAGGTCCGCACCGACCGGCGGGCCTTCATGAAATGGGCGACCGCCTCGCCGGAGGGGAGCAGGTCCTCCCGGATGGTCTCGCACTCCCCGACCGGCTGGGTCTTCAGGGACAGTGCGCCGTGGGGGCAAGCCGCGACGCAGTGGCCGCAGTTGATGCACAGGGCGCCGGCCCCTTCGATGGGCCGGGGAACGCTCGTCTCGTCTTTCAGTTCGATGATCCGAACCGGACATTCCGCGACGCAGACGCCGTCCCGTTTACATTTTTCAGTATCTACGGTGAATAAAGGCATTGATGCTCCTCTCTTTTGTGGCCTTTTCATTTTCAGAGCGGATATTTCCGCGCTCAGTCCCTTAGAAACACGAATTGCCCGTGGGACGGGCAATTTTGGAAATCAGCTTATCACGATCTTTCCGGGCGGTTCAAGGGGCGCGACCCGAACCCGCTTCCAGCCAAACAATAGAACGGTTCCCCGAATGGTCAAATATTTTTTGACCGATGCCCTTGCCTCTTTTCGGGTTTTCTGCGAAAAAGGGGCGAAATCCATTCACTTGAGGCAAATTGTAAAGGAATCCCACCCATCATGTTCGAACAAACCTTCAAGAATATCGACGATGTCCTCTGGAAAGAGGCCGGTTGCGCCACGGAGCTGGACTACACCGAGCAGACGTCGTGGATGCTTTTTTTGAAATATCTGGACGACCTGGAGGGGGAGCGGTCCATGGAGGCCGAGTTGATGGGGAGATCCTACGATTTCATCATCGACGGGGACTTCCGGTGGGGGATTTGGGCCGCGCCCAGGACGGCCGACGGATCTTTTGATCACGATGCGGCGTTGACCGGGGACGACCTGATCCTGTTCGTCAACGGCAAGCTGTTTCCGTACCTGCGGGGATTCAAGGAGCGGGCGTCCAGCCCGGACACCATCGAATACAAGATCGGCGAGATCTTCGGGGAGATCCGCAACAAGTTCCAGAGCGGGTACAGCCTGCGGGACGCCCTGGAGCTGATCGACGCCCTGAGCTTCCGGTCCCAGAAGGAAAAGCACGAGCTGTCCCACCTGTACGAAGCCAAGATCCGGAACATGGGCAACGCGGGCCGGAACGGGGGCGAGTATTACACGCCACGGCCGCTGATCCGGGCCATGATCCGGGTGACCCGGCCGAAGATCGGGGAGCGGATTTACGACGGGGCGGCCGGTTCGGCGGGATTTTTGTGCGAGGCCCACGATTACCTCCGGTACGGCGCCGAAGGCGGTGGCAACAACCTGTCCACGGCGGACCTGGACACGCTCCGGCATCGCACCTTTTACGCCAAGGAGAAAAAGAGCCTGCCATACGTGATCGGGATCATGAACATGATCCTCCACGGCATCGAGACGCCCAACGTGGTCCATACCAACAGCCTGACGGAAAACCTGGCCGACATCCAGGAGAAGGACCGCTTCGAGGTGATTCTGACGAACCCGCCCTTTGGCGGCAAGGAGCGGAAGGAGGTCCAGCAGAATTTTCCCATCAAGACGGGCGAGACGGCGTTTCTGTTTTTGCAGCATTTCATCAAGTACCTGAAGGCCGGGGGCAGGGCGGCCATCGTGATCAAGAACACGTTCCTGTCCAACAGCGACAACGCCTCCCGGGCCTTGCGGCGGGAGTTGCTGGAAAATTGCGATTTGCACACGGTGCTGGACTGCCCCGGTGGGACGTTCCTGGGGGCCGGGGTCAAAACGGTGGTGCTCTTTTTCGAGAAGGGCGTGCCGACCCGGAAGATCTGGTATTACCAGCTCGATCCGGGGCGGAGTTTGGGGAAGACGAATCCGTTGAACGACGAGGATTTGAAGGAGTTTGTGGA
>CAYPCE010000384.1:0-3106 GCA_964409085.1 uncultured Desulfobacteraceae bacterium | reverse complement strand
CCCGGTCCCGGGACTGGCCCCTGATGCAGGTCATCTGCCGCAACACCGCCGGCCTTATCTGGTGGACCCTGGGGGACCACGACAAGGCCCTCCGGGAACTGAGGGCGGCCCTGGAGACCACGGATCGCCTCAAGGCGCGGGACGACGAAATCGCGACAACGCTCAACAACATGGGGCAGGTGCTGCGGGAAATGGGCCGGTACGAGGCGGCCATGGAAAAGTTCGACGCGGCCCTGGCCATCGACGAACGGATCGGGTCCCGCTGGGCCCTGGCCCACGACTACCGGAACAAAGGGTTGACCCTCATCCGGATGGGGCGGCCCGAAGAGGCCATGCCCTTTTTCCGGCGGGCCGCCGACGAAGCCGGGGCCATCGGCAACCGGATCAACGAGGCCAAAGCCCTGCTGGGGCTGGGAGACGCCGCCTTCCGGTTGGAGGACCGGGGCGCCGCCGCATCCGCATGGGAATCGGCCCTGACCATGGGCCGGGAGATGGCCCTCCGGGAGGTGACGTGGCGGGCCCTCTACGGCCTGGCCCGGATTGCGGCGACGGAAAACCACCATGCCGCCGCCCTGGATCATCTCTATCGATCCGTAGAGGTCATCGAAGGGATGCGGGCCGACATCAAGATCGAACAGCTCCGGGACAGTTTTATCCTCAACAAGCTGTCGGTCTACGAAACCCTGGTGACCCTGCTGGCCGACATGGGCCGGACCGACGCCGCCTTTGAGGTGGCCGAGCGGTCCCGGGCCCGGAATTTCGTCGACCTGCTGGGAAACCAGCGGCTCTCCCTGGCCGACAGCGTGGACCAGGACTTTTACGAGCGGCAGGCCGCCTTGAAATCCCGCATTGTCGAGGCGGAAGCCCTGCTGGCCCAGTCGGTCGACGAGGCGGAACGGGCCGTCTACCGGCGGACACTGGCCGAGCGCCAGGACGAGTTGAGCGATCTGATGCTGGAAATCCAGGCCCGGAACCCCCAGCTGGCTTCCCTGGTATCGGTGTCGCCCCTGTCGGCCACAAAACTGACCGGTCTCCTGGACCCCGGCGTGGTGCTGCTGGCCTACTACCTGACGGCGGACGAAGTCCTGTTGTGGACCGTCCGGTCCGACGGGCTGGAGCTGATCCGGACCCCCCTGGCCCGCGGGGCTCTGGCCCAGACCGTCCTCGACTACCGACGGATGATCCAGAACCTGGAACCCCTGGAAGAGACCGCCCGCCAGCTCTACGACTGGCTGATCGAACCCGCGGCCGCTGCCGTGGCCGGGGCCGACGTGGTGGGGATCATCCCTCACAACGCCCTCCATTACTTGTCTTTCGGGACCCTCCAGGGGCCAGACGGCCATGTGGTGGAGACCGTTCCGCTCTTCTACCTGCCCACGGCCAGCCTTCTGGACTACACCCTGAGCCGGCGGACCGACACCCGCAACCCCAAGGTGCTGGCCATCGGCAATCCCGACCTGGCCGACCCGGCACTGGCGCTTCCGTTCGCGGAATATGAAGTGGGGGCCATCGGGTGGAATTTCCCGGCTATCACCGTCCTTACCGAGGAGCGGGCCACCGAGGCGTGGGTGGTCCAGCACATCGCCGATTTCGGTATCATCCATCTGGCGTCCCACGGCGAGTTCGATCCCATCAATCCACTCTTTTCCGCCGTCAAGCTGGCCAAGGGCGGTGCCGATGACGGCGACCTGGCCGCCGCCGAGGTCTTCGGCCTCAAAATCAACGCCGACATGGTGGTGCTGTCCGCCTGCCAGACGGGACTGGGGAAGATCACCGCCGGCGACGACGTCATCGGCCTCAACCGGGCTTTTTTCTACGCCGGCACCCACGCCATCGTCTCCAGCCTCTGGCGGGTCTCGGACGTCTCCACGGCCATGCTCATCAAAAATTTCTACCGGCAGTACGCCATCCACCGGAAAGCGGAGAGCCTGCGCCGGGCCATCCTGCACGTAAAGCAGCATTATCCCCATCCGGGATACTGGGGGGCGTTTACGGTGGTGGGGGACTATTACTGATTTTCCCGTCAGGGGCTCGCCGCGTCCGGGCCGCCGGCAGATGCGGGTGGTGGCGGCTTTTCGGACATCGTGGACCGAGTGGACGGGGGTGGACGGGGTGGACCGGGTGGACACGGTGGACACCGCGTCGTCAGCCGCCGGAACGGGTCGGTGCTTCGCCGTTGAACTTGAACTCGCCTTTGCCCAGGATGTCGTGGAGGTGCAGGATTCCCGCCACCGTGCCGTCGGCTTCCACGATGGGCAGGACGGTGATCTGGTATTTTTCCATGATGTTGAGGGCGTCGTAGGCCGGGGTATCGGGATAGGCCGTCCGCGGGTTGGCGGTCATGACATCGGCCACGGAGAGGTCATAGATGGGGGCCTTCCGGGCGATGGTGCGGCGGATGTCGCCGTCGGTGATGATGCCCGAGAGCGTACTGTCGGGGCCGGTGACCAGGGTGGCGCCGAGACCCAGCCGGTTGATTTCCCGGATGGCCGTATCCATGGCAGCGTCCTGGGGGACCGACGGGCAGGCGTCTCCGGTGATCATGAACTCCGATACCTGGCTGGAAAGCCTCCGGCCCAGGGCCCCGCCGGGATGGAACCGTTTGAAGTCGCAGCTCCGGAACTCTTTCTTGTCCATGAGCACCACCGCCAGGGCGTCGCCGATGGCCATCTGGACCGTGGTGGAAGTGGTGGGGGCGCCGATGGGGGTGGCTTCGCGGGAGACGCCGGCGTCGATGACGATGTCGGCGTGGCGGGCCAGGGTCGAGTCGGGGTTGCCGGTGACGGCGATCACCGGGCAGCCGATCCCGCGGATGGACGGCAGCAGGGCGTTGAGTTCCTCGGTCTCTCCGCTGTTGGACAGGGCCATGAAGATGTCCTCCGGCCCCACGATCCCGAGATCGCCGTGCATGGCCTCCACCGGGTGAAGGAAGATCGACCGGGTCCCGGTGCTGTTAAGGGTGGCCACGATCTTCCGGCCCACGATCCCCGATTTCCCGATCCCGCCCACGATGAGCCGGCCCCGGGAGTCGCAGACCATCTCCGCCATCCGGACGAAATTGTCGTCGATGCGGTCCGCCAGTTTCAGGATGCCGTCGGCTTCCGCC
>CAYPCE010000383.1:0-3112 GCA_964409085.1 uncultured Desulfobacteraceae bacterium | reverse complement strand
GGATCGGTCGAACCTCTTTGGGTCCTCCGCCAGAGGCGGAGGTTTTATGACATAATAAAGACTTTGGTCTCCTTTCTGCTCAGAAGCCACTATTTTCCCATTGCACTCCGGCCCAATCCGTCTGCTAATGCGCGGATCGCCGGGGCCGGCGTCATGAGCGGTTCGTAGACCTACCTCCGGTATCGGCTCCTGATCAGTATACCGGTCACGCCAAGGCCCGGCACCGGGCTCGTTCAGGAGGCCCCGGATTGAGGGTGTGCGCCGAATCAATCGTAGGGCTCAAACTCCTTTTCATCCTCCGCCCCCATGTTCAACCCGGCGCCGACGCGAACGGAACGGATTTCCCCGCGCGGCCTGACATGCGTCATCCGCTCGACATCGGCCCGGAAGGATCACCGGGTCCGCCGGCTCTCCGCATCATGGTCTTCCTCGGCCACCCGGAAATACCCCACCGTCTGGGTGAGGGACTCGGCCTGGGCGTCGAGTTCTTCGCCGGTGGAGGCCGATTCCTCCGTAGCGGCGGCGTTTTGCTGGATCACGGTTTCGAGTGGCTGGATCGACTGGTTGATCTGCTGGATGCCGTCGGCCTGTTCGGCGCTGGCGGCGCTGATCTCCATGACCAGGTCCGATGTTTTCTGGACCGCTTCGACCACCTGACGGGTGCGGGCACCGGCGTCTTCGGCGATCCTGACGCTGTTGTCCGCCAGATCCAGGATCTGGCGGGACGCCTGGCGGCTGCGTTCCGACAGCTTCCGGACCTCGGCCGCCACCACGGCACCCCCCGGCCATGCTCGCCGGCCCGGGCCGCCTCGATGGCCGCCTTGGGGATGCCGCTGTTTTTAAAACCCTGCGGGCGACATCATCGATGGATTCCTCACCCGTTGGACCGGAAAGAAAAACGTCGATAGCGGTTCTTAACTTCCCGGGGTGGGGCCGATGGGAGATTGTGCGCTGCGTATTCGGCATGAGCGCCTCCTGTATTAGAGGGGGAAACAGCGTATGGCCGGCTCGGATTCCGCCTTCCATAACCCCTCAGCCCCCGAAACATAACCGGAAAATGGACAGTCTCTCTTTTCCATTACCTACGGATGTGGTATGATCCCTTTCACTTCGACCGTCTGTGTTGTGCTGGAACCCACGCAATGGCATTTTCTGGAAATCAAACGGGATCAAAAAATGAAACACACCGACAGAATCTTCATCGGAACCTCCGGCTGGCATTACGATCACTGGAAAGGGCCGTTTTATCCGGATAAGACGCCCGGCAAGGAGATGCTGGGCCATTACATCCGTCATTTCCGGACCACGGAGATCAACAATACGTTCTACAAACTGCCGTCGGAAAAGACCCTGACGGACTGGCGGGAGTCGACGCCGGAGGGGTTTCTATTCTCGGTCAAGGCGAGCCGGTTCATCACCCACATGAAAAAGCTGAAGGATCCGGAGCTGACCCTGCCGTCTTTTCTGGAGCGGATCGACCTGCTGGGGGAGAAGCTGGGGCCGGTCCTGTTCCAACTGCCGCCCAAGTGGCACTTCAATCCGGACCGGTTCCGGCGGTTCGTGGAAGCCCTGCCCGAGGGGCACCGTTACGTTTTCGAATTCCGGGATAATTCCTGGGTCAATTCGGAATCCCTGGCGATCATGGCCGATCACGGAATCGCACTCTGCATTTACGACATGGCGGGAGAGACATCGAGAAAAGAAACGCCCGGGGCGTTCGTCTACCTGCGCCTCCACGGGCCGGAGGAAAATTACGGCGGGAGTTACGACGTGCAGCGGCTGGCCGGCTGGGCCGGCGCCATCTCCTCATGGGCGGCCATGGGGAAGGGGATTTTCTGCTATTTCGACAACGACGAGGCGGGAAATGCACCGCTGAATGCCGCGCGGTTACGGCAGATGCTGGAACGATAAAAAGGGGCGGCCCGCCCGTTCCGGACGCATCGCCCCTTCAGGTGTCAACGGCTTATCGGCTTAGACGACGGTCACGTTTTTCGCCGACGGCCCCTTGGGCCCTTGCTCGATATCAAAGCTCACCCGAGCACCTTCGGTCAGGGTCTTGAACCCCTCTCCCCGGATGCCCGTATGATGGACGAACACATCCGGTCCCTCTTCCTGCTCAATAAATCCGTACCCTTTCTTGTCGCTGAACCATTTCACCACACCATTTGCCATAACGGCGTCCTCCTCCTCGATAAAAAAAATCCCATTTTCCCGTCTTCCGAACTTTCGGGAGCCCCTTGCCCCTGGCAAATCGAGGCACCCTCCAAAGAAAACCGGTGTGCCCGCCGAATCCGAATCGGCGATGGCGCCATAACTCCCTCCATAGTATGATGAAATCGGAGCGCTGTCAAAATGAAAATTCACAACAAGACGGATGTTTGGACAGACGGGCGGTTTTATTGGCATCGGCGTGAAGGTGCCGGGCGTGCCGAAGCCCGAGTAGTGGGAGATGGACTTCGATCTCGTGGAAAAGCGCCCGCAGATCTTTTTCCTGGTGGATGAACTGGACGTGTAACGGCGGGGAGGAGGACCGTCCTTCCATTACCAAAAATTCCAGCGGGTTTTTCCCGCGCTCCCATTTTCCCCTTGACACACAGTTACGATGTAGCTAAATTGTGGCCACGTGGGCAGGGCCGGAACCGCACCCGCTTTGCGCCGGACCCTTCCCCCCAGACGGCAAGGCATCCAGGTCACACAAAAGGGGAACACTTATGAGGTATGCGGAAACCGGGTTCAATCTGGAAATCGATTTGACCCGAGGCAATATCGAGCGGGTCGAAACGGACCCCAGGGATACGGAACTTTATCTGGGCGGGCTGGGCACCAACGCCAAGCTGCTGTGGGACCGGGTGCCCCCCGAGGTGGAGCCCTTCTCCCCCGAGAACCTGCTGATCTTCGGCGCCGGTCTCCTGTGCGGCACCCCCGCCATCGGCTGCAACCGCACCATCGTCTCCACCATCTCTCCCCAGACGAAGCTCATGGCCTTTTCCATGATGGGCGGGTTCTGGGCGCCGGAACTCAAGCACGCCGGCTACGACAAAGTGGTCCTCCGGGGCAAGTCCCCCGATCTCGTCTACATCCATATCCACAACGACAAGGTGGAAATCCGGGA
>CAYPCE010000382.1:0-3128 GCA_964409085.1 uncultured Desulfobacteraceae bacterium | reverse complement strand
CCGCCTGCTGCCGGGTGCTGACCAAAAAGGTCAAACACGATCCCAAGGCCCATTTTCAACAGTGCGCCGAGTTGACGGCTGAAGCGGCCGAGCTGGCGACCCGATTGATCCTGGAAAAGCGTCCTGAATTGATGGACCGGGCCGATCGCGGGTTTATCGGCCAACGGCAATCCCGTTTGCGCGGGGGGCTGATGCGGGTGATCCGGTATGTTTTTCGATGATGGAGGGGTTGCTGCATCATTCATTTTGTATCGATAAAAAAGGAGGAACGGTTCATGGGTAAAAAAAATCCGTTGGCGACCCGGTGGGGGATCATCGGGGTCGGCGCTGTGATCGGCGTCCTGGCGCCCATTCTTCAAAAACTGGGCAATCCGGGAAACATGGGCATCTGCGTCGCCTGCTTCGAGCGGGACATCGCCGGCGCCGTTGGTCTGCACCGGGCGACGGTGGTGCAGTATGTCCGTCCGGAAATTATCGGGTTCGTTCTCGGATCCCTGATCGCCGCCTATCTGTTCAAGGAGTATCGACCCCGGGTCGGGTCCGCGCCCATTGTCCGCTTTGTGCTGGGGGCCTTCGCCATGATCGGGGCCCTGGTTTTCCTGGGATGTCCGTGGCGGGCGGCCCTGCGGCTGGCCGGCGGGGACGGCAACGCCATCCTGGGGCTGTTGGGCTTGGCTTGCGGCATCTGGATCGGCACGCTGCTTTTAAAAAACGGCTACAACCTGGGCCGGACCCAGTCCACACACGCCGCCGTCGGGTGGATGCTGCCCCTGCTGATGCTGGGGCTGCTGGTTTTGATGTTCATTTTCCCCCCGGTGAACGGCCAGGAAAAAAGCGGGGTGTTGTTTTACAGCGTCAAAGGCCCCGGAGCCATGCACGCCCCGCTGCTTGTCGCCCTGGCGGCGGGCCTCGGCATCGGTTTTTTGGCCCAGCGCAGCCGGTTCTGCACCATGGGGGCCATTCGGGACGCGGTGCTGTTCGGCCACACCCATCTGTTGTCCGGGTTTATCAGCCTGATCCTTTTCGCCTTTGCGACCAACCTGGTTTTGAGTCAGTTCAAACCGGGGTTTGAAGGCCAGCCGGTGGCCCACACCCTGCACGTCTGGAACTTCGCGGGCATGGCGCTGGCTGGTCTGGCTTTTGCCCTGGCGGGCGGATGTCCCGGCCGGCAGTTGTTCCTCTCCGGAGAGGGAGACGGCGATGCGGCGGTGTTTGTCCTGGGCATGATTGTGGGCGCGGGGTTCGCCCATAATTTTGGGCTGGCCAGCTCGCCCAAAGGCGTTGGGCCCCACGGCGTCGCCGCCGTGGTGATCGGGCTGTTGATGTGCCTGTTTATTGGGTTCGCCATGAGAAAACGCGCGGCGTAAGGAAGGAGACGACAAATGTCAGCAACCGTTGACGCAAGGGGGCTTTCCTGCCCTCAACCGGTGATCATGACCATAAATGAAATCAAATCGGGAAAGGACAACGACATCATTGTGCTGGTGGACACCGACACTTCAAGGGAAAATGTGGAACGGGCCGCCGAGAGCCAGGGCTGCCGGGTGAGGGACGTGACTCCCGACGGCGACGGGTATCGGATCGCCATCTCAAAGGGGTAACGATTGTTCGACTTCCTGAAAAAGAAACCCCAGGCGGACAATGGCAACGACCGCCCGTCGTCGGTGGGCCGCGGCATCCTGGTGTTCGAGAACACCAGCGACGTGATCCAGGCTGAAAACGTCCTGAAAAAAACCGGCCGTCCCGTCCGGGTGATGGGCCCGCCGCCGGAAATCCAAACCGGCTGCGACCTGGTCATCGAATTTCCGCTGATGGAAGAACTCGACATCCTCCGGGTACTCCGGAATGCGGACATTTTTTGTCTCCAGGTCGTGCCGGTTACGGCCCCCCTGCTGGAACCTGTCAACCTGTTTCATACAAAGGAATTCGACGGGTATCTGATGGTGCGGGCCGCCAACATGAAAATCACCATCCGAAAGGCGGATCAAATGATCGTCAATGTGTCCGGCGGCGGATGCCCGGATGTGCCGTACCTGGCCCAGGAGATGGTGGGCAAGACCCTGACGGAAGCCCCCCGGCCCCGGGATCTGGGCCACACCCTGTGCGGCTACGCCCTGGAGCTGGCCTATGAGGAGCTGTGCCGGACATGCTGAGCGTCATCGGCACGGTTCCGGACGAGACTTTTCCGTTGACCTGGGGTCCGGTTCGCCTGGCAAACGGCCGCCTGCGCATCGACGACCGGGAGGTTCCCGTCAACCGGGGGACGCCCGCCCTTCTGGCGGCCGCGGTCGCGGCGGCCCAAACCCTGGGCGGGCCGGAGGTCCGCGGGTTTCTGGCGGGCGACATCGGCAGGGGGGACGGCAGCCGCCGGCTCTATGAATTTCTGGAAAAACGGCTTCCGACGCTCGATGCCGATGTGCTGACCTTCCATTATCTTCAACCCGACGTGGACTGGCACAACAGGGTCCTTTTCGCGGTTGACGCCATGAAGAAACGGCCGATCCTGATCGCCGACGCCGGGTTCATGTACGCCGCCAAGATGAGCGGACAGGCCGGCCGATACGATGTGTTCACCCCGGACGTCGGGGAGCTGTCGTTTCTTGCCGATGAAATGGCGCCCCATCCGTTTTACACACGGGGCTTTATTCTGCATCAAAACAACAATGTGCCGGATTTGATTGACCTCGCCCGACAACATCAAAACACCGCCGCCTGCCTTCTGGTGAAGGGCAAAGCCGACCATGTCGCCAACGAAAAACAAATCCTCGCCACCATCGACCAGCCGTCTTTCGAAGCCATGGAAGCCATCGGCGGCACGGGCGACACCCTGACCGGAATGTTGAGCGCCCTGTGCGCCGCCGGTTTTTCGCCCGTGGAAGCGGCGATTCTGGCCGCAAGGGCCAACCGCGGCGCCGGTCGTTTTGTGGATTTGACGCCCGAAACGCAGGTTATGGAATTGATCGACGCAATTCCCCAGGCCTTGGCGGAGGTGATATGAAAAACCAAAACGCTATACTGAATTCGCTTCAACAGGCATCTGAAGAAAACCTTGGGGACATCGAGCAGGCCAAACTGGACGGTCGTTCGGCCATCGGCTTTTATTGCCTGTATTCCCCGACGGAAATCGC
>CAYPCE010000381.1:0-3158 GCA_964409085.1 uncultured Desulfobacteraceae bacterium | reverse complement strand
AACAGCACCGTCCACATGTTGGCGCCCAGATCGTAGGCCGCCTCGATGAGGCTGTCGTCCAGGCTTTCCAGCACCGAGACGAGGGGGACGACCATGAAGAGCATGCTCGTGTAGACGAGCCCCATGATCATGGTCGCGTCGTTGTAGAGCATCTCCACGGGCCGGTCCAGGATGCCCATCCGGAGCAACAGGTGGTTGATCACGCCGCTTTCCCGCAACAGGATCATCCAGCCGTACACCCGCACCAGTTCGCTCACCCAGAAGGGCAACAGCAGCAACAGCATCAGAAACCCCTGAAACCGGGGGGCGACCACCTTGGTGATGTAAAAGGCTACGGGCAGGGCGATGACGAAGGTGATGAGGGTGACGATGATGGAATAGACGGCGGTGCGGGCGAAGGTGCGCCAGTAGATGGGCTCGTTGAAGAAGTTCCGGTAGTTGGCCAGGCTCCAGATCATATTCCCGTCGTCGTTTTCAATGCGCAGGGACATGAGCAGCAGGTCGATGTGGGGCAGGACGATGAGCAGGAACAGCCAGAGGATCACCGGCAGGAGAAAAAACAGCAGATACCAGCGGGAGGAGCGGGCCATGGGCGTCACGCCTCCATGGGGAAGAGGATGCCGGACGCCGGGTCCCACCCCGCTTCAATGCTGTCGCCGGCCCGGATGTGATCGAATTGCCGGTTCTGGGGAAGGGCGATCTTCACCTCTTCGTCGGTCCCCGGCCATTCGGCGAGGACCCGGCTGTTGGCGCCGTCGAACAGGATCGTCCTTACCGTCACGGTGAAGCGGTTGAGCCGGTCGTTTTCCGGGCCGGGCTGGAGGATCAGGGCCTCGGGCCGCACGAAGAGTTCGACCCGGTCGCCGATGGAGAGGGACTCGGGGGCCCGGGACCGGAACCGGCGGCCGTCGGCGGCAACCACCGTCGCCGTGGTCTCGTCCCGGTCCGCCACTTCCCCGGTCCAGGCGTTGCTCTCGCCCACGAACCGGGCCACGAAGGGGGTTTGGGGGCGGCGGTAGAGGGCCATGGGCGCGTCCACCTGCTCGAAGCGTCCCCGGTTCATCACCGCCACGAAATCCGACATGACCAGGGCCTCGGACTGGTCGTGGGTGATGTAGACGAAGGTGGTGCCCACCTGGTTCTGGAGGGCCTTGAGTTCCACCTTCATCTGCTCCCGGAGCTTGAGGTCCAGGGCGCCCAGGGGTTCGTCCAGGAGCAGCACCGCCGGGTCCAGCACGAGGCACCGGGCGATGGCGACCCGCTGCTTCTGTCCGCCGGATAGCCCGTCGATCTTCTTGTCCCCGAAACCGGGCAGGCCGACCCGGTCGAGGATGGCGGTCACTTTGTCCTGGATATCCGGTTTGCGCTCCCGCCGCCGCTTCAGGCCGAAGGCGATGTTCTCGGCCACGGTCATCATGGGAAAGAGCGCCAGGTGCTGGAAGATGAGGTTGGCGGGCCGCCGGTTGGGCGGAATGCCGGCCATGTCCGCGCCGCCGATGACGATGCGGCCGCTCGTGGGGGCCTCGAACCCGGCGATCATGCGCAGCAGGGTCGTCTTCCCGCACCCGGACGGGCCGAGGATGGAAAAAAACCGTCCCTTCTCCACGTCGAAAGAGACGGCGTCCACGGCGGTGAACGTCCCGAAGCGCTTGGTGGCGTCCTGAACCGAAAGGTCGATTTGCATGAAGGATGGCCGGAGACGGGGCGGGCGTCGGGGCCCGCCCCGTGCTTGATGAGGGGACCGGGACCGCCCGCTTACCGGGCCGCCTTGACCTTGTCCAGGATTTTCCCTTCGATGGATTCCAGCTTGGCCGGCACCGGGGGATACCATTTGATGTTGTCGATGTCGGCGGCCGAGAAGGAGCGTTCGAAATTGCCCCGGACGTCCGGATCGGTCAGGGCCGTGGCGCCCTGGGAGGCGGTGCCGTATTTCTCCATGTTGGTGAAGACGGCGGCGTTTTCGGGGGTCAGCATGAAATTGATCCATTTGTAGGCCGCGTCGAGGTTTTCGGCCTTGGCCGGCAGGGCGAAGGTGTCGATCCAGCCGAGGGCGCCGCTTTTGGGGGCGACGAAATCGATGTCCGGGTTCTCTTCGTGGAGCTTCCAGCCGCCGTTGTCCCAGGCCATGGCCACGAAGACCTCGCCGGAGCGCATGGACTGGAGCAGGGCGTCGCCGTTGGTCCAGTAGGTTTTGACGAGATCCTTGTGGTCGATCATCATCCCGCCGATCTTCTCCATGAGGGCCTCGTAGGCGTCGGCGTCGTCGTAAAGGGCGAAGGGGTCGTGGCCGGTGGCGAAGGCCAGGGCGATGAGGGTGGGGCGTTTGAGGCGGTAGCTGACGCGGCCTTTATAGGCGTCGTTCAGCAGGGCCGTGTAATCCTTGGCGTCCGGGGCTTCCTTTTTGTTGACCACGAGGCCGGACGTGCCCCAGCAGAAGGGGACGGCGTGGGGTTTGCCGTTGACGGTGGTGTTCTTTTTCACGGCGTTGAGCATGGACGGGATGATCTGGTCGGTCTCCACCCGGCTCAGGTCGATGGGCTGATAGATCCCGAATTTCTCCTGCACCGACGAGATGCGGTCCTGGCTCGGCTGGGCCAGGTCGAAGCCGGCGCCCCGGGTCGCCCGCAGCTTGGCGATCATCTCTTCGTTGTTGGTGAAGGTGACTTTGACTTCGATGCCGGTCTGCTCCTGGAACTTGTCGACGAGTTCCTTGGGGGCGTACCCCTTCCAGGTCAGCAACTCCAGCGTTTCGGCCCAGACGATCCCCGCGCCGAAAGACAGCAGCGCGCCAACACACACCAGGATGCACAGCGTTCTTTTCTTCATCCGTCGATCCTCCTCTGTCGGTTGTCCATGGTTGAATGGGTTATGGAAAACGGGACTACTCTGTATGTGATACAGGGGGTGGGGGATTTTTTCAATTGGTTTTTCTCAAAAGGGTGGGACTGGACGGGCTGGGTTTGGGTTTGGTCTTTTCGGCCTTGATCATCGTATCGGCCGCACCTTTTGGAGCGTACGATGCCGTTATCGAAAGCACATCGCACATCGCCCCACCGCGCGGGAATGAATTCCCACGCTACTATGTGCCGTCCCTACAGGACTTGAATTGTTCAGCATGTCCTGTAAGGACATCGTAAAATAGCGTGGGGATTCATCCC
>CAYPCE010000380.1:0-3158 GCA_964409085.1 uncultured Desulfobacteraceae bacterium | reverse complement strand
ACCCCGCAGGGCCGCACAACGGTCCGGATGCTGTATTTTTTGAGGAGGTCCTCGGTTTTCCGGGCGAGTTCGTCGGGGATCAGGCCGATCTTCTCCTTCCGGTCCGCGATGGAGGCCGGGGTCAGGCCGGGCCGTTCCAGGCTCCTTTCCATCTCCCGGCGAAGGCTGTCGTAGTATTCCGAGAGATTGCGGATGTCGCGGCGGTAGCGCCGTTTCATGCGGTCGCGGAAATCCGCGATCTCATCGTCAATATGGCCATCGAGAGCCTTTTGGAGCCGCGGCAGGAGCCGGTTGAGGCTTTCGGGCGGCGGCGGCGGAACCGCGTCCGGCCCCGGAAATTCCCGTTCCAGGCCGGTCAGGGTCCCGTCCATGCCGGGGACCGGACCGCCGGTTTCCAGGTTGAACGCGATCACCACCATTCCCTCCTGCTGTTCGTCGCTCCGGGCCTGGTACCAGCAGTCGAAAACGATGTACTCGGTCCGGGCCTCGGCGTGGCTCACGACCGTTCCCACGCTGTTGGGAAAAGAGAAGGTCTCGGCGATGGTCCGGTCGAACCCGGCCTTTTTCAGGTAACCGGGATAGATCCGGCAGGCGGTCATGGGCGACTGGTCCGCGGCGAGGCGGATCATCTTTTCCACGAGGGCGGACCCGTATCCCAGGGGCAGGGTCCGCCCGGTTTCCGGCATGCGCAGTGCCGGGGTTTTGGCGTCCGCCGGCCGCCGGGCCGACACCAGTTCGGAAAGATCCAGCCGTCGGGCCAGGTCTCCGGGCAACAGGGCGTCCCACCCGTCCGGTCTTTTTTCGACCACCGCGCCGTGGGTTTCCAGAAAATGACGGGCGAACCGCGCCGGCAGGCCCTCGTCCGTTTCGGCGTGCTGTCTGTCAGATTTCATACCCATCCTCGAACAACTTGTCGTCCAGCTCCCGGGTCTTGATGTAGCTGGTCTTGGAGCGTTTCAGCCGCGTCGCCAGCCGGTCGAACCCCTCCTGCCGCTCTTCTTCCGATTCCCCGCCCATCCAGATCTCGTAGACCAGGTCGGAAAACTCCTGTTCGCCCCGGATCCGGCCGAGGATCATGTCGATTTCGCCGATGACCATCTCGAACATGTTGATCTTCTTGTCCAGGATGTCCAGAATGTAATCCTCGATGCTGCCGGCGCCGCAGAAATTATGGATGGTCACTTCGCGCTCCTGGCCGATCCGGTGGATCCGGCCGATGCGCTGTTCGATCTTCATGGGGTTCCATGGCAGGTCGTAGTTGATCATCTGGTTGCAGAACTGGAGGTTCCGGCCCTCGCCGCCGATCTCCGTGGTCAGGAGGATGTCCGCGTCCGACCGGAACCGTTCCACCTGGGCGTCCTTTTCGGCGTTGGCCATGGAGCCGTGGAAAAGGCAGTGATCCAGTCCGTTGTCGTTCAGGAATCCGGACACGTATTCCAGCGTGCCGAGGTATTTGACGAAAATGATGAGCTTTCCCGGATTGGCGGTGACGACGTTCAGGAGCATCCGGTTTTTCCGGGTTTTTTTGATGCCGTTGCACAGCTTGAGGACGGACCGGAACCGCTTCTCCTGCTGTTTGGGCAAATCCCCCTTCTCCATGCGCCGCTGGAGGGTGAGCAAGACGGCCCGGGGGGAGGACCCGGCTTCGGCCAGCAGGTTTTTGAGCAGCATCCGGTTGACGCCCCGGGTCCCGTCCATCTCCCGGATCAGGGCGTCGATGCCGTCGTAGAGGGCCCGTTCCTCGTCCGTGGGGTCCACCCGCAGGGTGTGGGCGAACCGCGGCGGGAGGTCGACCTTGGCCACGGCCCGGGTGTTGCGGATCATCACTTCGTTCAGCAGGGCCCGGAGCCGCTCCCGGTTCCGGGGGTCGGTGGGATCGCCCCGGGTCATGAACTCCTCTTTGAACGCCGAGGCGGTCTTGAGCTGGCCCGGTTTCAGAAGGGTGATGAGGTTGTAGAGTTCCATCAGGTTGTTTTCCACCGGGGTCGCCGACAGCAACAGGAGATACTTCTTTTTCAGGGCGTTGACCAGTTTCCAGTTGAGGGTGGTCCGGTTTTTCAGGTGATGGGCCTCGTCCACGATGACCATGTCCCATTCGCGGGACGCGACGACGTCGAAATTTTTTTTCGATTTGGCCAGGTTGATGGACGCCACGATAAACGGCGCGTCCCAGAACCTTTCCCCCTGGCTTTTGTACGCCGGATCATCGGTGGTGGGAACGTCCAGCCCGAATTTGGACGACATCTCCTGGCGCCACTGGCTGACCAGGGGCGTGGGGGTGAGGATCAGGCCGTTTTCGATCATGCCGCGGTGGTAATATTCCGAAAAGACCAGCAGGGCCTCGATGGTTTTGCCCAGGCCCACCTCGTCGGCCAGCAGGGCCCGGCCCCGGAACCGCTTCAAGACCTTGCGTGCCGTCTCTTCCTGGTACCAGAGGGATTGGACGTCCTGGAGCCCGCTGAGGCAGATCAGCCGGTCGAAGGTTTCGTTGAGCCGGACCCCATACGCCTCCAGGGCCAGCCGGTACCGGTCTTCGGTGGTCTGGACCCCTTTAGAAAAAGTTTTCTCCAGCCCACTCGTGTCGATGTCGACCGACACGGGGATGTGGACCTCCTGGCGGGGCGGCTGGGCCGGAGCGGTTTCAGCGGCCGGCGGCGCCGCCGGTTCCGGCGATGCCGCAGGCGGTTCGGTTTTGGCGGATCGGGCCTCCGGGGTTTTCTTTGATGCGGCGGATGCGGGTGGGGACATCCATCTCATCCGGAAGTGGGCGGAACCCTTTACGGCCTCCATAATATCGAGAATCTGCTTTCTCTCTCGGGCGGGCAATTCTTGGGCCTTTTCGATGGCCCGGTCGGCCGCGGCGATGGCTTCCGGGTAGCGTTTCCGTTCGAGCAGCAATTGGCTGTAGCGGCCCAAACGGTCCGCCTGCAGATCCGTCAGTTCGTCCAACCGCGACAGAGCCTGGAATTCCGCCCCCGTATTGTTGAGCTGGTCCCCCAAATACCCCAACAGGTTCAGCGCATCGGGATCGTCGGGAACCAGCCGAAGGGCGCGCCGGACCAATTCCAAGGCTTTCTCCGGGTTCTTCCGGCCGTACCACCTGGCTTCGTCGATCAGGAACCCGAACTTTTCCGCCTGACCCTCCTGGATCTTTTTGG
>CAYPCE010000379.1:1242-3171 GCA_964409085.1 uncultured Desulfobacteraceae bacterium | reverse complement strand
CGCAGGCAGGCGTTCATGATGGCCACATCGTCGTCAAACCCGATGGGCGAGGTCAGGTCGCTTTCCAGGTCCGTGGAGAGGGCGAAATACCCGATCATCCCCTTGAGCCAGGGCTTGGCGGGGTCGGGGAGTTCATCCCACCGGCCGACGACGGTCTTGAAAACCGCCACCATCGCTTCGGCGAGCCGGCGGTTGACAAAGGCGTTCCGGTCGTGAGCCTGACGGACCTTGTCGAGATGGCCGAACGCCTGTTTTAGAAGGACCTGGGGCGTCAGACCGGCCGCCTCGTTTGAGCAGGCCGTCAGCAGGGAGAATTCTTTGTCTGTCAGTCCTTCGGGAAACAAACCGGGCATGAGGGGTCCCTCTCTTTATCATCATTACCTCGGGCACCATACAGGACATATCTGAATTTTTCAAGCTCCTGCTTGAGAAATCCGTCTTTTTCACTGATTCCGGCGAAGACGACCGGGGGCATCGTTGTCTGAACCTGGATGGCCGGGATTTAAGGATGGCTGGGATTTTTTTGGGAAGGATGGAATGATGCGTCGACCCGAGAAGCTCCGGGGACGGTTCAATGGGTGGGTTGTGGGGAGATTCGAACCGGCGCTGTCGTCGGGCGTGTCAACGCTGCGGTTTCACATCGACGCGAACCTCCCCCTTAAAAATCGTATCCGCCTTCGCGCCGCCGCAACTCGATTTGGCGATAAGGGAGACCGTCACCGCATAGCGATAATCGCCCGGTGCGTGGAACACGGCGGTGGTTTCCGGAAAACCGGTCAGGATGTCCGGCGGATGGGTTTGGGCGGCCGGGGGCGCGTCCAAGGCGGTCATGTTGACCGTGACGAAAAATCCCGGCGGCGGCTTGGGCGGGTCCAGTGAGAATGGCAGCGCCACCATTTCGTCCACCCCCGCGCTCAGTTGGGTCTGGGTCGGTGTGGCTTTATAGCGCTTCGCGCTCAAGGGGCAGGTTTTGGCCGCCGGGTCCGCGGCCCAAGCCGTTCCGGCCAGAAGGGCCGCGGACAGCAGCCATGCCCACCCTATCCGGATGGTTCGGTTAATAGACGCCCCCCATGTTCGCCGCCGTATGGACGGTGTTGGCGAAAAAGACGGCCCGTCCCATCAGTTCGCCGGCGAGAACCGCTACCCAGAGCCATCCCGGCGCCTTTTTCATCGCTCCGATCACGGCCAGGGGCAGGGCCAGTCCGATGAGGATGCGGCCCCAGTACAGAGGGGATGCGATCCAGGACTGGCCGGTCTGCCGCATGATCTCACCGCCGGAAAGCCAGATGCAGGGCACGATGAGATAGACCACCAGTGCCACGATGAGGCTCACCGTCAGGATGCGGGTGACGAAGGGCTTTTTGGCATCCGGCGCGAACAACACGCCGATGCTGGAGCCCAGCAGGGCGGCGGTGAGCAGAAAGAAGACAAAGGGGAGCACGTTGTTGATGGCGGGGAAGCTGGGCGGCGAATAGGTCATCCCCATGGAAAAGAGGGCCAGCAGGCCCACCAGCGCCGTCACCACGATCAGGCCGCGGTAGGTCTTGTCGCGCATCAGGACGACCCCCAGCGCGACCAGGCCCAGAAATATGCCGGTGGTCAGAGCCTCGCGGCTCAGCCAGGCCGATCCCAGATGCACGATGGCCCGGGTCATGCCGGTGGGATGGCCCAGATGGAAGACTGAAGCGATCAAGCCGATCAGCAGGACGACGCCGGCCACCAGCCACTCGGAGCGGATTTTTTTGGGCTGGGCCTGGGGCCCCGGCCCGGCAAAGGAGCGCACGGCGCTGACGGCCACCATCCCCACCGAGAGTTGGCTGAAAACGGTAAACAGAACCAACGGGGTTTCATAGCTGCTCATATGCCTTCCCTCCTCACCACCAGGGGTTGTTTGGGTAAACGGAACCGCACCGACGGATTCAGGGCCGG
>CAYPCE010000379.1:0-1142 GCA_964409085.1 uncultured Desulfobacteraceae bacterium | reverse complement strand
TAGGCCCCCATGTCCGCCGAGGTGTCGTCCACCAGGTTTTGGCAGTTGTAGTCGTTATTGTTGAACCAAGCCTCGTACATCATGATGGCGTCGGCCGGCACATTGTCCGTGAGCTTGGCCGCCAGGGTTACATGACCGGTCCGGTTGGTCACCTTGACCCAGTCCCCGTCCGCGATGTTGCGCGAGCGGGCGGTTTTAGGATTGATGTAGACGAAGGGCTCCTCGTTGAAATCCTCCATCCAGTCGAGGTTCACGAACTGGGAATGGATCCCGAATTTCGTGTGGGGGGTCAGCACCCGCAGCTTGTCGTAGGGCTTGCGGCTCTCCACGTATTTGGGCAGGGCGTTGAAGCCGTGCTCCGCGCACAGGTCCGATTTGAACTCGTATTTGCCCGACGGGGTGCCGAACTTGCCGTCGGCCCAGGAGGCCGATGATCCCATCTTGGCTTTGCGCATCCCCTCTTTCAGATCCTCCCAGGAATCGAGGCCGAAGAGGTCGTAAATGCCTTTGTTGAACTCCTTGGCGACCCATTCCCGGGTGTCGATCTCCGTGGGGAAGGTGCAGGAACCGGGCTTGAGGGCGTTCATTTTTTTGGAGAGCGCCGCGGCGATTTCGATGTTGGACTTGGATTCGTGCAGCGGTTTCACGGACTGCTCGTTGATGGACATCCAGTAGTGCCAGTAGCCGACGTCGACCGTCCACTCTTCGAAGAGGGTCGTCACCGGCAGGACGATGTCGGCCAGCTCCACCGTCTGGTTGAAGAACTGATCGACCACCACCACCATCTCCATCTTCTTGAAGGCCTCCACCAGCTTGTTGCGGTCGAAATCCTGGCTGAGGGGGTTCTTGCACGACACCCAGAGCACCCGCACCGGCGGATCATCGGCCGCCAGCAGCTCCCGGGCCGTTTTGTTGATGTTGAGGGTCCGGTTGGAATAGGAGGGGCCCTCTTGGCTTTCCGTAAAATCGAACTCGCCCTTGGCGGCCGGGCCGAGATACCCCTTGGCCCCCTCCGGCGGCTGCTGGATCATGGCGTGGTAGTTGAATCCCCAGGTTTGCAGATGCCCGTACCGGGCCCCGCCGCCCACCTTGCCGACGTTGCCGGTCATGGCCACCAGCGCGTCGATGGCCCGCACCGTGGC
>CAYPCE010000378.1:0-3174 GCA_964409085.1 uncultured Desulfobacteraceae bacterium | reverse complement strand
TCACGTACGGGTCTGTGGGGGGAGCGCCGGGCAACCGGTGCTCCTACCCGGAACAGGCCGAAGAAACGGGCGCTTCCATCGAGACCATTGCGTACCGGATGACCTGCAAAGACGGCTGGGTCCGGGACGTGGCGATTTCCGGCACGGCATTCAATGGACAGCTTCTGGCCACGTTGGTCGATCTGACCGAATTGAAAAGCGTCCGGGAACAATTTGAAACCTTCTTCAACCTTGTATCCGACATTTTTTGCATCGCCGGTTTCGATGGGTATTTTCAGCTCATCAACCCGGCCGCCTGCGATATTCTCGGGTACGGCATGGAGGAATTGCTGGCCAGACCGTATATGGAATTCGTCCATCCGGAGGACAGGGAAGGCACGGCCGGTGTGATCCAGGACAAAATCAGGAGAGGGGAAACCATCCACCGGTTCAAGAACAGATACATCTGCAGGGATGGCTCCGTCAAATGGCTGGAATGGACATCTCACGCAATCGCCGATAAGGGCGTCATGTTCGCCGCGGGCAGGGATTGCACGGAGCGCCTGAAAATGGAAGCGGCGCTGAAGGAATCCGAGATTTGGATGCGAAACATCTTTAATGCGCTCAAAGAGGCCGTTCTGGTGGTTTCCCCCGAACGGGAGCTGCTCAATGTGAACCGGGCCGCAGAGAAAATGTTTGGCTACACCGCGGAAGAGCTGTCCGACAAATCGACGGGTGTTTTTCACGTCGATCATGCGCATTATATGGAATTCGGCGAGCGGATAGAAGCCGCTTTCGACCGGGGCGTCGCGGCGGAGTTTGAATTCAGGGCCAAGCGGAAAAACGGGGACATTTTTCCCACGGAACATGCCGTCTCATTGCTCAAGGATGACGCGGGCAACACCCTGGGGATCGTGAGCGTGATCCGGGATATTTCAAAACGGAAACAGCAGGAAGACGAATTGCGGAAAATGCTGTCGGAACTGGAGCGCTCGAACCGCGAGTTGCAGCAATTCGCCTATGTCGCATCCCACGACCTCCAGGAGCCGCTGAGGGCGATCGCCGGTTTTTTGCAGCTTCTCCAGACGAAATATGGCGATCGACTCGATGCGAAGGGCCACCAATATATCGAAAGGTCGGTGAACGCGTCGCACCGGATGCAGGCCCTCATTCAGGACATGCTGAAACTGTCCGGGTCAACACCGCGGGGAAACCGCTGGCGGATACGGATCTCAACCGGGTCCTGGCACAAACCATCGAAGGGCTCGCGTCACAGATTCAACAGGAAAACGCCGCCGTCACTTGCGGCAGGCTGCCGAATGCGAGGGTGGACGCCCATCAGATGGAAAGCCTCTTGCAAAACCTGATCCAAAACGCCATAAAGTATACGGGCCATCAGACCCCGGTCGTGGAAATCGGCTCCGATGAAACCGATGACGGGTACCGGATCCATGTGACGGACAACGGCATCGGCATCGATCCCAAATTTCATGACCGGATCTTTCTCGTGTTCCAGCGGCTCCACACCCGAAAGGAATTTCCCGGCACGGGGATCGGGTTGGCGCTGTGCAAAAAAAATCGTGGAACGACACGGCGGAACGATTTGGGTCGAATCCGAACCGGGCCGGGGCTGCGCGTTCTATTTCACCCTGCCGAAGCATCGTTCAGACCTTCCGGCGTCGTGACGGATATGGCATCGCGTGACAATTCAGACGAGAAGAGGAAAAGACCGATGGACACGTTCAGCGTCCTCATAGTGGAAGACAATCCGGACGATTTTTTTCTGATCGAAGACATTCTGACATCCTCGGAGGAAGCGACGTTCAGAGTGCATCACGAAGAACGGCTCGAAAACGCGACGCGGTTCGCGGCGACCCATCCCACCGATGTCGCCATCATCGACTTGTCGCTTCCGGACAGTGTCGGTCTCGATACGTTCCGCGGTTTTCACCAGGCCTGTCCCGCCATACCGGTGGTCATCATGACGGGGTCAAAGGACGACGCGTCGGCGTTGAACGCCGTGAAAGAAGGGGCCCAGGATTACCTTTTCAAAGGCGAGCCGTCCACCACCGCCATCGTCCGAACGCTGCGGTACGCCATTGAACGCCATCGGCTGATGTCCCAACTCAAGGATGCCCTGGACCAGGTCAAAATTCTCAGGGGCATGCTGCCCATCTGCGCCCACTGCAAAAAAATCCGGGACGACAACGGCTACTGGAACCAGATCGAAAGCTACATCCGGGACCATTCCGAAGCCGAATTCAGCCACAGCATCTGCCAGGACTGCGCCAAAAAATATTATCCGGATTATGCCCTTTTCGATGACTAGCGGTCCGGCGGGCGTCGAAGGGCGCCTTCAGACGGCGGCACAACCGGTGCGGCATCGCGCCTGAAGGCGGCAGGCCGGACGCCGCTCCTCACTGATTTGCCGGGAATCGAACAGCGGGTCACACGACGGTGTAATTCGGCCCGTCTCCCCCTTCCGGGCAAATCCAGGTGATGTTGCCATAGGGGTCTTTGATGTCGCAGGTCTTGCAGTGGAGGCAGTTGGACGGGTTGAGTTTCAGTTTCCGCTCCCCGGTCGTTTCGTCCGTCTCCATTTCGTAGACCTGGCCCGGACAGAACCGGGTGCAGGGGCTTCCGTAGGTCTCCCAGCACTGGGTGACGCACAATTGCGTGTCGTGGACAATCAGGTGAGACGGCTGATCTTCCCGGTGCTGTGTCTTGGAGAGATATATGCCGGTGAGTTTGTCCACATACAACGTCCCGTCGTACCTGTCTTTGCCGGGCTTTTCCGGTTCAGCGGCACCCGCCCGGTTGAGGGTCTCGGCATCCGGTTTCATGGGCATGGGATCCAGCAATCCCCTTCCCCGTGTGATATACTGGGCCCCCAAATGGAACCATTTGGCGGGGCTCTTTCTTCCCAAGGCCTGGGCGAAGTTCCGGCCCTCGTGGAGTTCGTCGACGGCCCAGCTGGCGGAAAGCCCCCGGGGGTAGGCCGACAGGGTCTCCTTGTCGAACCGGTCGGCCTCCACGGCCGTCAGGGCCGCGTCGGCGGCCAGCATCCCGCTCTTCATGGCCAGATGAATCCCCTTGAGGCCCGGCGTGTTCTGCATGCCGGCGCATCCGCCCACGAACATGGCCCCGTTTACGGAAAGTTCCGGCAGGGTGTAGTATCCGCCGGTGGTCACCGTC
>CAYPCE010000377.1:0-3195 GCA_964409085.1 uncultured Desulfobacteraceae bacterium | reverse complement strand
TCGGCACCTCGGGCCACCGGGGATCGTCGTTTAAAAACAGCTTCAACGAACCCCATATCCTGGCCACCACCCAGGCCATCTGCGAGTACCGGGCGAAGAACGGCATCAGCGGTCCGCTTTTCATGGGAATGGACACCCACGGGCTGTCCGAACCCAGCCTGGCCACGGCCCTGGAGGTGCTGGCGGGCAACGGGGTCCAAACGGTGATCCAGTCGGGGATGGGGTACACGCCCACGCCGGTGCTGTCCCACGCCATCCTCACCTACAACCGGGGCCGAAAAGAAGCGCTGGCCGACGGCATCGTCATTACCCCCTCCCACAACCCGCCGGACGACGGCGGCTTCAAATACAATCCGCCCCACGGCGGCCCGGCCGGCGGCGACGCCACGAAATGGATCGAGGACCGGGCCAACGCCATCCTGGAAGACGACTGCCGGGCCGTCAAACGGATCCCATACGAACGGGCGATCAAGGCGGAGACCACGCGGGAGACCGATTACATCGGCCCTTATGTGGCGGACCTGGAACATGTCGTCGATATGGCGGCCGTCCGGGACGCCGGGCTCAAGATCGGCGTGGACCCCATGGGCGGGGCTGCCGTGGCCTTTTGGGAACCCATTGCCGAAAGATACGGGCTCGACCTCGACCTGGTCAACCCGGTGGTCGATCCGACCTTCTCCTTCATGACCGTGGACAAAGACGGGAAAATCCGGATGGACTGCTCATCGCCCTGCGCCATGGCCAGCTTGATAGACCTCAAGGACCATTACGACATCGCCTTCGGCAACGACGCGGACGTGGATCGCCACGGCATCGTAACCCCCAGCGTCGGCCTCATGAACCCCAACCATTACCTGTCCGTCGCCATCTGGTATCTCTTCCAGAACCGGCCGGATTGGCCGGCGTCCGCCGCCGTGGGCAAGACCCTGGTCAGCTCCTCCATGATCGACCGGGTCGCGGACCATCTGGACCGGAAACTGGCCGAAGTCCCGGTGGGCTTCAAATGGTTCGTGGACGGCCTGCTGGACGGGTCCTACGGCTTCGGCGGCGAAGAGAGCGCCGGGGCCTCCTTCCTGCGCAAGGACGGAACGGTCTGGACGACGGACAAAGACGGCATCATCCTGAACCTGTTGGCCGCGGAGATCACGGCCCGGACCGGCGACGATCCCGGCATACTTTATAAAAATCTGACCGACCGGTTCGGATCACCAGTCTACGAGCGCCTCGACGCCCCGGCCACCCCCGGCCAGAAAGCCGCCCTCAAAGGGCTGACGCCGGACAAGGTCAAGGCCGAAACCTTAGCCGGTGAGAAGATCGTGGCCAAACTGACCCGGGCCCCTGGCAACGACTCCCCCATCGGCGGCCTCAAGGTCTTGACCGAAAACAGTTGGTTCGCGGCCCGCCCCTCCGGTACCGAGGAAATCTACAAAATCTATACCGAGAGCTTCAACGGGGCGGATCATCTGAAAAGAATTCAAACCGAGGCCCGGGAGATAGTCCAGTCGGTCTTTTGAGGCGAAAAACGAGGCGGCATATGCACAAGCGCTGACAGGCGTCCTGCTGGTAACGGCGTTGGCGTTGGCACTATTATCGTCGGGGTGTTCTTCGTCCGATTCAAACGACGGAAAAGGAAACAACAACAACGGCAATGATGCATTGATCGGCAACAGCCACAGGGACACGGCGCACCCGGCCCAGGGGACGCTGCCCCTTCGGGCCGCCCTTGACGGGCCGGCTTAGTGCTCTCTGGCAAAAATATGGTGGAATAAATATCAAAGAAAAGCAGGCATGGACAAATGACAGAGCAAGATGTGGTTCACACATGCGACGGTTGCAAAAAGGCCGTTTTTTTGCTGGCGCCCGGCACGCGGGAGGCACTGAAATGCTGTGACAAACCGATGCGGGAGATGACGGAGAAAGAAAAGGAACCGTATCATCCGAGGTTTCCCAAACTCGGGTCTCCGTAACATCCCATTGCTTTGAACGGAAACGCTCAACTCAAGCCGGCCGGAAACTTCCGGGCGGCTTTATGCATGGGGCCCAATGAATAAGGATAATGATGCCATTTGTTGACCGGATCGCCGGCGTCCTTCATTTGACGCCGGGACCCCTTTGGGGCGTCGTCCTGGTCTTTCTGATCGCGGCGGCGGTCATTGCGCTGGCCGGAACCAAGCTGTCGGCGCTGGCCGACCGGCTGGCCGACCGCACGGGCCTGGGAGAGGCGATCACCGGCGCCGTCTTTTTGGGGTTCATCACCGCCCTGCCGGGGCTGGCGGCCTCGGTGGCGGCGGCCCTGGACGGCCATCCCGCCCTGGCCATCAGCAACGCCGTGGGCGGCATCGCCATCCAGACCTGTTTTCTCGCCGTGGCCGACGTGGCCCACAGGCGGGCCAATCTGGAGCACGCCGCCGCCTCGGCCACCAATATGATGCAAACGGTGATCCTCCTCATCCTGTTGACGCTGGCGCTCCTCGGGCTCACCGGTCCGGACGTCGTCATCGGTCATATCCATCCCATTACGCCGATCCTTTTGTTCGCCGCCGGGTTCGGCTTCTGGATCGCCTATCGGGGCTCTCTGAAGCCCATGTGGAAACCCCTGTCGACGCCCCTCACCGTGGCCGACGTGCCCGAGGCCCGGCACCAGCGGGAACACCTGGGCAAGCTGCTCCTGTCGTTTGGCGCCAATGCCGCCGTCCTGATGGCCGCCGGGGCCGTGGTGGCCCGGACCACCGGGAACATCGCCGACGCCACGGGCATGAGCGAAACCGTGGCCGGGGGCCTTCTTTCCGGCGTCGCCACCTCGCTGCCGGAACTGGTAACCACCGTGGCCGCCGTCCGGCGGGGCGCCCTCACCCTGGCCGTCGGCGACATCATCGGCGGCAATTTCTTCGACGTGCTCTTCGTCTGCGCCGCGGACGCGGCGTACCTGCACGGCTCCCTCTACCACGCCGCCGGCGTGGGCCGGCGGGAAGCGTTTCTCACCGGCCTGGCGATCCTTTTGAATCTATTTCTCCTGTTGGGACTTATTTTCCGGCAGCGCGCCGGCCCGGCGAACATCGGCTTGGAGAGCGTCATGATGGCGGCGGCCTATGGGGCGGGGTTTCTGGTGTTGAGTTTGTGCATGTGAATTAGGCTAAGGAAGACAAGAAGATTCAAATAAGGGGGAAAGATGAAGATCACCCATGAGAATCCGGC
>CAYPCE010000376.1:0-3225 GCA_964409085.1 uncultured Desulfobacteraceae bacterium | reverse complement strand
GGTCATGTCAGCGGCGCCGCGAGTTTATTCTTGACATCCGTCCGACATTTTATTAGTAACATTGTTCTGGATATAGAAACGAGAGAGAATGGTTTTTGTTTTTTTACATTAAAATATAACAGCTTAAAGAAATATTGAGTCCGAAACCGGATTTCGATCCAAATGAATGAGACGATATCCTGCTTTTGGGCCGCATCTTTTAAACTTTTAAAAATAGAAGAGATCTAAATATCTCGACACCATCGATCACATTGGCGGAACCGATTCGGCGTAACAATGTTCATAACAAGCTGAGCCCCGAGGCCCATCGGCGGCTGGAGGCGGCTGTGCTGGAGATCTTTTCGGATTCCGATTTCCACAAGGCCAATATCCGGGCTGTGGCCAAGCAGGCGGGGGTCAGCTTTTCGACCATCTACAGCTACTACGGGAGCAAGGAAGGGCTCCTGTTCGCCTTTGTCGATATCTGGCTGGGCAAGCTGACGGAGCGGATCACCGATCATCTGCAGGGGATCGAGGATCTGAAGGAAAAGCTGCGGAAAGTATTCTGGCTGCAGCTCGATTATTACGAACGCAACCCCGGCCTTGGCCGCATCCTTTTTATGACCCTGCCCATGAAGACCTGGATGGCCGACGAGACCTTCCGCCAGCCCAAAATGATCAACCTGTTTCTGGACGCCCTGCGCCAGGGGCAGGCCCAGGGCATCCTCAATCCGAACGTCCGGGCCGGCGTTCTGATGGATTTCATACTGGGCATGGTCCAGCGCTCCTTTTTCATGTGGATTTCCAGGGGATGCCGGGAAAGCCTGTCCGGTCAGGCCAACGTGCTCTTTGAAATGGTGTGGCGGGCGATTTCCAATCCCGATAACTGAACATTTGTTCTTGACTGGATCAACAGATCAAAAACCATCTTACATAAGGAGGAACAGATCATGAAAGTACTCAAAATCGACCACCTGGGCATCGCCGTCAACAGCATCGACGAGGGCAAGAATTTCTGGTCCGACGTGCTGGGCCTGAAGTTCGAGGGCGCAGAAACCGTAGCCGAACAGAAGGTGACCACGGCCTTTTTCCCGGTCGGGGAGAGCGAAGTGGAACTGCTGGAGTCCACGGCCCCCGACGGCCCTGTGGCCAAATTCATCGAGAAGAAGGGCGCCGGATTCCAGCACGTGGCGTTCCGGGTGGAGAACATCGACGAGGCCCTGGCCGAACTGAAAGAGAAAGGCATCAAGCTCATCGACGAAACGCCCCGGATCGGCGCTGGTGGCGCCAAGATCGCCTTTCTGCATCCCAAGGCCACCAACGGGGTCTTGGTGGAGTTGTGTCAGCGCGACTAGAAGAAACGCCTATATTGACCGGATAACCGTAGGGGCGAAAGATTTTTCGCCCCTACTACTGAAACTTCGATAGAACAGCAAGGAGCACAATCCATGGCGGAACATCCGAAATATAAGGAATGGGAAGAGCTTGCCACCAAGCAGATGAAAGGGAAGAGCCCCGACACGCTCAAATGGGATTCCCCCGAGGGCATTCAGATAGAGCCCCTCTACACCTACGAGGACATCAAAGAACTGGAAACGGCCAACACCCTGCCGGGCATGGCGCCCTATGTCCGGGGCCCCATGGCCACCATGTACGCCGGCCGTCCCTGGACCATCCGGCAGTATGCCGGTTTCTCCACGGCCAAGGAGTCCAACGCATTCTACCGCCGGAACCTGGCCGCGGGACAGAAGGGGTTGTCCGTGGCCTTCGACCTGGCCACCCACCGGGGCTATGATTCCGACCATCCCCGGGTGTCGGGAGATGTGGGCAAGGCGGGTGTGGCCGTCGATTCCGTGGAGGACATGAAGATCCTCTTCGATCAGATCCCCCTGGACAAGATGTCCGTCTCCATGACCATGAACGGCGCGGTGCTGCCCATCCTGGCGGGCTACATCGTGGCCGCCGAGGAGCAGGGCGTCAAGCAGGAGCAGCTCACCGGCACCATCCAGAACGACATCCTCAAGGAGTACCTGACCCGGAACACCTACATCTACCCGCCGGAGCCCTCCATGCGGATCGTCTCCGACATCATCGGGTACTGCTCCGAGAACATGCCCAAGTTCAACACCATCTCCATCTCCGGCTACCATATGATGGAAGCCGGTGCCGATTCAGTGCTCCAGACCGCCTTCACCCTGGCCGACGGGGTCGAATACGTCAAGGCGGCACTGAAGGCCGGCCTCGACATCGACAAGTTTGCGCCGCGGTTGTCGTTTTTCTTCGGCGTTGGCATGAACTTCTTCATGGAGATCGCCATGCTCCGGGCCGCCCGGTTCCTGTGGCACAAACTCATGAGCCAGTTCAACCCCACCAACCCCAAGTCCTCCATGCTCCGGACCCATGTGCAGACCTCGGGATGGTCCCTGACCGCCCAGGACCCCTACAACAACATCATCCGGACCACCCTGGAAGCCCTGGCGGCGGTACTGGGCGGCACCCAGTCCCTCCACACCAACTCCTTCGACGAGGCCATCGGCCTGCCCACGGATTTTTCCGCCCGGATCTCCCGGAACACCCAGCTCATCCTCCAGGAAGAGACCCACATCACCAAGGTGGTGGATCCCCTGGGCGGCTCCTACTATATTGAGGCCCTGACCAACGGCATCGTCCGGGAAGCCGAACGGATCATCGGCGAGGTGGAGGAACTGGGCGGCATGGCCAAGGCCATCGAATCGGGCATGCCCAAGATGCGGATCGAGGAATCCGCCGCCCGCCGTCAGGCCAAGATCGACCAGGGCCGCGAGGTCATCGTCGGCGTCAACAAATACCAGCTCAAGGACGAAGACCTGGATCTCGAGGTCCTGGAGGTGCCCGAGGCGGTACGGGACGAACAGGTCAACATGCTCAAAGAGATCCGGGAAAAGCGCGACGAGGCCAAGACCCGTCAGGCCCTGGACGCCGTCACCAAAGCGGCGGAAGGCAAAGACAACCTCCTGGCCGCCTGCATCGAGGCCGTTCGCGCCCGGGCCACGGTGGGAGAGGTTTCCGACGCCATGGAAAAGGTCTTCGGCCGGTTCGTGGCCACCACCCAGTGCATCTCCGGCGTCTACGCATCCGAGTACGAAGACAGCGAGATCATCGCCTCCATTCGGAAGCGGACCGAGACGTTCATGGAGAAAGAGGGCCGGCGGCCCCGGATCCTCATGGCCAAGATGGGCCAGGACGGCCACGACCGGGGCGTCAAGG
>CAYPCE010000375.1:1638-3225 GCA_964409085.1 uncultured Desulfobacteraceae bacterium | reverse complement strand
TGACGGCGCGCTTCGAGCCATTGCGCGTCCAGCGGCAGGAGATGGACCGTCCGGGGCGTATATGCCGCCCGGGATTCCTGCCGCGCGTGAAACAGGACGACGTGATCCACCCCTTTTTCCTCGCGCCATTTCTCGATGATCAGCAGCATATCCCCCACATGGGCCGTGACGGCCGAGAGCGCGCCGGGCAGTCCCATGGCTTCGCCGGGCGTCAGACCGGCGTCCGCCAGAAGACCCGAAGCCCGGTCGCCCGCACATATCAACGGTGGATCGGCCTCGTCTTTCTCCATTTTCGGTTCGAGGGTTTCCAGCGCGTGAGAAACCACGCGTTCGTTTAGGGGGCCGCACATGCCCTGGTCCGAGCCGAACACCACGGCGCCGATCCGTTTTCGGGCGGATCGTCTGAGGTGAATCCGCGATTCCGGGTTCCGCCGAAGGGCGACGCCCAGAGCCATGTCGATGGCCTCGGCGTATCCGGACAGGGCTTCCGCCGCGTTTTCGTATTGACGGATGTTCACGGCCGCCAGCGACTTCATGGTGCGGACCACCGTGTGAAGGTCCTCCACGCTGTCGATTCTACGCTTCAGATGGGTTAGCGTCTGCATCGGCGTATTCCGCTCTTAGGGGTTTGACGGCCTGGACGGCGGTCTTCACCAGGGCGTCGATGGCCTCCTCGTCCGGCTTTTCGCCGTCGGCGACGGCCATCAGGACATCCTCATGCCGACGGCCGACGGCCTGGCGGATATTCTCTTCGGCCGCATGAATCCGGTCCACGGGAACCGCGTCGAATACGCCCCGGTTCAGGGCCGTCAGCACGGCGATCTGTTCGGCCGCCGTCAGGGGGGCGTACCGATACTGTTTCAATAGTTCCCGGATGCGGCGTCCCCTGGCGAGCTTCTTTTCGGTTTCTTCGTCGAGACGGGCGCCGAAACGGGAAAAGGATTCCAGTTCCTCGAATTGGGAATAGGTCAGCCGAAGGTCGCCGGCCACGAGGCGATAGGCGGGAAGCTGGGCCTTTCCCCCGACGCGGGAGACGGATTTGCCCACATCCACGGCCGGCAGAACCCCCTTGCGGAACAGGGTCGGCGACAGGTAAATCTGACCGTCGGTGATGGAGATCAGATTCGTGGGGATGTACGCCGAAATGTTCTGGGCTTCGGTTTCGATAATGGGCAGGGCCGTGAGGGACCCGCCGCCGTGTTCCTTGTGGAGCCGGGTGGAGCGTTCCAGCAGCCGGGCGTGAATGTAAAAAATGTCGCCGGGATAGGCTTCCCGCCCCGGCGGCCGCCGCAACAGCAGCGAGAGTTCGCGATAGGCCCGGGCGTGACGGGTCAGGTCGTCGTAAATGATGAGCGCGTCCTTTCCCTGTTCCATGAAATGCTCGCCCATGGCCGTGGCCGTGTAGGGGGCCATGAATTGCAAGCCGGGCGGATCTTCTTCCGTGGTCGCCACGACGACGGCGTACGCCATGGCGTCATGGGCTTCCAGTTCGGCCGCGACCCGGGCCAGGGCCGAGCTTCGCTTTCCGATGCCGCAGTAGATGCAGATGACGTCCTTGCCTTTCTGGTTGGCGATGGCGTCCAGCGC
>CAYPCE010000375.1:0-1538 GCA_964409085.1 uncultured Desulfobacteraceae bacterium | reverse complement strand
TTCAAAAACCAGCAGCTCCTCGGCGCGGACGCCTTTCAGGCCGGACACGGTTGCGATGCCGGACCCGATTGCGTCGATTTTTCCGACATCGCGCACGGCCGGCTCAGGCGCTTCTTCATCCAGGACCTGGTCCACGGCCGAGAAGAGGTCTTCCATGACCCCGTATAATTCATGACGCTGATTCTGATTTTGATCCATGGGTCCTGCTTTCGATGGTTTCCCTGATCCGCGTTTCCAGCTCCCCGGCGTAATCTTTCAGATTCCAGGCGATTTTTCTGCCTTCGGACCTGAGTTCGATCCCGCAAATCAGGGTGGCATCGGTTTCGAATTCGATATCCGGGGCTTCCGGCAGGCGCTTCGACGTCGCCTGTCCGATCATTTCCTTCTGATCGTCGGACAGGTCAAAACTGGTCTTGATCCGCAACGGACCGCCGTTTCCGCCGGGAAGCGCCTCTTCCGAAAGGTCGTCGAAGCGGCATAAAAAGGTCTTCACGGTTTGTTGTTCGAGGTCCGCGTCCGCCATATCCGCCAGTATCTTTTCCACGGTCCGCCGCATCCGCCGGACGGCCGTTTCCCGAAATTCAGAATAAAAAGCGCGTTTTTCGTTTTCAAGCGATTCCCGCCAGCGGCGTCCAAGGGCTTGGGCGTCCTCGCGAGCCTTTTCCAGCAGGGATTCCCGTCGCTCCTCCGCCTCCTGTTCGGCCGCTTTCAACTTCTTCTCGCGAACCGCTTCCAGTTCTTTTTGTTTGTCTTCGTAATCGCGCCGCGCCGCATCCGCCTCCGCCTTTTCGTCATCCGCTTCTTTGAACCGTGCGGCAATGCGCTTTTCCCGACGATCCATGGCTTCCATGACCCGGTCGAAAAGAAAATGCTTGAGCAGCCAGAGAAGTATCAGGAAATTGATGATCTGGGCGCCGATGGTGAACCAGTCAATCAACATGGGATCATCCTCCCTTGGCGGCCGCCGATATCACGTACTCCCAAAAGGGATTGGCGAAGAGCAGAATCATGGACACCACGAAGCAATAGATGGCCGTGGATTCGATCATGGCCAGCCCCACGAAAAGGGTGCGCGTGATGGTGTTTTTCTCGTCAGGCTGCTGGGCGATGGACGTCAGGGCGTTGGCCACGGCCCGGCCTTCGCCGATGGCCGGCCCCACGGCCCCGATGGCGATGGTCAATCCGGCCGTGATCACGGACGCCAAGCCGATTAAACTGATGCTGGTCATAAAAGCCTCCTTTTTGATGTGATGCATGAATGAAAATGTTCATGATGCGTTGTTTTCCTTCGGTGCGACAGCCTTCTTCCGCGCCCGGGCGGCCGAGGCGATGTAAACCATGGCCAGGACCGCAAAAATATAGGCCTGGATCATGCCGGTGAGCAGGCCGAGGAGCTGCATGACCACCGGAAAAACAAAGGGAATGACGGCCAGCAGGATGGCGACGATCTTCGAGCCGCTCATGATGTTGCCGAAGAGCCGGACGGCCAGGGCCAGGGTCCGGGAAAGTTCGCCCATAATGTTGAACGGCAGCATGAA
>CAYPCE010000374.1:0-3228 GCA_964409085.1 uncultured Desulfobacteraceae bacterium | reverse complement strand
TTGCGCGGTCGATGGCGGAGACGCCGCCTACTGGTTTGCCTGCCTTGCCCAAGCCGACCCTACCGACCTGGGGAGAGGGCGAGCCGGAACCCGTAGCTGCTGAACCGGTACGTCGGGTTGCCGTAGGGCCGGTAGGCGGAGCGGCAGTACCGCGCGCTGTTGCGCCAGCCCCCGCCGCGGATGACCCGGTAGGAGGCCCTGGGGGAATCCACCCAAGCGCTGCCATCGGTCGGAGCCCCTTCATAGTTGGAATGGTAATCGTCTTCAACCCATTCCCACACATTCCCCGACATATCGAAAAGCCCCCAGTCGTTCGGCTGCTTTTGGGCCACGGGGTGCGTCGTGCCGTCCGCGTTTCCACAATACCAGCCGATTGCGTCCAGGTTCGGGTCAAGACCGCAACCGGTTTCGGTAATGTCCCCATTGTAAAACGCCGTCGTCGTCCCCGCCCGAACTGCGAATTCCCACTCGGCCTCTGTCGGCAGACGGTAATTCTTGCCCTCGCTTGTGGACAGCCAGTCCGCCATGGCCCCGGCCCCGTACCAGGAAACATTCACCACCGGATGATTTTCATATCCGGCTTCCACATAGAAATTGCCGACTTCGCCCAGTATTTTGCTGTATGAATCCTCCGCCTGGGTATCAAACCACGGTTTGTCCGCAGGGCCACGTTGGCCCACGGCATTCAAAAACGCTACGAACTGCTCGTTGGTCACCTCCGTGGTCATCATGTAAAAATCCTGGGACAGCGTCACCGGGTGCTGTTCTTCCCTTCCGTCAACCCGTCCGTCTTCACCCGGCGGGCTGCCCATGGTAAAGGTGTCGGCCGGAATTCGAACAAACGTCATCCCCAAACCCGAATTATCCGTGATGGTCTCCCCCACGGTCCCTTCTCTCGGGATCGCGTTGACCTCGCCCGATTCCGGATGGCTCTCATCGCCGTTCGCCCCCACGGACGTCACCACAAAATAATAGGTGGTCCCATTGGTCAACCCATCCACAACATGCGGGCTGCTTGCATCGGGGATCCGCTGACCGCCCAAAAGCCCGGTATAATTCGCGCTGCCAACCCCCGATTCCTCGGCCATATAGATCACGTAAGACGCCGCGCCGTCGGCCGGGTCCCAGCTCACCGTCGCCTTGCCGTCACCGGCCGTGGCCATGACGCCGGCAGGCGAATCCGGCGTCACAACCGCCGCTTGTGGCGTGGCCGACGCTTCCGCCGACGCCGGTCCTTCCCCGGCCCCGTTGACCGCCGTCACCACATAAAAATACGCCTCGCCATTGGTCAGCCCTTCATGGGTATAAGACGTTTGCGCCGCGTCGAACACGCCGTCGTTGGCGGACGGACTCACCCCGGACGACCCGGCGAAATACACTTTATAGGATTCGGCGGTCGCCGCCGCGCCCCAGGAAAGCGACACCGACCCGTCGCCGGCAACGGCCGTCAGGTTCGCCGGCGCGTCGGGGACCGTCAGGGGCGCCTGGGGCGTGGCCGACGCTTCCGCCGAAGCCGGTCCCGTTCCGGCGCCGTTGACCGCCGCCACCACGTAATAATAGGTCTGGCCGTTGGCCAGCCCTTCATGAAGGAAGGTCGCCTCACTTGCCGAAAAGCTGCCCTCGTTGGCATCCGCGGAGACGCCGGGCGTCAGGCCATAATAGACGGTGTAGGCGTCCGCCCCTTCCACCGGGTCCCAGGAAAGGGTCGCCTGCCCGTCCCCGCCGGCCGCGGTCAGGTTGGTCGGCGCCGCCGGGACGACCTCGGGGACCGGCGCGGCGCTCTTTTCCGCGCTGGGCGCGCTCTCGCCGGTGGAATCCGTGGCGGTCACGACAACGTAGTAATCCGTTCCATTGGTCAGGTCCGTCAGCACCAACGGGCTTTCCACGCCCTCGAACACCGCGCCGCCGGTCAGCGATTCATAATTGTCCGGCGTCACGCCCGGCGCTTCGGCCATGTAGAGCGTAAAGACCGCTCCTTCCTCGGTTTCAGGGTCCGCTTCCCAGGCGACCGTGATCGCCCCGTCGGACGGATCGAGTTCCGTAATGGACGGCACGCCCTGCAGCCCGGCCGCCTCGATCTGGGTTTCCACGTCGGCGTACTGGCGCGTCAACGCGCCGAAACGGGAATTGCCCGAAAAGAAGATCCGGTAGCTGTCGGCCCGGTTGGCCAGGAAACGGGCCGTGAAGGTGGCTTTATCCGGGTCCAGCGGGTCTTCCGTCACCGTCATGTCCGCAAACCGCCCTTCCGGGTAGGCGTTCCAGGACGCCGATTCCCGGTCGAAGGGGTTGTTCGCGCCGTTTTCCACCGTGGCCGTCAGCAGATAGGAGGCGTCGTCGCCGGTGGGCGGTTCCCCCGCCAGTTCGACCGCCGGCAGATTGAACAGGTCGTACTGAAAATCGAACAGCGACTTTTTATCCAGGCGCCACAGTTCGAACTTCCAGACCGACAGGTCCGCCGCGAAAAACCCCTCGATGCCGACCCAGGCCCGCAGTTCGTTCATCTGGTATTGGGAGATCACGATCTGCCGCAGCATGTCGCCGTCGGTGATCCATTCCGCCTCGGCCCGGCCCGCGAGGTAAGGTTCCAGGAAAAACGAGCCGGTGGCGACCTTGTAGAAGGTCACGTCGATCTGCGGGATAAGCCGGAGTTCCGCGAAGACAGAGCCTTCCACGCCCAGGTTGAAGGTGAGCTGTTTGTCGAAATCGGCCCCTTTCACCAGTTCCCATTCCTCGGTGTCCGGGTTGTAGCGGACCCCGAATTCCAGGTGGGTGCTCAGCCCGGCGAAGGCGCTGGCCGATATCGCCGCCTGGGCTTCCGCCGTCATTTTCCCCGTAAGCGTAAACGTGATGTCCTGCCAGACCGGTACCGGCCCGGCGGTGTATTTGAGCCGCCAGGTGCGCTTGAAGAATTCTTTCTCCTTTTCGATGCTCGCTTCGGCGCTGAAATTGTAATATGCCTCGATGCTGGCGCTGAAGTCGCCGGTCGCCACGATCTCGCCTTCCTTCACGCCGCCGAACGCGCCGGTGTCGATGCTGGTCCGCAGGTCGGGCTCGAAGTCAAAATCGACGTTGACGCCCGCTTCCTGCTCGGTATCGAATGTTCCAAAATCCGTGCTGTACTTCGCCTCGTCTTGCACGTAAATGTCCACCGAAATTTCGGCGGTCAGGTCGGTGTCAATGTCATTGACTTAACGGGTTGGTTTGTAGCACGGGTAGAATCCTTTCCTC
>CAYPCE010000373.1:0-3247 GCA_964409085.1 uncultured Desulfobacteraceae bacterium | reverse complement strand
TCCCCGATCTTGGGGGCGAAGGTCTCCGCCACGTCGGAGACGAAGGACAGCACATCCACCCGCTCCCAGTTGAGGTCCCGCTCCTTGGCGTAGTAGAGGATGTCGAGGATCATGGACCGGATCCGCTCGATCATCAGTTTGACCGTGTCCCATCCCTCCTCCATCATCTCCCGGTCGTCCTTGGCGAACCCCCGGTTGAGGAGGTAGACGCCACCGTCGAGCCCCGTGAGCATCCCCTTGATGCCGTGGGAAATCGACCCGATGAGGAGTCCCAGGTCCGAGAGCTGGTCCCGGAGCTTGTGGAGCTGTGTGATGTTGGTGGCCATCTCCATGACGTGGGTGATCTCGCCGGCGGCGTTTTTGAGCGGCGCCGTCCAAATGAGGACGTTGATTTCATCTCCATCCCGGGACCGGACCACCGCCTCTTTGGAGTGGGATTGGCCGTCCGAAAAGGAATCCATGACCGGACAGTCGACGCAGGGGTCGGTCCGGCCCTTGTAGATGTTGTAACAGTACTCCCCCTGCCCTTCCCCGAAATCCTCCTTGAACCGGCGGTTCGTTTCGGTCACTTTCAGGTTCCGGTCCTGGACCGAGATGTAGCAGGGGACCTCGTCGAACAGGAGCCGGTATTTCCGGCGAACCGCCTGGAGTTCGTCCTGGAGCCGGTTGAACTGGGTCACGTCGGCGGCGATCTCGATGACCAGCTCCACACGGCCGTCGGTGTTGCGGATGGGAGCGGTGTGGACAATGACCGGGATTTCATCCCCGTTGTGCCGGATGGTCTCTTCCTGCCGCTGACCCCGCTCGTTTTCGAAGGTGCGGCCCACCGGACAATGGGGCGGATCACCCGATTTCCCCGCATAGGTCGACCAGGAGTCGGCCCCCACCCGGTCCCCCATCCGATCCCGGTAGAGTTCATTGACCGCCAGCACCTTCAGATCCCGGCTGTGGAGGGAGACGAAGCAGGGGAGTTCGTTGAAATATTTCAAATCCCCGTCGATCTCCCCCGCCAGCCCCCATATGGCCGAGGACAGCCCCTCCACCGCCTGGTCCAGGGCCAGGAGCCGTTCGGCCTCCACCAGCTTTTCCGATTTCTCCCGGACCATCTCCTCCAGGTTCTCGGTGTACTCCTGGAGGCGACGGCGCATGGCGATCCGGTCGTTGGCCCGCTTCAGGGCGATCTCCAGCACGTCGTCGCGAATGGGCTTGGTGATAAAATCGGTGGCCTCGTTCTTCAACGACTCGATGGCCAGTTCCATGTCCCCGTGGCCGGTGATCATGATCACTTCGGTGTGGGGATTGCGCCCTTTCAGCTTGCGGAGCAGCTCGATGCCGTCGATGCCGGGCATCTTGATGTCGGTGAGGACGATGGGCGGGTCGTCGGCGTTGAACATCTCCAGCGCCTTTTCCCCGCTCTCGACCGTCGCGACATCGTAGCCCATGTCCATCAGGGAGATGGACAGGGTGGTCCGGATGCCCGGCTCGTCGTCCACCAGGAGGATCTGTTCTTTTTCGGGCACCGGTCAGGGATCCCCGATCGTTTTGCGCACCAGGGCAATGACCTTGTCCGGGTCAAAGGGCTTGGACAACGCCGCCACCACATTTTTGATCGCATGCTGCCGCCCCGACAGGCCGGAAATCACGATCACCGGCAGGTCCTTGTACTCTTTTTGCTTGGTGAACTTCCGGTAGAACCGGGTCCCCCATTCCTCGGGCATATCCAGATCAAGGGTAATGAGATCGGGCTTCTCCTGCTCGAGGGTTTCGTAGGCCTTCACCCCGTCATCCGCCGTGCAGGTTTCATATCCGTTGTCCTGGAAGACATTGACCAAATATTTCACGATGACCGGGTCGTCATCGACCACCATTACCTTTTTTGCCATAACATCCCTCGCTTTCTTGAGGTTCAGCGGTTTTCCCCTACCCTGCCAGTCGAAACTCGCCACAGGCCGCTCACCGGTCCCGATGACACTCGCTGCACATGACCGGCCCTTCCTTGGCCCGGGTATGACACCCCTTGCACCGGAGGTGGTACTGGGTGGCCAGGGGGATGGGGTCGCCATCGGCGGGCAGATGGCATTCCGAGCACTCCATGTCTTCGCTGGTCCAGTCCTCGACCTTTTCCCCGTCTTCATAATAGTGGTGGCAAAGCGCGCAGTCCCAGATCTCGGCCCGCTCGTTGTGCTCTTCGTGGGGGAAATACACCGGCGGTCGGACCTTCTCGTAGAACCCGGTGTCCGCCACGTACTGGACATCCTCCTGGGTATATCCGGAGAGCGCCGTGATTAAACATACCACGAACACGGCCCCCAGGGCAAAACAGTATCGTCTCATCGTCGTCGCCTCCTTATGCCGGTTTTTCCATGATCTCGTAGATGATATCGGCCAGAAACTTGATGTCCATGCCGAGACCGTAATGCTCCACGATGTCCTCTAAGCCCCCGTGGCAGTTGTGGCAGGGGGCGATGATCGTCTTGGCGCCCCGGGCCTTGGCGGCGAAGAGCTGCTCGGCCTTGACCCGGTTGCCGTCCACCCGGGTGTTCTTATAGGGGGGGCCGCAGTTGATGACCCCGCCGCCGGCACAGCAGCAATAGTTGTGCTCCCGGTTGGGCGTCATTTCGATGAAGGTGTCGCAGATCTGGTTGACGACATACCGGGCCTTTTCGTGGAGCCCCCGTCCCCGGATCACGTTGCAGGGGTCGTGGAGGGTCACCGGCGTCTGAAATTTCTCCGGAATCCGGAGTTTCTTCCCCTCCAGCAACTCCGCGTAAAATTCGATGGCATGGACGATGGGAATGGGCGGCATCTTCCATCCCAGCCACCGGTTGCCCACGTCGTAGACCGACCGGAAGGCGTGGCCGCACTCGCCCATGACGATCCGCTTGGCCCGGAGGCGGATGGCGGTTTCGAAATGGGCCTTTTTGACCCGGCCCATGATCTCGTTGTCGCCGGTGTACATGGCCATGTCGGAGTTGTCCCAGCCCGGCGTGGCCGGCATGGTCCAGTCCATGCCGGCGGCGTGCATGATCACCGCCGCCTGGTAGATGAGCTGGGCCCGGTACTTGGGCTCCGGCCCGATCACTGAGTACATGATCTCGGCGCCCTCCTTGTCCAGGGGGATCCGGATGTTGGGGACCTCGTCCCGGGCCTCCTCTTCCTGCCACTGGAGGGTATCGATCCATTCGTCCTCTTTGACCCACATCTGGTTCATGGTGGCCGCGTGGCTGTGGGCCGTGTCCTGGATGTA
>CAYPCE010000372.1:0-3256 GCA_964409085.1 uncultured Desulfobacteraceae bacterium | reverse complement strand
CCATGGCCGGTTCCGCCAGCCAGACGATCCGGGCGTCCGGGAAGCCCCGGCGCAGGGTCCGGATCATGGGAGACGCCATGACAATGTCCCCCACCGCACTGGGGCGGATGATCAGAATGCGCTGCACCCTACCCCGCCTTCGGCAAATCGATGGACGCGCCCTCGAAGGTATAGCCGAACATCTCGATGTCCGCGCGGAAATGATCAGCGATCCGTTGCGCGGCCCCGTCGGTATAGTACGCCCGGTAATCCCGCCGGTCCGCTGCCCGGCGCTTGTGGGGGAGTTTCGGCGTCCGGATGCCGATCCGTTGACAGGCCGTCTCGAAATCCGCTTCGAGATTTTCGTATCGCCCGATATAATCGACGATGATGTCTCCCCGCAGGTCGATGAGATAATCCGATTGCAGGGCGATAGACGTGTCGATGTGGAACTGGTAAGGCCGGTCCGGGTCCAGTTTCCAGCGCAGAAACGTCTCGAAATCATCGATCTCGCCCAACAGATGGGGCCGCTCCCGCCGGATGTGATGGAACGAACTCACCTGAAGGTCCCAGGGATTGCGGACAAAGGCGAATTTGAACAGGTTGTCGTAGAGTTCCCTGGGCAGCATTTCATAGGCCGCCATGGCCTTGGCGTGCCGGGGCAGTTTGCAGGCGATGCGGTGTCCGGTGAGCCCGCTGATCCGGCTGCAGATCGCCATGGGAATCCGGTAGGGGTCCCGCCATTTATACCGGTTCAAGGCGGCCCGTATACTGGTGCCGCCGGTCTTGGCGATGTGGACGAAGAGAAAATTATGGGCCGGCGACAGCAACATCAGCGGATTTTTGGACTGAACCTTTCCATTTTGATTCCGTTGCTGGCCGTTTCAGCAGCAGGTCGCGATATCGTCGGCTGCTGACCGCCATGCCGTACTCTGCCACGGCCTCCCGTAAAAAACCTGCCTCCGGTGGGGTTTCCAGCGTTTCGAGCAGGGCTCGGGCCATGGCACCGGCATTTCCCGGCGGAACGAGCCTGCCGTACCGGCCGCCCGCCAGGATCTCGGCCGGCCCGCTGGGGCAGTCCGTCGCAACGGACGGCACCCCCAGTGCCAGGGCCTCCACCAGCACGTTGGGTGCGCCCTCCCAGATCGAAGAGAGGGCGAAAAGTGACGCTTTTGCCATAAACGCATAGGGGTTGTCAACGAATCCGGGCAGATCCACATCTTTTTGGACCCCCAATTCGCCGGCCAGTTCTTCCAGCATGGCGCGGTCGCGCCCTTCCCCCAGGACCACCAACCGGCAACGGCGCTCTTGCCGAACCTGGGCAAAGGCCCGGATCAGCGTCGCGAAATCTTTCTGCCGGGTCAATCGGCCGGAGCCAAGGATAACCGGCGGCTCCCCTTCCATGAACCACGGATGGGAAACCGGCCACGCCGCCAAAGCGGCCATCCGGTCCGTGACCACCGGGTTCGGAATCACCGTCATCCGCGCCATTGGAAGACCGGCAATGGCGCTCAAATCGTCAACGATGCCCCTCGAATTGCCGACAATCTCATCGGCCCGTCCGTAAAAAAACCGGATCATCGACCGCCAGAGAGTCTTGACAATATCGGGTCTCCCTTCCAGAGACGCCGAAACATGCGTGCCCATCCGGACCGCCAGCCGGGTCGGCACGCCCGCCAGATGTCTTCCGGCGATGGCGATCCGGTTGGCCCGGTCCTTTGCGGAAAGAAGCGCGGACGGACGGACGCGGCGCAGATAGCAGATCAGTTCCGGCAATGCGCTGAGGGCGTGGGAGGCCCGCAATTTGATGATGCGGATATCGGGATGAGCCGTCTCCAAATGACGGCTCCGGTCTTTGATGAGCAGCAAATCCACCGGATTTCCCAGTAAAATCAGCCCCTCACAGAGGTTAAGCATCATCCGTTCCACACCCCCCTGGCCGGAAAACGACATGAAAACGGCGATCCTTTCATTTTTTTTCGGCACCTGAGCTTACGCCTTTCAATCTCCCCTGCGGTTTTCGGACAGGCTTTAAACGGGTCTCCGAGATTCCGGTCCGGAACCTGCCATCCACCATGGAATAACCATAACGGCACCATTTTGTAAATGATTATTCCCCGCGAATCAACGCCCTGTTTCTTGAATCCGCGCCCTTTGTTTGACAGCGCCATCCTTTTCAAGTATAGCCCTAAGCAAAAGAAAACAGACGGGAATCGACCTATGGACGACGCGGTTCAGAAACAGGCCAGGGCATTTATCAAACAGTGTTTTTACTACCTGGAATACCCGGATCAGATGCCCGAAGGCTTCTGGAAGGATAAAACGGCCCGGCTCCATTCCATTATGTCAATGAACCCGGAGGAGCTGAAGGAATGCATCCGGCGCATCGAACAGGACCTGGACCAGTTCGAAGACCTGGTGCTGGATGAAACCCAGGAAAAAGCCTTGGGTCTTCTGCGGCCGCTGGCCCATCACCTCAAGCATGCGCTGGAAGACGAACTCGCTTTCCAGGAGCAGGAGGCGGCCAAGGCCCGCGAGAAAAACCGGCGGGAGCTGGAGGAAGAAATCGAATACGGCCGGATCACCCAAGGCCTGCCGGATCATCTCAAAAAAAGAAAAATCACCGTGGCCCTGCCCAAATGGATGGTGGATCGCCTGGCCGATGAAGATGGGACCCCCGGCGACGTCATCGAGCGGCACCTCTATCAAATCGGGTTCCGGCCTCCGGGGGAGGAAGATGCCGAACCGCTGGAAGCCGAAGATATCGAGGTGATATCCGGGCCGGAAACCATCCTCACGTCGGTACTGAAACACAGCCTCGAATCGATCCTGCGGTTTTCCCGGCTGGCCCTTTCCTATGATTTTCCCAAACGGACGCTTGTCAATTATATCCGGCTCATCGACAAGTCGGCCAGCCGCCTGTTGAGCGAGATCGAAAAAGGGCGGTCCTGATATCACACGGCCCGGCCAGCCGCTTCAACCGTTCTTCTCCCCACCATCGCAGCAGCGCCGCCGACCATTCTGATTCCCGTTGGCGGCTTCGCCTTCATCGCGGCATACGTTGCACCGGTCGTCGCTGCACATCTGACACGAGAAGCAGTCTTTGCACTCATGTTTTTTGGATGCATCCGGCGGTTTTTCGGGAACATAGACCTTCCCGGTCACCCCCGGCATTTCCACAAACGGCATGGGGCGCCTCCTTGCGGGATTTTATTTGACATTTCAGGGATTTTCATTCAGGTTAAATTGGTAACCCTCCATCCTCCTCACCTCAATT
>CAYPCE010000371.1:0-3264 GCA_964409085.1 uncultured Desulfobacteraceae bacterium | reverse complement strand
ATTTCCGGGACCGGGGGATCACGGACGTCCCGGCCTGCCTCGACGCGGTCGCCGGTCAGTTGCGGGCATGGCGGGATGAATACCGGACGATGCGGGTCTTTTGGGTCCTGGACTGGTTCTGGGACGCGGACGGTGTTGAGGAAAGTGAGCGGCGATACAGGAAATTGCGGGAACTGGGCGAGCAGCGGGCGTGGTTTGTGAAGGTGGGAAAAGAGAGGGACAAAGGGACTGAGGGACAAAGGGACAAAGAGAGCGGGCCGGCGGCGGGCCGGATGTTTTCCAAATGGGAAGTGGTGGAGACGGGGGTGTTGTGGAAGGATCGGGCGCCGCCGGTGGTGGTGACGGAGAAGCAAGCGGATGCGGTCTCGAAGAAAAAAGAGGAGCGGCCCGCCCGGTTTGAAAACAGTCTGGGGATGGCGTTTGTGTGGATCGAGCCGGGAACGTTTATGATGGGGAGTCCCGGTTGCAAGCAGGAAGAGAAGGAACTGGAAATTGTGGAATTCGATATTGATTGGATAGTGAAAGAATTGACGCGAGGCGAGGATGACGATGACGCGTGCCGTGAGGATGAAGTTTGTCATGAAGTAGCACTGACGCAGGGATATTATCTGCAAACAACGCCGGTGACCCAGGGTCAGTGGGAGGCGGTGATGGGGAGCAACCCTTCCCGTTTCAAGGACGGCGGTTCGGATTGCCCGGTGGAATGCGTGAGCTGGTTTGACGCGCAGGAATTCATTCAAAAGCTCAACGAGAAGGGAGAAGGCGAGTGCCGGCTTCCAACGGGGGCGGAGTGGGAATATGCTTGCCGGGCGGGATCGGAGACGGCATACAGCTTCGGCGCCGATGCGGAGAAGCTCGGCGATTACGCCTGGCATGACAAGAAGTCAGGCATCAAAACGCATCCCGTGGGGCATTTGAGGCCCAACGCCTGGGGGTTGTACGATATGCACGGCAATGTATGGGAATGGTGTCAGGATTGGTATGGGGACTATCCGACCGAACCCGTGACGGACCCGAACGGACCTGATGACGGCAGATTTCGAGTCTTGCGCGGCGGCTCATGGGCCTCTCACGCCGTGTGGTGCCGGGCGGCGTACCGCTACAAGTTTCCCCCGTGCAGCCGGCGCGGCGACAATGGCTTCCGGCTTGCTTTACGTTTAGGTCGGCAGGCCGGCCAAAAGTTCAGGAAAAATGCGTAGCCCGAAATCGTTGCAGACAAGGCGCAGGCGAGCCCAACCTTCTATTGGGCCGGGAAAAAGAATTCAACCTGCTGGATCAATGGATCGGCCGGATAATAGATCAGTGTAAAATTGAGAAACAGGGAATATGAAGCCATGCCCAAAATGCGGAAAACCGCCTATCACGGTTGGGCGGTTCTTGTCCCAATCTGATACGTTAAATATCACCTGCAAAAACTGCGGAACAGCGCTCAAAGCCACCCCTGGTCTCTATGCGTCTTTCTATTCAGCCCTGGTGTTCAGCGTCATCGGAGTGGCCATCGCCATCTTTCTGGAAAAATTCTATGGTTGGCCCGAATTTTCAGGGCTTCTGGCATTCTTCGGCATAGGCCTGTCGGTCGGAATCCCCGCGGACATGATCGCCTGGAAGAAAGGCGCGTATGTAATTGCACCGGAAGGCCGAAAGAAAAAACCATTGTTGAATATAAGGCCATTTCAGAGAATCTGCTTCGGTCTTTGCTTTGTCGTTACAGCGTCGATCGGAATCCGTGGTCCTATCTGGATCGATATGATCTGGCCTACAGGGCCGACACACGGATACGATCTTCTCGCCATCCCTCTCGCCCGGTGCGCTTGGGGGCTGATTCTCGCGCTGATGGTGATTTCGCTCGCCATGATGCGCGTTTTAGCACGCAAAAAAATATCTCTGACATTATTCTGGACAAGCCTCTTTCTTGCTTGCATTGCCGCCCTCTTCTGGGCGCACGGCCAGTTGCTTGAAGTCGATTTTTATCACTATTACCTGGGTCACGAAGTGTTTAACGCTTGCAGGGGCGTGTATGGCAACCGGTTTCTCTTGTTTCTTTTTCTGTGCGCAGTACTTGGTTTTTCTGTGTTGCTTGAGCAAGCGCTGCGCAAGTGGAGTGATAAACGCGGTTCCTGACCGCCGAATGCCGAGGACGCGGTGTCTCGCAGCGATGATGAACAGCTTTAACATGCTAAAATGAATACAGCGGAATGACGCACGCCTGGGGCTTGTACGACCCGCATGGCAATGTATGGGAATGGTGTCGGGACTGGTATGAGGATTATCCGACTGGCGCTGTGACGGACCCGATTGGACCCGATGAGGGCATGTCCCGGGTCGCCGCGGAAGCGGTTTGTGACACTTTGCGTTAATGATCTACGGAAAAAAAGATTGAAAGGAAACCTCAACATGCAATACCCATTGCCCGAATCCATCGGCGAGCCCGACCTTCTGGTGGGCCGGGAAAAAGAATTCAACCTGTTGGATCGATGGATCGGCCGGATACCCAGGCGCCTTTCCAAGTCCAGGGCCCTCCTGGGCCGTCGCAAAAGCGGGAAAACCGCCATCGTTCAACGTATTTTCAACCGACTGTGGAGTGAAAACGGGCCGGTGATCCCGTTTTACGTTCAGATTTCCGAGAAAAAAACATGGCTGCCCAATTTTGCCATCGAGTTTTTTTGCCGGTTCGCCTCCCAGTACATCGCTTTCGAGACGAGAGACGCCTATCCCGTGAAAGCGCCGCTTACTCTCGGGCAGATAAAAGAATGGGCGATATCGAACCGCCTTCCGTTGCTGGAAACAGACGTGAGCGCCATATCCCAGTACAAGGAAGAAGGAGACATGGACCTTTTGTGGCAGGTTGCCAGCTCTTGCCCGCACCGGCTGGCTTCTGTGTTGGATCGGCGCGTTCTGGTCATCATCGACGAATTCCAGAACACCGGCGAATACATCTACCGGCGCCCGTCCTGCGAAACGGCCAGAGATGAAACAATCCCCGGCACATGGCACGACCTCTCTGAATCCAAATACGCGCCCATGCTGGTCACTGGGTCTTACGTGGGCTGGCTGATCAACATCATCGACACCTATCTGGAAGCCGGGCGGTTGAAGCGTCAATTTATCAATCCGTATCTGTCTCCGGAAAACGGACTCCATGCGGTCTTTAAGTATTCGGAATATTATGATCAGCCCATCACCAACGAAGCCGCGCTGCAAATCAACCGTTTGTGCATGTCCGACCCGTTTTTCATCTCCTGCGTGATCGAAAGCGATTTCGAG
>CAYPCE010000370.1:0-3278 GCA_964409085.1 uncultured Desulfobacteraceae bacterium | reverse complement strand
TCGAGCAGATGATGAAATATACAAGTCCGGCAAACAGATACAGCTCGACGGACCTGGCCTCCCGCGCGTCCACAAGATTCACCCGGCGGAGAAATTCCCTCAGACCGATCACATAGGCCAGGGATGTATCCTGAAAAATCACCACGGCCTGGGTCACGATGGCCGGCGTCATGTTGCGAAGGGCCTGGGGAAGAACCACATGGCGCGCAGCCTGAAAAGGCGTCAGGCCGCCGGCAAGGGCGGCCATAACCTGGCCCTTTGAAATGGACTGGATGCCGGCGCGGATGATTTCGGCGAAATAGGCGGCTTCGAACAAGATAAAGGAAATGACGGCGGCTGCGAATTCATCCATGGATGTTCCCGTAATCACCGGCGAAAGAAAATAGAGCCAGAAAATCACCAGGATGAGCGGCAGGCCGCGAAAAAAATGAACATAGGCGGAAGCCGGATAATAGAACCAGGGGTTGGAAGAGAGGCGGCCCAGAGCCAGAATAATGCCGAGGGCCAGACCGCCGGCCATGGTCAACAGGGCGAGTTGGAAGGTGAGCGCAAGCCCCCCGAGCATGAAGCCGATATTGTTCGTGATGACGGAAAAATCCATGGCTCACCCCCTCCTTGCGATCATGCCCGGAATATGAAGCCGTTTTTCCACAACCGACATCAACAGAACGACGAACCCGGATATGCTCAAATATGTCAGGCTCGCCGCCGTGGTGGTTTCCAGGCCGCGCCAGGTGAAAGCGTCGATATAATAGGCCGTATGGGTGATTTCCATGACGCCGATGGTCATGGCGAGGGCCGAGTTTTTAAAGCAGGTCAAAAACTCCGTGGTAAACGGCGGTATGATGATCCGAAATGCATACGGCGCAATGACGTATCGGTAAACCTGCCATGTCGTCAGGCCGGTGGCGTATGCGGCCCGATACTGATCCCGCGGGATGGCCGTTAAGCCGGCGCGGAACTGTTCGGCTACGCGCGACGCCGTATAGGTTCCCAGGGAGACGACGCCGGCCCAGTAGGCATAATTCGTCACATGGTCATACAGCCATTTTTGGGCCGGTTTGGGCAGCAGCAGCGGAGCCGCGAAATACCAGAAAAAAAGCTGAACCAGAAAGGGCGTATTCCGAAAGACCTGCACATACAGTCCGCCCCCGAATCGGAGCCATGGCGTCGGCGCCGCCCTGAAAACGCCGACCCCGACGCCTAAGACAACGGCGATCATCCAAGCCAGCAAAGAAAGATGAAGGGTTGTAAAAACGCCCTTGATCAGCATACCGCCGTAGGGATCACGCCAGAGGACGCTCCAGTCGAATGTATAGTTGAGAAAGCCCATGAACCGATCGTCGGCCCCGGCGGTGTCCGCGCGCAAGGAAAGCCGTCGTTTTAAAAACTGAAAGATCAGGCCCCCGGAACGCGCCCGGGGACCCGCGAATCACCCCCGCGACCGTCCCGGCGTCAGTCCGGGTAGCTCAGGGCCTTGAGAAGGGTCTTGTATTCCGCGCTCATGGGCAACGGCACTTCGCCGTCAGGACCGAACCATTTGTCGTATATTTCCTCGAATTTGCCGCTTTTAATCATTTTGATGAGGGCGGCGTTTACAAAGTCGCGCCATTCGCCCTGATTTTCCGGAAGGATGATTCCGTAGGGCTCGTAGGTCAGGTATTGACCGACGATTTTCCAGTCCATGGGATTCGCGGCCTTGGCCTGCATGCCGGCCAGGATGCTGGCGTCCGTGAAATAGGCGTGAATTTTTCCCTGCTGAAGGGCCAGAAAGCCTTTGTTGTGTTCTTCAAACAGCATTTTCTCACAAGGGGGGCTGATCATCCCCGCTTCCATGGCCTTGTCGAGGCCTTTGATGTTGGCGGTGGAACCGCTGCCCATGCCGACCCGCTTTCCGGCCAGGTCCGCAAAATCGGCGATATCGCTGTCTTTGGGAACCAGAAGCCGGGTCCCGGTGAGGAAATAAGGGAGGCTGAAATCGACCACTTCTTCCCTGGCCAGGGTAATGGTGGTGGAGCCGATGCCGATATCCACCGCGCCGTTGATGACCAGCGGAATCCGGGTCTTGGGATTGATCGGCTTTTTCTCGAACTCGATCTCCTTGCCGAATTCGTCGCTCAATGCCTTGCCAATTTCAGCGCCGAGATCGAGGCCGAAGCCGACCCATTCCCCTTTTTCATTCATAAACCCGAACGGCACGGAACCTTCCCGAAATCCCATGGCGACCTTGCCTGACTTTTCAATCTTTTCGAGAATGTCTTCACCCCGGGCCGGCGCGGCCGGTCCCATCGATGCGACCATGAAAAGTGCCGCAAGCGCCAGAAAAACACCCTTTTTCCCGATTTCACCTGTTCCGCGTTTCATTTTTTCTCCTTTCTGGGATCTGTTTGTTAAAAACCCGCAAGTTCTTCTTCCCCGTCATTGCCGATGGTAATCGAATCGTTGCCAAACCGCCTTTAAGCGCGACCTCTTCCAGTTTTGAATGCGATGGAATACACTGAAACCGAGGCGACGATGATGAACCCATGCACCAGGCGCGTCCAGAAGCCGGAAAGGCCCGCGCTGATGATGCCGGCTTCGATGATGCCGATGATAACGGCGCCGACGAGCGTTCCGAAAATCGTGCCTTCTCCGCCGAATACGGAAGTGCCGCCGATAAAAATAGACGCGAAAACCAGCAAAAGGTAGCCTTCCCCCTGGGTGGGCCACCAGTTGGCCATTTCCAGGCAGACCATCACGGCCGCCAGGGCGCTGATCATGCCCATGAACACAAAAAGAACAATCCGCGTCCGGTCGGTGTTGATTCCCATCAGCCGGGCGGTATGGATATCGTCCCCGATAAAAAGGACATTCTCTCCGAAAACATGGCGGTTCAGTATCAAACCCAGGATAACGGCGATGCCCAGGCACCACGGGGCCTGAGCCGGGATCAGTCCGCCGATGCGCCCCACCATGACATGGTGAAACAGGGTTTCCCGCACCGAAACGATGTTTCGGGCCAGTCCGTCCGCCAGCAGAGCCGACAACCCTCGCCAGAAAAACTGAGTCCCGATGGTGGCGATGATGGACGGAACCCCCACCTTCACGACCAAAAGGCCGTTGATCCAACCCGCCAGACCGCCCACGGCAACGGCGCCGACAAATGCCGGGACCGGCTGATGGGTGTGGAGAAAAATTTCGGCGAAGGTCAGCCCGGAAATGGCCATCACCGAAGGAAAAGACAGGTCCAGCTCGCCGGCGATGACCAAAAATGTCAATCCAAGGGCCAGAATGGCCGC
>CAYPCE010000369.1:0-3279 GCA_964409085.1 uncultured Desulfobacteraceae bacterium | reverse complement strand
CGGGTCGATTACATCACCTCCCCCGGCTACGGCGACGGCGGCGACTGGCGGCAGCGGGCCGGCCTGGTCCGGGGCGGCCCTTCGGCCGTGATCACCACCTTGGGGGTACTCCGGTTCGATCCGGACACCCGGGAGATGGTCCCCGCTTCGGTCCACCCCGGAACAACGCCGGAAACGGTGCAGGCAAACACCGGATGGACCCTCCGGATCGGGTCCGACCTGAGGACCACGCCGCCGCCCACCGGCGAAGAACTGTCCATGATCCGTCGGTTCGACCCCCAGCGATACTGGACCCGTTGACGTTGGGTCTTCGCATGTTTTTCTCTTGACAAGCGACATTACAGCTGCGATATAGCCATATACGGCTATTCGTTTAATGAATGGCATTTATTTATTTGGACCCATCACAAAAAGGAGGAATCCCAGATGACCCCCGCAAAAGTGTCAACCGTTTTTATCGTCGCCATAATCGGCATTGCCCTGGCCGCCGCCCCCGCCCTGGCGGCGGGCCCTTCCCTGGACAAATGGAAACCCAGTTTCGACCCATCCGGAGCGGAATACAAGTGCATCGTCTCCAACGTCTCCCACCCCGTCATCAAAGGCGTTTACGCCGGTTTCGCCATCCGGGACGAACTCTGGAAACGGACCGACGGAAAGATTTATCTCGACTACAAGCCCTTCTCCATGCTCGGGGGCGAGGTGGAGGTGCTCAATCAGCTCCAGATGGGCGCCATCCAGGGGATGGCCGTCTCGTCGGTGGCCTCCACCAACCTGGGGCCGCGGTTCGGCCTGATCAACCTCCCCTTTCTCGTCAACTCTTTCGACAAGCTGGACAAATTCGTCAACTCCGGCTATCTGTTCGACCATTTCATGAACGCCATGGACCACCAGGGGATCATGGGACTGGACATCACCGGCTACGGCAACTATGGATGGGCCACCACCACGCCCGTCAAATCGCTGGCCGATGCCAAGAAAGTCAAGTTCCGCATCGCCGAGGCCGCCGTCAACCAGCGCCTCTACAAGCAGTGGGGCCTTACCGCGGTGGTCATGCCCTGGCCCGACGTGCCCGTGGCCCTGAAACAGGGCGTCATCGACGGCCTCGACCACACCCCCATGGTCTGCAACATCACCAAGAAGTTCGAGGTGGCCAAATACTACACCCGGATCAACTACGCCCAGGGGCTCTTTATCTGGATCTTCAACAAGGCCTGGTTCAATTCGCTGCCCGAAGACCTCCAGAAGACCTTCACCGCGGTGGTGCACGACGTCTGCGCCCAGATCCGGGAAGAGACCAAGCAGCAGGAGATCGATCAGATCGCCATGGCCAAGGAGGCCGGCATCGAATTCTACACCCTTCCCGACGCGGAAATGGCCACGCTGCGCCAGAAGGGCGACGCCGTCCACAAGGAATACGCCGAGGAGATCAACCGGATCTATCCGGGAGACAGCTATAAATCCGACAATTTTCTGAAAGAAGTCCAGGAATACATGGGCTACACCCCCTAAACCGCGCCAGCGGAAAGCGGGTCGCAAGGGGGCTTTCTCTATAATAAGCCCCCTTTGCGCCCCTTCTCTCTCCGGCAGAATCCCCAAAACCGCTAGGAATCCCGCCATGATCCGCAAAACATTCGATGTGATCGACAAGATTCTGACCTTTTTCGAGGAGTGGACCCTCTTCATCTCCGTCATCGTGGCCCTCGTCGCCCTCTTCGGCAACGTGGTCCTCCGGTACGGCTTCAACCACACCCTCGCCTGGTCCGAGGAACTGGTCCGGATCGTGATCATCTATACGACCCTCATCGGGTGCAGCGCGGCGGTGAAAAACCGCTCCATGATCAAGATCGACGCGCTGGTCCAACTGGTCCCTTCCCTGAAGCGGCCCCTCAACTATTTCAGCCTCATAGTGACCCTGATTTTTTCCGTCCTGATGGTCTATTACGGCTGGAAAATGGCGGCCCTCCAGGTGATGACCGGCCAGAAAACCATCATCATGCGGATACCGCTGGTCTACCTTTACGCCACCCTGCCGCTGATGGGCGTCATGATGTTTATCCGAACGCTCCAGGTGATCCATGCGGATGTTATGGAACATCTGGCGTCGCGCCAACCCGCGTAACCTGAACCGTTAGGAGACTCCCTGCCAATGGAGATGTCCAACCTCATCGTCATGCTCCTGCTTCTGGGGATGATGGCCGCTTACATCCCGGTTTTCATGTGCCTTTTCTTCACCTCTTTTCTGAGCTTCCTCTTTTTCACCGATCTGCCGACGCTGCTCCTGGTTCAGACCCTGCTGCGAAGCCTCGACAAATTCGCCCTGGTGGTGGTCCTCTTTTTCATCCTCTGCGGCAACATCATGACCGCCGGCTCCATCGTGGAAAAACTGATCAAGGTGGCCAACGCCCTGGTGAGCTGGCTGCCGGGCGGCCTGGGCATGGCCGGCGTGCTGGCCTGCGGCCTTTTCGGGGCCATCTCCGGCTCCACCGTGGCCACCGTGGTGGCCCTGGGCGGGTTCATGATCCCGGCCCTTCTGGAAAACGGCTACGAGGAAAAGTTCACCCTGGGCCTGATGACCACGTCGCCCAACCTGGGGGTCATCATCCCCCCGTCCATCGGGATGATCCTCTACAGCATGATCTCCAACGTCTCCCTGGAGGGGTTGTTTCTGACCGGGTTCCTGCCCGGCGTGCTCATCATGGCCGGCGTTTGCGTCTACACCTATTTTTTCTACCGGAAAAAGACCGAGATCACCCGGATGCCCGTCCCCACCTTCATGGAAGTGCTCGCCGTGCTAAAGGAGGGGTTCTGGTCCCTGATGCTCATCGTTATCATCTTCGGCGGGATCTTTTCCGGCGCCTTCACCGCCAACGAAGCCGCCGTGGTGGCCTGCGTCTACGCCTTCATCGTGGAGCTGTTCATCCACAAATCCATGAAGCTCTCCGATGTCAAGCGGATCACCGTCAATTCCGCCGTCACGTCGGCCACGCTGCTGATCATCGTCTCCGGCGCCACCTGTTTCGGCCGGTACCTGACCCTGGAGAGCATCCCCGGTCAGATCACCGAAGCGGTGCTGTCCAGCATCCAGTCGCCGGTGGTCTTTCTGCTGGCCATGAACATTCTGCTGCTGGGGGTGGGCATGTTCATGGACATCATCTCCGCCACCCTCATCCTGGGGCCGGTCTTTTTGCCCATGCTCTCCGCCTTCGGCATCGACCCGCTCCATTTCGGCCTGATCCTCACCGTCAACCTGGCCATCGGGTACTGCACGCCGCCCATGGG
>CAYPCE010000368.1:0-3282 GCA_964409085.1 uncultured Desulfobacteraceae bacterium | reverse complement strand
GACATCGGTGAGGGCGACTGTCTCGCCGTCGACCTCAAAGGTTTTGACCGCCACATCCTGGGCGTGGAAATGGCCGGTGAAGACCACCGGCAGGCCCGCTTCAGCCAGGGTTTGGGAAACGCTCTCCCAGTTCTCGATCACGTATTCGGACCCGGGGTTCGCCTGGGACTGGCCGGTGAAATGCTCCAGCAGCCCGTGGTGCATCATGGCGATGACCTGTTTGTCGGCGGCCCGGGCTTCGGCCAGCCGGTCGGTGATCCAGCTCAGGGTTTCGGTAGAGAACCGGCCGCCGGTGACCGCCTTGCCCGCCGCATCGTTTTCCGCATACCGGCAGGAATCCAGGGCCAGGAGCCACAGGCCGGGAACCGGTTCGGCCACGTAACTGAGGGAGGCCGGATCCCTTGCGATGGCCTCGCCGTATCCATAGTCGCTGTAGATCTGGGCGAATTCCGCCGGCGTGACGCTTTCCACTTCGATGGTGGACTCCCCGTCGTAGGCATGGGCATGGGGGTTGTCGATGTCATGGTTGCCCGGCACGACATAGACCGGGATGCCGGCGTCTTCTATCGCCCGGATGTGATCGGCGAACTTCTGATGGCTCGTCTTTTCGCCGTCCTTGGTCAGATCGCCGGGGACCAGAACGAAGTCGAGGCCGGACGTGTTTTGGATCGCATCGACCGTCGAGGCCAGAATGGCGTCGCTCTCCTTCAGCAGCTTGCGGTCCCGGGCCAGGTATTCCCCGAAGGCCGCGCCGTCGTTGATGAGCAGGTCCGGATCGAAATAATGGGGGTCGGAAAAGACCGCGAACCTCGGTTCAGCCGTCGCGCTGCCGTCCATGTAAACGATGTAGGTGGTTTGCGGCGGCGTCAAAGTCGCCAGGTGTTCGGCGTAGGCCATGAACACTTCGGCGTCGACAAAACCGGTGTCATACCGGTAGCCGGCGGCGTCCGCCAGCATGCCGTAGCCGTCGCCGCCGCCGGCGATGTAGCTGTTGGTGACGATGCGGTAGGTGGCGCTTTCATCGAGCGCGACCCATGCGCCGTTCATCATGATCTCAATCGACACGATTTTCCGGCCCTCGGGCCGGGAGACGTCGACCGTGTACCGGGCGCCGGCCACGTAGGGCCAGGCGCCGCTGCTCCGTTCGACGCCGTTTTCCAGGGCCGATTTGATTTCGGCGCCGGTCAGGTCCAGGGCCACCATGGTGTTGCCAAAGGGCAGGAGTTCGTAGGCCGTGCCCACGGTCAGGTCGCCCTTGGGGATGTCGATGCGGACCCCGCCGGCGTTCTGGAGGGCCATATGGGCGCCGAGCCCCACGTCGTTGGCTTTCCAGAGCATGCCCTCGGAAACGATGGGGGCGATGAGGGAGCCGCCGGACAGGTCCGCACCGCTGGTGTGCTGGCCCGGTTCGCGGATGTGGAGGAGGTCGTCGGACACCGTGGCGATCACCTCGGTCCGCAGGTCGTCGATGCCCTCGGCATAGGGGGCCAGGGCCGCCAGCAGGGCGGCGTCTTCGCCCACGACCTTGACGGCCGGATGGGCGGCGATGGCGGCCAGAATGTCGTCTTTCGTTGCGTCGTCCACCGGCGCCATCTCGCCGTCGGCGTCTTCCTGATAAAATTCGTCGCCCACCAGGAACGCGGCGGCGCCGTCAAAGGCGATCACCCGTCCGTCCGGGTCGAAGGTGGCCTGGAATCCGCCCACCGCTTTGGCCCATTCCCAGGAATGGACAATATAAACGGTGTCGCCGTTGGGCCCTTCAATTTCGACGGGATAGTCCCCCGCCGGGGATTTGCCGAGGTCTTCGATATCCCCGAGCAGGGTGTGGGAGTGGCCGCCCACGATGATGTCGATGCCCTCGACGGTCCGGGCCAGGGACTTGTCCAGGTCGAAGCCCATGTGGCTCAACACGATGATCTTGTTGACGCCCTGGGCTTCCAGCTCGTCGATGGCGCTTCGGGCCGCGGTCGCCTGGTCGAGGAAAACCACGTTGTCGCCGGGGCTGGAGATGTTCCCGGTTTCCGGGGTGATCAAGCCGATGATGCCGACCTTTTCGCCGTTCAGGGTCTCGATGGCGTAAGGCGCGATCTTTCCGTTTAGATTCGGGTCGGCCGAGGCGTCGATGTTGGCGCCCAAAAGGGGAAAATCGGCGCCGTCGATGAACCCGGCCAGGAATTCAGGTCCCCGGTCGAATTCATGGTTGCCCACAGCCATGGCGTCAAAGCCGATCCGGTTCATCAGGTCCAGGTCGGCGACGCCGTCATATTGGGTGAAATAGAGGGTCCCCTGGACCGCGTCCCCGGCGTGGAGCACCAGGGTGTTGGGATTGGCGGCCCGGACCGCGGCGGCTTCGGTGGCCAGCCGCGCGTACCCGCCCATTTCCAGATCGGTCTCGACGCCGTCGAAATAGAGGCTGTCCTCCGTCGGATCGAGGTGGGAGTGGGTGTCGTTGACGTGGACCACGGAAAGGGTAAAGGCATCGGGGCCGATGGGCTGATCGGCTTTTTCCGTCACCTGTACCACGGCGACGGTCAGATCGATGGTGATCCCGAAGAGGGTTTCGGCCTCCTGCCCGATCAACGCCGCCAGGGTCTCGACCCGGACGATCGAGAAGGCCCGAACCAGTCGGGTTTTGAAAACCGACACGGCGGGCGCCCCGTCATGGAGGTCCCGGGCCAGGGCGGAGGCGGCCGCCGGAAATGCCTCGGACATGCCGAATGCTTCATCGTCTTCGTCCTCATCGTCGCCATCCAGAGCCCCCAGCAATGCGGAGATCGCCGTCCGGTAGGAGAGCACCGCCGTCAGATCGTCGTCGTCCATGTCCTCGTTCGCAACGGGCGTCGTGGACAGGGGATCGAAATCGATGTCCAGTTGCGCAAAGAGGGCCTTGACCTGGATGGTCGCCGCATCCACGTTCTCCTCCGTGATATCGGCGTCGTCGCCTCCGGCCAGGGTCGCGGACGTGAAGTAGATCAGCGTGGTCATGGGCGTCAGGTGGACATCCGACCGATCATTTTCGATCTTCCCCATTTTCAGTATCGAATGATAAACGGCGTTGAAATTGCCGGCCGTTCCGACGGTACGGACCCGGAGCGGCCCGCCGGCGCCCCGGGACACCTTGACCGCATACCATCCCCGCTCGTCGGTGGGGTCCGACGACCGGTAAATGTTGCCGTCGGCATCCACTACCTCCACATGAACGCCGACAATGGGACCGTCCACCACGAACCCGCTGACGGTCACGTTGGGGTCAACGGTGCTGTCGCTGTCGTCGCACCCGAC
>CAYPCE010000367.1:0-3282 GCA_964409085.1 uncultured Desulfobacteraceae bacterium | reverse complement strand
TCCCGCGCGGCGATGCCCTACCCCGCCGCCCCCGCCAACACCGCCTCTGCCCGCGTCAACTGCTCCCGCAACAAAAAATACAATCGCAGCAGATTGAACCGCGCCTCCGCGTAATTCAAATTGAAATCCCCCAGCCGGGTCAGCGTGATCGTCCCGGCCCGGTACTGGCCCCGGGCGTCCTCGTAGTTCTCCCGGGACAACGTCACCGCCTCTTTCTGCAAGCCGATTCGCCCGGCAATGGACCGGATGTCCACGATGATCCCGTCGATCTCGGCCGCCAGCGCTTTTTGGGTCCGGCGCAGCTCGGCCTCGGCCCGCCGCAGGTCGGCCTCCGACTCCAGCCGGCGGTGCCGGGTCAGCCCCCCGTCCCACACGTTCCATTGCCCCTGCACCCCCACAGCCCACGACTCGTCCGCGTCATCCCATTCCTCGCCGCTCGTCTCCAGGGACGTGACGGCCCGCAGCTCGGGCCACCGCTCGCCTTTGGTCATCTCCCGGGCGGCCCCGGCCGACGCGGCACGGGCCTTACCCGCCCGGATATCCAGCAGCCCCCCGTCCCCACGGGCCGCCCGGAGCCGCCCGATGACCGCGTCCGGATCGGCCACGTCCGTCAACTCGCCCTCCGGCGACCACCGCGCCGCCTCGACCGGCCGGCCGATGGCCAGATTGAACTGAATCAGGGCGTCTTCCAGATCCGCCTCCCCCGATGTCAGGGCATCCGACGCGAAATTGAGGTTCAGCTTGGCCTGCCGGACGTCCAGGGAGGTCACCACCCCCACCTCCCACAGATCATTGGCGTCCGCCAGCTCGGCCCGGCGCTGCCCTTGCCGGTCCTTGAGGATGGCCACCGACGCCCGGTGGAAGAGCACCGCGTCGAAGGCCATGCGCACCGCCTCCCGGATGTCCCGCTCGCCCGCCGACACCATCAGATCCGCCTCTCGGCCCAGGGACCGTTCCAGCCGCCGCCCGTCCCAAATCCGCCCCCCGGCCCACAGGAGCTGGCTGGCCGACGCCCCGGCCGAGATCTCCCGCTCCGGGCTTTCGAACAACGGATTCTCCGGCGCATTGTTCCACATCTCCAGCCATCCCGCGTCCACCTCGACCTGGGGCCGCGTGAACGCCGTCCGCTGCCGCCCCCGGGCCCGCAGGGCCGCCGCCGATTCCCGGGAAATCCGGATGGCTTCGGCGTGTTCCAGGGCATAATTGACCGCCTCTTCCAGGGTGACGGTCGCCGGCAAGGCCGGGGCCGGCATCAGGAACATCACCAAAAGGATCAATCCGTTGACCCATCGCTTCATGGAACGCCTCCGTTGTGTGCCGTCGGGCAGGGTGGACGTTGTGGACAGTGTGGACGGTTGGGGGCGGCGGCCGCCGGCCTTACTCCGAAACGGCTTTGTTGGTCGCCCCTTCGCCCATGGCCATGTAGGAGGCCACCAGGCGCTCGAAAGGTCCCAGGGACGCTTCGAAGGCCGCCCGGTCGTCGGCGCTGAGGACGATGAATTGAATGGTCCGCGATGCGTCGATGTAGGCGACCGCTTCGTAATTGCCGTACTGATCGCCGGTGAAATGGTAGACCGCCGCCTGGCCGTCCTTGAACTCGATGGTCCCCACCGGCGTGGCCCGAACATCGGTATGGCCTCGTTCCCTGAACCGGTCCAGGGTCTGCCGCACCTGTTGGGAGATCGTCTGCACATGATCGTCCTTGGGACGGGACCGGGCATAGGCCACGGCCGGGCTGCCGGCCCAGGTTTCCCCTTTCGGGTAGAACACCGCCTGGAGCCCCTGGTCGGCCGCGCTCCGGGTGTCCAGCACCCATCCCGGCGGGGTCACCAGCGCAAACGCATAATCATCGCCCTGGAGAATCGCCATTTCCTCCCCCGTGGCGGCCGTTCCCCAGCCCCAAACCACCGCTCCCGCCAGCATCAGCAGCAAAATCCACCCGTTTTTCCGCATGCCATCCCCTTTCGATGTGATGGTTCGTCCTGATGAAGGGACGATAGCCGGGATTGCCCGTCCCGTCAATCCCCGGAATCGGGTCCGCCGGGACCATTATGGGCGTTTCCAAATCCGTCGGGCTATGATACAGGGTGAATGGAGCATTTCGATACGAACCCCAACCACCCAAGCGGAAAGGATCTGCATGTCGCCCCACCGCCTCCGCCCGTTTTTCCTGATTGGTTTCATCCTTCTTCAACTGTTTACGGCCGCCCACTGCGCCGCCGTTTCCCGAACCGCCGCAGAGGAGGGGTGCGCCCGGGCCGGAGGGCCACCGGTGTACACCTACGACGTGATCCGCACCTATCCCCACGACCCCAATGCCTTTACCCAAGGGCTGATTTATCACGAGGGGCTTCTCTACGAAAGCACCGGCAAATACGGCCGGTCCCGCCTCCGGGCGGTCCGCCTGGAAACCGGGGATGTCGTGAGGCAGCGCGCCCTCCGGCACCGGTTTTTCGGCGAAGGGATCACCCTCCACAACGGCCGGATCATCCAGCTGACCTGGAAATCCCAGATGGGGTTCGTCTACGACCGGGAGGGCTTCAAGCGGCGCCATTCCTTCCGGTACCGGGGGGAAGGATGGGGCATCACCCACGACGGGAACCGCCTCATCGTCAGCAACGGCACGTCGTCCCTCCACTTCTGGGACCCGCAGACCTTCCGGGAGATCGGGCAATTGACGGTCCGGGACGGGGACCGGCCGGTCACTTTTCTCAACGAACTGGAATATATCAACGGCGAAATCTACGCCAACGTCTGGCAGTCGGACCGGATCGCCCGCATCGACCCCGCCACCGGATGCGTGACGGCGTGGATCGACCTGACGGGCATCCTGGGCCCCCGGATGATGCCGGAAGAAGCGGTTCTCAACGGCATTGCCTGGGACGAAAAGGGCAAACGGCTGTTTGTGACCGGGAAATACTGGCCGGCGGTTTTCGAGATCGCACTCGTGCCGAAAAACGGATAAGCCTCGGAATTTCATTCCGAGGCGAGTTCACGCACTCTTCCGCCGATGCGCCACCATCTGATGCCGTTTCTGCCCCGACAACTCGGCTTTTCTCAACCGGATCGACTTGGGCGTCACCTCCACCATCTCATCTTCCCGGATGAAGTGTATGGCCCATTCCAGGGTCATGGGTTTTACGGGGGTGAGGATGACGTTTTCGTCCCGGCCCGAGGCGCGCATGTTGGTGAGTTTCTTTTCTTTGGACGGGTTGGCGGTGATGTCGTTGGGGCGGTTGTGTTCGCCGATGATCATGCCTTCGTAGACCGGGTCGTTGGGGA
>CAYPCE010000366.1:0-3306 GCA_964409085.1 uncultured Desulfobacteraceae bacterium | reverse complement strand
CCGCATCCAACCCGAATTCATCCAGCGCCGGCTCCAGCGTCCGGTCCAGGATGAACGCCTCCACGAAATCCGGCGTCTGCAACAGCGCGTACTTTTTCCGGGCCGTCTCGGACAAATCCTGATACAAATCCCCCAGAAACCGCGTATCCCACGCCCCGTCCGTGAAATCATGGATCAACGCCCCGGATGCCGCGTCGATCCGCTGGAAAAACGCCAGCAACTCCCCGGCCGCATCCCCGCTCAGCCACCCCGGAAAAACATGAATCCCATTGTGCTTTCCGAACACATCCCCGCCCGCCGGCAGGGCCGCGAGCCCCGCGAACACATCCAGCAGATACTCCCGATCCGTCTCCGTGGGATGGGACCGGAAATACAGCTCATGCTCGTCCCGGGCCCGCTTCAACCGCTCCCCCGGCCCCGAGATCCTCGGCGGATCCACCAGCCCGTTGTCCTCCAGAAACCGCGCGAACACGCAGGACAAAATCCACGCCGCCGCCTTCTGGGTGATCCCCTCCGCCCGCCACTCCTCGAAACTCGCCGCCGTTCGCCCGGCCGCCCGGGCCTTCTCGTATTCTGCCGTCAACATCCCATGGATGCCAGGCGCGTCGTCGTGTTCCCCGGCCCGTTCGCGCAAATCCGCTTCCAGGCGGGGGAGCAATGTTTTCAAGTCTTTGAGCAGGGTTTGTCGGTCGATCATGATTTTTTTATCTCATGACAAATCAGTTGCTATCCATCAGAGGTTCGAATCGTAGCATATTCCAATTCAACTTGACAAAATAAATTGTAATTTATATGGTTTACATTACAAATAAAGCAGAAAGATTCCAAATGGACCTGCCATGAAAACCGACCACCTCTTTTACGAACTGTTCCGCTTCAGTCCCGAAAGCCTTTTGGAACTCGTCCGCTTGGACGTTCAGGGACCCTACCGCTTCGAGAGCATCACCGTCAAAAGCACGGAAAAGCGATTCGACGGCTATTTCAAAAGCGACAGCAGCGACGGACCCGACATATTCCTTGAAATTCAGGGCTATCGCGACCATAATATCTATTGGCGATTGTTCCGGGAAATCTGCGCTTTCCATGAGCAAAGAGAAACCGGCCGGCCCTTTGCCGCCGTCCTCCTGTTCATCGATAACAGCCTGGACCCTGGCAATCCCCCGTTGATCCCGGCGCCGCCCAACCGCCTGATAAGATGCAACCTGATCGAATGCCTAAAAAACGTCGAAACCAACGCCACCCCGCTGGTCGTGTTGAAACCCCTGGCGCTTCCGGATAAAACCGATTTGCCCGGAAAGGTCGGCCAATGGAAGGCGGGCATCGACGAAATGGGCTTGCCGGAAGACAGGAAAAAAACATTGGTCGAACTGCTGGAATACGCTATTTTGCAACGGTTCAGGACCATTACATTGGAGGAGATTCGAAAAATGATCCAATTAACCCCACTTGAGGAAACGGTCGCCGTTAAAGAACTCATGCAGGAAAGCATGGAAAAGGGCGAATTGGTCGCTACCATCCAGATGACCCAGAAATTGCTGAAACGCCCCTTGACCCCTAAGAACACGCTGTACAGCCTTGCCGCCGAAGAACTAAAATCCATTCTTACGGGCCTGGAGGCGCAACTGCCGGATGGCATGAATTGGCTCTGACCATCTTACCCGACCAGGTCGTCTCCAGTAAATTCGGCTCAGACCGCCATTGCCGCGCGGGAGTGAACTCCCACGCTACCATGTGTCGTCCCTACGGGACTGAAATTGCAACAAATGTCCTGTAGGGACATCATAAAATAGCGCGGGGATTCATCCCCTCGCGGCAAAAGGCGAGCGGCGCCGTTGAATTTGCCAAAAGCATCATTCAATCCCCGGCGCGTTGGGCCTCGCCCCGCACCTTCGCCTTCCCCTTCCGCCCCCGCCGATGCCGATTTTCCAGCCACTCCACCGGCACCCGCGCATGCTGCCCCGACCCGATCACCGGCACCGCCTTGCCTTCCATGAACGGCAGGTGGGACTGGCCGTCTCCGGGGATGAGCATCCAGACGCCGGGGATGCCGCCGACATTTGCCGGCCTTCCGGCCCGGTCCCGCAGTTCGTCGATGAGCCCCATCCCGTCGTATCGGGCCAGCACCCCCGCATAACAGATCAGCAAAAACGCGTCCGCCGTAAACAGATCCTTTTCGACACGGGGCATGGTCATCCGCACCAGTTGGAGGAGCCGCTGCCAGTCCCGGCTTTCCGGCGACGCCGCATCGGCCTGGACGACCTTGTTCCAGTCCACCCGCTTTTCCCGGGCGGTCTCCGTCAGAGCGTCCAAAAACAGCTTTTCCAGATGCACCACCCGAAGGTCGAACCGCTCCGCCAGAAACCCGATGGCCGGGACATACCAGATCGGCGGCGTGGTCAGCGCCATGAAGCCGCCGTCGTCCCGGTTGTGCCGGAGCCGTTCCTCGAACTGCCGGGCCGCGGCCACCTGCGGGGTGATCTCCGATGGGGCGAGGCCGCCGGCCGATCCGGTGGGGTACCGGTATCGGCTCTCATCGCTGCCGGAAAGAACCGCCTCGTAACTCGGAAACACGTAGGCCCCCCGGCCTTTCTCCGCGCCGGCATCCCATTTCAGGTCGAGGCCGGCCGCCTTGAGCAGGCGATCCAGCTCCGGCGGATCGGGGAGGGGCGCCGCTTCGGGATATCGCCCGGACACCCGTTGTCGGATATCCTTAGCCGTCAGCTTTCTCGCCCCCAGCAGCGCCCCCTGGGACAGCTTCAGGGCCCTGGCCGCATCCATCCCCCTGGGGTAGATTTCCTGACGGCCGGACAGGGCCGCCCTCTTAGAGGCCGCCGCAGCCAGCCGGACCAGGCGGCCGGGAGACATCGCATCGGCTTCCGTGGGCGGCCCGATCGCCTGGAGCCGTTCCAGGACCCGCTCGGAGGGCAAAAGGGGGTCTTCATCCGCGATCCGGTCGGCCTCCTGTCCCAGTTGGAGGGCGTAGTCGGCCAGATCCGGACGCGCGGCGATCAGGACCCGATCTCCCTCGCGGCGGACCAGGAAGCGCGGTTCCGTCAGGGTGCGTTCCACCTCCACGGCGGCCCGGACCACCGCGCGGGCCAGCCGGGACCGCAGCGGGTCTTCATGGACCGACCCCCGGGCGGTCAGAATGGCGTCGGCCATCTCCCGCAGGGTCATGACGCCGCCGTTGGCGTCGAGAAACCGGGCCATCTCCTCCCGCAGCGCGGTCACCGCCGGATTTCGCCGCCACCGTTCGATGAACTCCGTCAGCACCTGCCCGATCCGCGCCCGGCTGACGCCCTGACG
>CAYPCE010000365.1:0-3307 GCA_964409085.1 uncultured Desulfobacteraceae bacterium | reverse complement strand
GTCCAGAACCGCGTTGTGGCGGACGTAGCTGCGGCCCCGGCCGATGCGGTTGCTGAAGTCGGCGTAGCGCTCCAGGTTTTTGTTCCAGGCCTTTCCCCACCAGGACCGGGCCAGGGTCTGTCCCTCCAGACGCACCGGCCGGATGTCCGGGTTCTTCTTTTTCAACTCCTTCAGCTTCTTGTCGGCTTTGGCCCTCTTTTGCGCCACCGGCACGTAGGGCGGATAGTAATGTCCGTATGCCATTGTCGGATCCCGCTTAAAGGGTTAATTGAAACAGCGACACCAGTTCCTTGTTGTCCATCTCCGTGATCCACGCCTCTCCGGAATCGCCCACCACTTCGGCGGACAATTTGGCCTTTTCCGTCAGCATGGCGTCGATCTTTTCTTCCACCGTTCCCCGGGTCACGAATTTGTGGACCACCACGTTCTTTTTCTGGCCGATCCGGAAGGCCCGGTCCGTGGCCTGGTTTTCCACGGCCGGGTTCCACCACCGGTCGAAATGGATCACATGGTTGGCCCGGGTCAGGTTGAGGCCGACGCCGCCGGCCTTCAGCGACAGGACCATGAAGGGGATGTAGTCCCGGTCCTGGAACCGTTCGATGATCTTTTTCCGGCGGCCCACTGGCACGCCGCCGTGCAGCACCAGCCCCTCCCGGCCGAAAATGGAGGCCAGGTACGTGGACAGGGGGCCGGTCATCTCCTTGAACTGGGTGAAGACCAGGGCCCGTTCGCGTTTTTCGTGGATCGTGCCGCAGATCTCCCGGAGCCGGTCGAACTTGCCGCTGTCCTTCTCGGCGAATTCGCCGCCGCCCAGGTACTGATCCGGATGATTGCACAACTGCTTGAACTTCATCAGGGCGGTCAGGACCAGCCCCTTGCGCTGGATCCCCTCGGAGTCGTCCAGGGCCGCTTCCAGCTCAGCGATCATTTTTTCGTAGAGCACCACCTGCTTCCGGCTCAGGGAGGCGTAAGTCTTCATCTCCACCTTGTCCGGCAAGTCCGAGATCACCGACTTGTCGGTTTTGAGCCGCCGGAGGATATAGGGGCTCACCACCTTCCGGAGCCGGGCGTATCCCGCCGGGTCGGTTTTCAGGGATTTGGTGAACCGGACGAATTCGGTCTTGTTCCCCAGCAAGCCGGGGTTGAGGAAATCGAACAGGGACCAGAGATCGCCCAGCCGGTTTTCGATGGGCGTGCCGGTGAGCGCGATGCGGTGGACGGCGGACAGCCCCTTGACGGCCCGGGTCTGTTTGGTCCCCGGATTTTTGATGGCCTGGGCCTCGTCCAGGATCACGCAGTGCCAGGGGTAGTCGGCCAGCCACTTGTACCGCTGGGACAGGGCGTAGGTGGTGATGACCAGGTCCAGCCGATCCAGGGCCTTTTCGGCCCGGGCCCGGACCGTTTTTCCCTTGGGCTGGGCGTCCGGGTGGGCCGCGAAAAACCGGAGGTCGGGGTAAAACCGCTCGATCTCCCGGATCCAGTTGGAAATCAGCGACGCCGGAAGGATCAGCAGGCTGGCCCGTCCCGGCTTTTGGGCCTTGACGATGCTCAAAAACGCCAGGAGCTGGACCGTTTTGCCCAGCCCCATGTCGTCGGCCAGGCAGGCCCCGAACCCCATGGAATGGAGAAACGACAGCCAGTGGACCCCGCGCTCCTGGTAGGGCCGGAGATCGGCCCGGAACCCGGCGCCCGGTTCGGGGGCCTCGTCGCCGATCCGCGACGGGTCCCGCAGCTTTTCCATGACCGAGGCCAGCCAGTCGCCGGTGGAAACCGACACGGCGTCCGGATCGATCCCCTCCTTGAGCAGCCGCTCCGGCTGAAGCTGCATCCGCATGGCCTCCCGGAGGGTGAACCCCTGGTCCATCAATTCCCGGACCTTGTCGTAGGCGTCCAGGGTCTGGCTCAGTTTGTCGGGGTCCACGGCCACCCATCGGTTCTTGATCAGCGCCAGCCCTTCGGAGGACGACAGCAATTCCCGGGCCTCCGCCTCGGTGATGGGCGCGTCGCCGATGAACAACCGGGGATCGAACCGCACCAGGGCGTCCATGCCCACGTGGGAAGGGGCGGCGTCCCCCAGGGTGATGTTGAGGCGCACCGACGCGGCCCCGCCCCGCCACCAGTCGGGAATCCGGCACAGGATGCCGGCATTCTCGTAAATGGGGATCTCCCGGAGAAACCGATGGGCCTCGCCGGGGTCCCACGACAGGGGATGGAAGAGTTCGCCGCTGTCGAGGAGATCCGCCACAAGCCGGCTCTCGCCGGCGGCCCGGTAAACGGTGGAGAGCAGTTCCAGCAGCTCTTCCTCGCCGTATTCCTGGAGGGCGTGCTTCAACGGAATGTGGCGGGATTTCCCCTCGCTGTCCAGCCGGGTGGAATAGGTGGCCAGAAAGGCGAAGGGCCGGTCGCCGCGCCGGTTTTCCACCAGATGGAAATAGACCCGGCCCGCGAGGTGAAGGTCGGGGCTGAAGCCCTGGATGAAGGCTTCCACCGTCCCGTCGTACTCCCGGACGGCGTCCGCGAAGGCCCGGTGGAGCCGGTCCCAAATGTCCCGCAGCAGGGCGTCGCCGATGTATTCGGCGCCCGCCATGTCCGGAACCCGGTCCAGGACTTCCCGCCGCTCTTCGGCCGGAAAGGAAACTTCGACCTTTTCCCGGATCTCCTCAAGGTCCGGGGTCCGGGCGACTTTCCGGCCGAACCGGCCCGCCACATCCCGGAAATACTCCACGGAGGGGTGCAGGCGCGGCGCGCCGTCCGAAAACGCCAGGGGGAGCAGCCAGCCGCCGTTGCTCCCGGTCTCGTAGCGCTCATAAATCTTTTCCTGGAACCGCTGCGCCGCCTCCGGCATCCGGGCCGGGGCATCGGCCCATTCCAGCACCGGCGCGCCGTCCGGCATCACCGCGGCCTGGAGTTCCCGGTTCGGTCCCGCTTGGGTCGCATCCGTCGTTTTCATGGCCCTTTCCATAGCAAATCACGGGGAAATGAACAACTTGATTCCACGGCGGGATGACGGTACCATGAAGCGTTATCGGACATGATCCGGTCCATCATCCCAGAGGAAGGTGCGTCATGAAAAAAGTCGCTGTGCTGTTGATCATCATCGCGGCAGTGTGGGTCGGCATCCCCTTGTTTTCATCCGGACCCGACATCAAAAACCCCGACCCCGCCGGCCGCAACATCATCTGTTTCGGCGACAGCCTCACCTACGGCACCGGCGCGTCGGAGGGCAAAGACTACCCGTCCCTTCTGGCGGACATGGTCGCCGACCCGGTGATCAACGCCGGCGTGCCGGGGGACACCACCGCCGACG
>CAYPCE010000364.1:0-3314 GCA_964409085.1 uncultured Desulfobacteraceae bacterium | reverse complement strand
TGCGCCGGCTCGTCATCGGCGGCGTATACGTGGTGGTGGGGCTGACCCTCTTTCTCATCGGCCTCCAGAAGGCCCTTTTTCCGGTGGGCAAGCTCATGGCGCTCCAGCTTTCCGATCCGGTTTTCCTGGCCGGAGAAGGCGGCGTCGTTCATACCGGCTGGACGGCATACGGCTGGGTTTACCTGTTTGCGGCGCTGATCGGGTTTTCCACGACCATCGCCGAACCCTCCCTTCTGGCGGTGGCGATCAAAGCCGGCGAAGTCTCCAGCGGGGTCATCAGCCCGTGGGGACTCCGGATCACGGTGGCCATCGGGGTCGCCGTGGGTATCGCCCTGGGCGCGTTCCGCATCGTCACCGGCACCCCCCTCCATGTATATATTCTCGCCGGATACATCGTCGTCGTCTTGCAGACCTTCACAACGCCCAAAAAGATGATCGCGCTGGCCTACGATTCCGGCGGCGTCACGACTTCCACCGTTACGGTTCCCCTGGTGGCCGCCCTGGGGCTGGGGTTGTCCGAGGCGGTGCCGGGACGGGACCCGGCCCTGGACGGCTTCGGCCTCATCGCCTTCGCCAGCCTGTTTCCGATCATGACTGTCATGGGCTATGCCCAGATCACCCACTGGCGTGCCGGCCGCGGGCGTAAAAAGTCCGTCCAGCATCCATAACCGTTTATCGTGAAAATACATTTTCATCCCCGGGGGTGAGCGAGACAGACACCCTCGATCATGAGTGTTTATTCCAGAGAAAATGACATCCGCCCAAAAGGAGATGATCGATGAGATTTAAAATCGTTTTCGCTTCGGTCAAAACGCATATTACGGACCCTGTTGTGGATGCGGCCAAAGCGGCCGGCGCGACGGGCGCCACCATCATACCGGCGCGGGGCACGGGCATGCACGAGGCCAAGACGTTTTTCGGCCTTGCGCTGGAAGACCAGACGGACATCGTGATGTTTTTGCTCGAAGAACATCTGGTCAAACCGGTCCTGGAAGCGATCAAAACCGCCGGTAAATTCGACCAGCCGGGCACGGGCATCGCCTTTGTTTTGCCCGTGGAACGGGTCGTTGGGCTGGAAAGCCAGATCGAAAAATTCAAAGAAGAGGTCCGGGACAAATATCTGTGAATTGAACCCTTCCGGCGCCTTGCCGGAAAAGAGATGGGGTTACCTTTCTATTACCAGGAGGCTGCATGGCGAAACCGATCATACGGGTAAGGGATGTGATGCACCGCGATGTGTTGAGCATCGATGGGATGGCGTCGGCCAAGGAAGCCGCCGCGAAAATGCGCGGGTCCAGGGTGTTCGAATTGCTGGTGTCGAAGCGGAATGAAGACGACGCCTGGGGCATCGTCACGGTCATGGATTTGATCAAGGACGTGCTGGTTCCCGGCCGGGACCCGGAAACGGTGTTCGTCTATGAAATCATGACCAAACCGGTGGTCACGATCCCGGCAGACATGGACATTCGCTATGCCATCCGTTTGATTCAACGGATCGACGTCCGGCGCGCGCCGGTGGACGAAAAGGGCGAACTGGTCGGCATGATCACCCTTTCCAGCCTGGTGCTGGATCACGACCTATTATAGGAAACGGCGGGCGTTTACCCCCTTTCGCATCAGGGGCGCGCCGAATAGGTTTCGATGAACCGCTTTTCGGATGGGGCCGTTCCGATCAGCACCAGTTCATCCCCGTCCTGGAGGACGATCGCGGGGTCGGGATTGACGACCAGGCCGCCGTCTCTTTTGACGGCCACAACGCTGCAGCCGGTGTTTTCACGAATCCGGATGTTGGCCAGCGCATGGTTTTGCAATCTCGGGTGCAGGGCGGTTCTGAACACGTTGAGGCCTTCGGAGAGCATCAGCATTTTCTGGGGATGGAGCAGGTTCAGGATGGTGGCGGCGACCAGCGAACTGTACGACATCACCAGATCGGCGCCGGCCCGGTGGAGGGTGTTGATGTTGCGGTCCAGGCTGGCCCGGCTGATGATCTGGGCGTCCGGCCGGAGCCGGCGGCAATAGATGGACAGGTAAATGTTCATGTTGTCGTCGTGGGTGGTGATGAGGATCGAAGGCGTCTGGTGGATCCCGGCCTCCACAAGGGTTTCCAGGTCGCCGGCGCTGCCCTGGATGAAGCGGGTGTTCAGGGAAGCGATTTTGATGTTTTTTTCCACCACTCGGAAATCGATGGACCGCTCCGCCAGGGCCTCGGCCGCCGCCTGCCCGACGCGGCCGCCGCCCAGCACGACCACCGGCCCGTCGTTCGGCTTTTTTTCGCCGCCGATGGACCGGTCGAACGCGTCCAGCTGGCGTTCAGAGCCGGCCAGGACCAGGACGGTGGATTCCCCCAAAAGCGACTGGGGGTCGGGCGATAAAAACCATCCCTGCTCCCATAAACCGACCACCGTTACCCCGGCGACCTCCCGCAACCGGCTTTCCGCCAGGGTCTTTCCTTCCAGCCAGGTCCGCATGACCGGCGCCTCGGCGATGAGCAACTGATCGAATTTCCCGATCACATTGGCCTTCAGGCTGACGCCGTGCACCCGGCGCGCCAGGGCTTCGCCCAGCATTTTGGTGAACTGGAATACATGCGTGCCGCCCGCCAGTTCCAGAATATCCAGCGAATCGTCCACATCGGCGTTGGTCGCAATGACGACCTCGGGATTGACCTCCCGGATGGTGAAGATGATGTTCGTGCTGGCGATGTCGTCGTTCAGGACCACCACCATGGCGGCCCGGCCGATGTTCAGCCGTTCGTAGGTCAGGTGGTCGTCCAGGTCGCCGAAGATGACCCTGTATCCCTGATCGTGCAAATCCAGCGCGGTTTGAAGTTCGGCGGCCAGGATGACGTAATCGATGCCGTACTGGCCGAGTTTTCGGATCAGGTTCACGGCGACCCCGTCGAAATGGGTCAGGATCACATGGCCGGACATGCCCTCGGGCACCGCGCGGGGGGCCCGGGCTTTGTTCTGCTCTTCCAGCCAGGGGGCGTAGAAAAATTGAATGAAGGTGAAGGGCAGCATGATGAGAAGAAAAATGATGCCGCTGATCAACACCACCACCGAAAAAAATTTTCCCACATCGCTGGTAAAGGTGATATCACCGAAGCCCAGGGTGGACATGGTCGTCAGGGTCCAGTAGAAACCGGTGATCCAGGAAAATTCCCGGCCTTCGTAGAGCATCAGCATATGGAACAGCACGCTGTAGACAACGAAAAAAAAGATCAACACCAGAGAAAATTTGATCAGCAACTGAACGTTGCTTTTTCTCAGGCCGAATTGAAGCAGCAGGGAAAGCTGGGTGGCCATTGTTTTCAT
>CAYPCE010000363.1:2023-3340 GCA_964409085.1 uncultured Desulfobacteraceae bacterium | reverse complement strand
TTGCCGCCTTCTTCAAAGCTGAGAAGATCTTCTAAATCCATCATGTCGTTCCTCCTTTCCGTGTTTCAAGTGAATAACGACCCCGTCGCCGTCTATCCGGAGGCGAGGTTTCTACTGGACAAAATAAAACAATGAATCGGCGCAACCGCTTTTTGCAGCTTATTACCGGCGGTTCGGGTGTTTTGTGTTTCTAAAGGTCAGAATTGGTTACATCAGGTTCGCGGGGAGATCGCCGGCGACAAGCCAGGCCGCTGGCTGTGCGCTCTTAATACTAATTACCGATGATTATCAATTTCTGTCAAGCATTTTTAACAAAATGCTAACAATTCGCTCATCAAATCCTTACAATTGAACGACTGCTTGATTTTTTGAGCAAAAAATTAATACAACTGAAGAATAATCTTTAGGATACAGGAGGGCGTCGGGGGTCCTTGGAGAGATGGGAAACATGCCTGTTTGGAGGGATATCCGCCCTCCAAACAGGCGCTATCGGTTACGCCATCATCGGCGCATCGCATCCACACTCGATTTTGGTGCGATCACGAAGGGGAGTGGGTGGATGCGTTGCGCCGTCTTTGATTTCGCGGAACAATTCGAAGATGTCGGGAGAGATGCCCCGGGGCCTGCACCCATAGCGCACAAAACAGATGAAATGCTTCAACAAGCCGGCGTATTCCCTGCCGCATTTTTCGCGGCGCTCCGGGTCCGCGGCTCTGTGATAGAGCGACCGCTCGGCGGAAACCGCCTCCTGTTCCGCTGCATAGATCAGATCCAGCAGATCTTTTCCGTTCAGGGATCGAAGAAAGGTTTCGACGTTACAATCGGACGCAGTCATGTGCCATCCTTTCGGTATCGGGTTGCGGGACGGACGGTTGCGCGGGGCGCGGGGAAGGCAGTGTCGGTTCGTCGTCCCTTTCGACCCGAATATATAGTTCAGGGAGCAACCATCGTCAAGGATGAACTCGGGCGCCAGATAGGAGATTTCTTTCTATGAAGGCACGTTGAGGGGGTAAAGCTTTTCCTGCCGGCCAGTTATTGGCGCAGGCCCCCGGCAAGGGCCTGCGCCGAACCCGTAAAGCGATGCCGGCGGATTTGCAAGCCCCGGCGCCGGAAACGTCATTCGGCCGGCGCCGCCTCCCCGCTTCCGTTGTTTTTTCCGGACAATGCTTTGACCCACAACAGCAGCCAGAAGGTCTCCAGGGACCCCGACGACAGCGGCGAGGTTTTCTGCATGTGGAGAAGAAAGCCCAGTTGGGCCTGGTAGATCCGGCACAGATACGACGGCGTCATGGGGGCGGAGCGGAGGACCGAGGTCAG
>CAYPCE010000363.1:0-1923 GCA_964409085.1 uncultured Desulfobacteraceae bacterium | reverse complement strand
AAAAAACGGGCGTCCTCATCAAATCCTAACAAAACCTTTCTATGGTCTCCATCGATGGGATTGACGAAACCACAAGGAAAGGACGTCCGATGAAAACCCTCCTTTTTTCCGTATTTTCCCTGGCGGTGCTGGCCGTGGCGGTAATTCTCCGGTTGCGGTCCGCCCGGGACCAGCATCCCAACGCCGAACTGATGATCGAGGCGGTGGAGAGCATCGACGAAGAAGAAGACGCGGACATGGCGGACTACGACATGTCCATGTTCGTCAAAACCTGAGGAGACGGCCATGGCAAGACGCATCCTGACCGCGGACGACTCGACCAGCATCCGGGCCATGGTCCGGTTTTCTCTGGAAACCCAAGGCTGCGAAATCGCCGAAGCCCGGGACGGGGCCGAGGCCCTGGATTATCTGGAGTTTGACGGCGCCGACATGCTGATCACCGACCTGGACATGCCCAGGCTCGACGGCTTCGAACTGGTCCGCAAAGTCCGGGCCATGCCCCAATACCGGCATCTGCCCATCCTCATCCTCACCACCGAGTCCAACGACGACTTCAAGGCCAGGGCCAAAGCCGCCGGCGCCACGGGCTGGATCACCAAACCCTTCCGGCCGGATCAGTTGAGCAAGATGGTGAAGCTGTTGCTGGCGGCGTGAAGCGGAATTCCAGAAAAAACATCCTCACCGTCGCCGTCATCGTCTGCGGCGGCGTCGGCATCTGGCTGGCCAACACTTACCGCCCGGCGCCGGAAATCAGCAACGGGGATGTGCTCGACCGATACCGATACGCCCTTATCGCGATTTCCATCGGCATTTTCGCGGCCGCCTATGGCTACAGCCGTAAAATTTGGTTGAGCCTCATGAGCGCCGCCCTGCTGTTTATGCCGTTGGTTGGCCCGCTCTATTTTTTGAATGCCGCCCTGGATACGCCCCATAAAGCCAGCTATCTGATTACGGATAAATATGAAAAACGCCATAGGAGTGATGGCGGCTACCACACCGTCTACTACCTTGAAGGGATCGACGAAGACACCGAACGTACGACCCTGTTCTCTTCGGCCCGGGGCGATTTCAGTATGGGAGAATACCGGTCCATAGATCCGGAAGCGGATGCATACTGGATGCACGTGGAAGAAGGCGAAGGCTTTTTCGATCTGCGCTGGCGCAAAGAGATTCTGGGACTGTTTGATCATCCGCTTTCGGGGTCGGAGGACGCTTCGGGGGAATGACGCCAGACGAAGACCTACGAGGTTTCGGAAACCTCGCAGGTCTGGGGGCGCCTTGAACAGTCCCCAAACGAACGAATTGGAAGCAATGGCCTACGGGGTCACAAGACCTACGAGGTTTGAAAAACCTCGCAGGTCCGTTTAACCTCGCAGGTCTGCTGGGGCACGGACGACCCTGAAACAATGACCCACGTGTCCGCAAGACCTGCGAGGTTTCTAAAACCTCGTAGGTCTGTTTAACCTCACAGGTCTGAAAAGGAGAACGCACCATGACCGCTCGCGACCACCGGTTCCACTGGCTGGGATCTTTCATTATCGCCCTGTTCCTGACGGCGGCGGCCTTCGGGGTGGCCGTTTCCGTCGCCGGCGCCGCCGACCCGATCATCCTGCGGCTCCACGGTTCCAACACCATCGGCGCCAAATGCGCGCCGGCCCTGGCTTCGGCGTTTTTGACATCGAAACTGCGGGCGGAACGGGTCGAGATCGCGCCGGGTGCCCCCAACGAGGTCACCGTGCGGGGCGTCTTCCCGGAGGGGACCCTGGGCATCGAAATCCACGCCCATGGGTCGTCCACCTCCTTTACAGATCTGCGGGACGGCCGGTGCGACATCGGCATGGCGTCCCGGCGGATCAAACCCAAAGAGCGCGATTTTCTCGCCTACCTGGGGGACATGACCTCCTTTGCCTGCGAATACACCCT
>CAYPCE010000362.1:0-3342 GCA_964409085.1 uncultured Desulfobacteraceae bacterium | reverse complement strand
GCCCAGCCGTTCCTGGACGTTTTTCACGATCAACTGCCGCGTCTTTTCCGTCAAAAACCCCTTGTTGTCCGTTTTCAGCGGCTCCTGCCGGTTGAACATGGCGATCACCGTCCGGTCGACGATGAACTGCCGGAACTCCTCGATCAAGTCGTACACCAGCGTCGGCTTTTTCCCCTGGGGCTCGTGGAGAAAGCTGATGTGGAGCGCGGCCCCCGCGTCGGCCAGGGCCTGCTGGACCCGGTTGTAGAGGATGCCGTACCCGTAGTTGATGGTCGCGTTGACCACGTCCCGGGCCCCCTGGGTCACCCGGCCCGGATACTGGATGTCCGGCGGCAGGATCAGCTTGACCGACGACCAGTAATAGGTCGAAATGTTGCCCTCGATGCCCATGATCCGGTTGCGGAAGGTCTCCCTCGGCTCGCCCCCTTTGGCCCCGCTCAGCTTTTTGGCCAGGGCCTCCATCCCCTCGATGTTGGCCGCCACCACCGCGCCCTTTTCCGGCTCCACCCGCTTCAGGTATTTGTTGAAATACTTGAGCAGGTTGATCTGGTTCCGGGCCTTGCCCTTTAAAAACCGGGCCGCCAGTTGGAACCCGGCCGGCGCGTCCCGGGCCCGCAACTGGGCCTCGCTGGCCTGGGTGATGGCGAACTGGGGGGAATAGACCATGGCGAAGGGCTCGCCGCGGCCGGAGAGAAACTCGATGCTGATGCCCCGCTTGCAGCACTGGTGGATGCAGTCGGACGAAATGGTCACGCCCCGGGAGCTGACCACCAGCCGCCGCAGCCGGTTCTTGGGCACGGACGCCACCACCACGCCCTTGTGCTTCACCGTGAACTTGAACTTGGTGTACCCGATGAAATGGCCGAATTTGGAGACCACCAGCTCCGTCTCCGTGGCCAGCTTCCGGGCGTACTGCTGCTTTTTCTTGCCCACCGCCGACTGGACGGACCGGGCGTCGGCCTTTTGGGCCGTCCCCTCCTCGGACTGCTTGAACCGGGTGAAGCCGTCCTCGATGATCCGGTCCACCGTCAGCCCTTTCTGGCTGTCGCTCTTGTCCCGGATAAAGACCAGCTTCGCCAACTGCTCCCGGCACATCTTCTTGGTCTCGACAAACCCCTCCCGCTTGCCCCGGGCGATGAAGTCGGACAAGGCCGACAGCGCCCGGTTCTCCAGGGTGTCGAGCTGGTGGTTTTCCGGCATGAGCCGGGCGTAGTAGCGGCGGATCCCGGTGAAGAAATCGTTGAGCCGGACCACGGCGCCCCGCAGGTCCCGCCGCCGGGACAGCTCCGCCCGGATCCGGGCCACCTTGTCGTCCATCCGGTGGTAGTCGATGCGGATCCGGTCCCGGTGGAAAAAGATCCCCAGGAATGAAAACCCCCGGGAGACGTTGGCCGCCGGGTCCTCGCTCCCATGGGTGGACAGGTGAAGTTGCTTTTTCAGGAAATCCTCGGCATAGGCGATCGCCTTCATCAGGGCCGTCCGGTCGGCCGCCAGCAGCAGGATGTCGTCGGCGTACCGGACAAAGGCGGTCTTCCGGTCGTGGAGAAACCGGTCCAGCTCGTCCAGGTAGATGTTGCTCAGCACCGGGCTCAGCACCCCGCCCTGGGGTACCCCGTCGAAGGTGTCCTCCCACCGGTCCCGCTTGAGCACGCCGGCGGACAGGTACAGCTTCACCAGCCGGACCACGCCGGGGTCCGTCACCCGGCGGCCCAGGATCTCCAGGCAGGTCTCGTGGTGAATGGCGTCGAAAAAGTCGGCGATGTCCACGGGCGCGGCCCAGGTGTTTTTCCGTTTGAGGAAGTCCCGGACCCGGCCCACGGCCTTGACCGTCCCCTTGCCCGGCCGGTAGGCGTAGGAGCAGTTGGAAAAGGTCGGATCGTAGAAATCCGACAGCAGCCGGGCCAGGACGGTCTGGACCACCTTGTCCCGCACCGACGGCAGGCCGATGTCCCGCTTTTCCGCCTTGCCCGGCTTGTCGACGGCGCCGTGCTTCATGGGTTCGGGGACGTAGGCGCCCAGCCGGATCTCTTTGGCCAAGTCGGCCAGGTTCGCCTCGGCGTCCCGCCCGAATTCGGCAACGGACACGCCGTCCACCCCGCCGGCGGCCCCTTTTTTCCGGACCCGCTCCCACGCCTCCCGGAGGCGGTCGATGGCGGCGACGGATTCAAGGGTGGGGGGATTCATGGTTGTGCTCCCTTCGGGAGAGGGACAAAGGGACAGAGGGACAAAGGGACAAAGAGGGATGTGCGGTGATCCGGTCCATTCATCATCCTCGTCCGGGCGGTGACGCCTTGGAATGAATTCCCAGGCTCAATTATTGAAAACCGGCTGAAGCCGGTTGGGGTTTCAATCATCGACATCATCCCCGATAGCCGGAACCGGCTTTCAGCCGGTTTTATGGATTCAGCCTCGGAATTGATTCCGAGGCGGGCGGTTCGGAAGCGTCTTTCAGTTTCCGCAACACCGCCAGATTTTTCTCCATCCGATCCGCGATAAACGCGAACTCCCGCTGCTCCTCCCGGTCCCCGCCGGCGGGCCGGACCAGGTCCAGGCGGAGCCGGTCGTCTTCCCACTCTTCGGCGTCCTTTCCCCGCCATACGCCGTAAAGGGACGCCGTCTTCATGCCGCCCACCGACAGGTCGATGCGGCCGAAAAGGACCCCCAGGAGGTAGAGGAAATCGAGGAACCGGCCCCACCGGGCCGCGAAATCGGTCATGTAAAACGGCGGATGTTCCAGGAGCACGGGGATGACGTTGTCCTCCCCGCTCATGGCCTGGACGGCTTCGTTGTCCCGGGACAGGAAGACCACCTTCCGGCCCACCCCCACGAACCCGCTGTAGGCCGCCTGGATGAACCGGTCGTTTTCCAGGCCGGAGCGCTTGGACGACGGCGCGTCGATCTCCTCGCAGGAGGTGGCGGCCCGCATCCGGTTGTATTCCAGGAACCCGACGTAGCGCATCCGGTCCTCCAGACAATTCTGGTTGAGGAAGCATTCCTCCAGGAGGCCCATGCTCAGGGGCTTCAGGCCCTTGAGGTCGTTCTTTTTGAACTTGTCCCGCCGGTTGCGGAGTTCGTCCCGGACGGTGTCGCACAGGAGAAAGTCGAGGTTCTGGTGGGGCGGCTGACGGCTCAGCCAGACGCTGTAGAACCGGTCCCGGACGAGGTTGGTGTCCGGGGCCAGAAAATAGACGTCCCCGCCCCGGGTGACGTCCCGGCTCCGGAGGTCGGCCAGGATCTCCTCCAGCCGCTCCACGCCCGCCGGCGCCAGGATGCCGGCGGCGTAAAAAAGCTGCCGGAGGGCGCCGTAATCCGGGACCTCCCGCCGGCCGGGGTCCCGCATCC
>CAYPCE010000361.1:0-3346 GCA_964409085.1 uncultured Desulfobacteraceae bacterium | reverse complement strand
ATACTCGCTGTCAGCATGTCCGATATCAGGCCGGACATGATAGCGGGGCGCAGCATGTCGTCAAGACGCTGTAATCCTTTGGCAGTCAGATGCGAATTGACGTCGAAAAAGAAATCGTAGACATCCTGCATCGCCATTTGAAAATCCTCCTGCCGCAATTCGTAAGGCAGCTTGGCCTTCTGATTGAACTTTGAGGTATCGACGGTATGGCGAATGATGCTCATAAGGGCTGATTCCTTGGTGGGCGCATAAAATTAAGCTCGAAAACAGGCTAATCGTTTCATCCTTTTTTGCCGGGGCTGTATGCTGCTGTTGGCCCCGGCAACACGAGTTGAAAGATGGGGCGGAAGAAAGCGGTCAATCCAACCGATAATTCGGCGCCTCCTTGGTGATGATCACGTCATGCACATGGCTTTCCCGCATGCCGGCGGCGCTGATTTTGATGAACCGGGCTTTTTCCCGGAGTTCAGCGATGGTCCGGCAGCCGACATACCCCATGCCCGATTTGAGGCCGCCCACGAGCTGGTGGATGCTGTCCAGGAGCGGGCCGCGGTAGGGGACCCGGCCGACAATGCCCTCCGGCACCAGTTTTTCGGCTTCGGCTTCCGATTCGTCACCCTGGTAGTACCGGTCTTTGCTTCCTTGCTTCATGGCCTCCAGAGAGCCCATGCCCCGATAGACCTTGTAGGAGCGGCCCTGAAAGAAAATGGTTTCGCCCGGGCTCTCTTCGGTACCGGCAAAGAGTCCGCCGATCATGACCGTATGGGCCCCGGCGGCGATGGCTTTGGTGATATCACCGGAGAACTTGATGCCGCCGTCGGCGATGAGGGGCACACCGGTCTTGTCGGAGACCTCGCGGCAGTTGGTGATGGCGGTGAGCTGGGGTACCCCGATGCCGGCCACGATCCGGGTGGTGCAAATGGAGCCCGGTCCGATTCCGATCTTGACGCCGTCGACGCCGGCTTCGATGAGGTTCCGGGCGCCTTCGGCAGTGCCCACATTGCCGGCGATGAGTTCCAGTTCCTTGAAGGTGGACTTGAGCCGTTGGACCGTCTGGATCACGTTTTTGGAATGGCCGTGGGAGGTGTCGATGAGGATCACGTCGGCGCCGGCGTTCAGGAGCGCGTCCGCCCGGCCTATTGTGTCGCCCCCAACACCCACGGCGGCCCCGACCCGGAGACGGCCACGGCTGTCCTTGCAGGCATTGGGGTATTTCTTGATCTTTTCGATGTCCTTGATGGTGATCATCCCGGCCAGCCGTCCGTTTTCGTCCACCACCAGGAGCTTTTCAATGCGGTGCTCATGGAGCTGTTTTTTCGATTCCTCCAGGGTGATCCCGGCGCGAACGGTGACCAGCCGGTCGCGGGTCATGACCTTGTCGACCTTTTTCTCCAGATCGGTCTCGAACCGAAGATCCCGGTTGGTGACGATGCCCACCAGGCTGCCTTCTTCCACAACGGGAAGCCCGGAGATCCGGTATGTCTCCATCAATTTCTGGACCTCACCGATGGTGTAGTCCGGACGGATGGTCACCGGGTCGACGATCATGCCGCTTTCCGATTTCTTGACCTGGTCGACTTCCATGGCCTGCTGTTCGATGGCCAGGTTTCGGTGGATGAATCCGATCCCCCCCGCCCGCGCCATACTTATGGCGGCCCGGGCTTCGGTGACCGTGTCCATGGCGGCGCTGACGATGGGGATGTTGAGGGTCAGGTTCCGGGTCAATGGGGTGGCGGTGACCACGTCGTTGGGCAACACATCGGAATAATTGGGCATCAAAAGAACGTCGTCGAACGAGTATGCTTCCTCGGGCATGGAATGGTCCATCAGGGTGCCTCCATTTGCGTTAGGGTTGGGTGGTTCCAATTCAGGGTTGGAGTGTCCGGGACGGATGGGGGGATGCCGCGACTTGACAGGGGCGAGGATTCGGCGATAAAAGGCATGGGCAGCGCGGAAGCCTGCGCCCATCGGTCCATTGGAAAGCGACGGAGAATATGCTCATTCACATCAATCCGGAAAATCCCCAGCAACGCCTCGTCAATCAGGTGGTGGACGTCCTCCGGGACGGCGGCGTCATCGCCTATCCCACCGATACCCACTACGGTATTGGTTGTGATATCATGAATAAAAAGGCGATTCAGCGGGTGTACCAGCTCAAAAATCGGGACAAGAAAAAGCCCTTCAGCTTTATCTGTTCGGATCTGAAGAACATCAGCGACTACGCCAAGGTCACCAACTATGCCTACAAGACCATGAAGCGGCTCCTTCCGGGGCCTTACACCTTTATCCTCGATGGATCCAAGCAGGTGCCCAAGATGATGTTGACCAACCGGAAAACCGCCGGCATCCGGGTGCCGGATCATGCCATCTGTCAGGTCCTGGTCAAGACCCTTGGAAACCCCATCCTTTCCACCAGCGCCACCGCCCCGGATGGATCCATCTATGAGGACCCCTCTTTCATCCAGGACCATTTCGGCGTTCGTATCGACATCGTCATCGACGGTGGGCCGGTTCCGGGCGATCCTTCCAGTGTGATCGATCTGACCGACGACGCACCCGAGGTCATCCGGGAAGGGCGCGGCGATGTGAACCTTTTCGAATAAACAAAAAGGGCGGCCCGCTCGGCCGCCCTTTGAGGTTCAGGCTCGGCTTACTTTTCCTCTTCTTCGCTGAGCTTTTCCTGAAGATTTTCCCTCAGAATCTCGCCGAAGGTGGAGGTGGCCGGTCCCATTTTATTGACATATTCGCTGAGCAGGGCCTGGTCGGTGTCGTCTTCCAGCCGTTTGATGGAGAGACCGATGCGCCGCTCATCGCTGTTGATATTCATTACTTTGGCGGTGAGCACGTCCCCAACATTGAACTTGCCGATGGGGGTCTTGATCTTTTCCTTGCTGATTTCGGATACGTGGACCAACCCTTCGATCCCCTCCTCCAGCTCCACAAAGACACCGAAGTCGGTGACATTGGTCACGGTGCCGGTGATCTCCGATCCCACGTCGTAGCGCTCTTCCACCGTCTCCCAGGGGTCGGCCTGCAGCTGCTTGATCCCCAGCGAGAACCGTTCGTTGTCCTTTTCGATGTCCAGGACGATGGCCTGGACCACGTCGCCCTTTTTATAGACCTCCGAAGGGTGCTTAATCCGCTTTGTCCAGGAAATATCGGAAATATGAACCAGCCCGTCGATCCCTTCGTCGATGCCGATGAACAGACCGAAGTCGGTGATGTTTTTGATCTTGCCCTCGATGGTGGTGCCCACCGGGTATTTTTCGCTGATGACGTCCCAGGGATTGGGGGACACCTGCTTCATGCCCAGGGAGATGCGCCGCTGGTCGGGCTTGATGTCCAG
>CAYPCE010000360.1:0-3356 GCA_964409085.1 uncultured Desulfobacteraceae bacterium | reverse complement strand
CGATGACGACCGCGCACGCCGCATCCTGGATCGGGTCCGACGGAACCTCGACCGGTTGCTGGCCATGCAGTACGAGATCGAGGACATCATCAAGGAGAAGGATTTCCGGACTCATGCCGTGCTGACCGCTTTGGTGGACGCCTGCACGGACGTGCTGGAGACCTTCGCCGAAGCGGAGTCCGACGCCCCGGACCTGGCCCAACGGCTCCGGGCGCGGGTGGACGATTTGTTCGGCCCCCGGGAGGCGGCGCCGAAGCGGCTCCGGCTGGACCGGTTCGTGGAAGACCGGATCCGGGAACTGAAACCCAAATTCGCCCACCGGGGGTGCCGGGTGGTGCTCCGGACCTCCCCCGCGGCCGACATCCTCATCCCGCCGGAAGTGCTGGAAAAGGTAGTGGACGGCCTGGTGCGAAACGCCGTGGAGAACACCCCGGACGGCGGCCGGGTGGAGGTCTCGGCCCATCAGGGGAAAGGCGGCGCGGAGTTCTGCGTGGAGGACAACGGCATCGGCATACCCGAGGAAGACCAGCCGCTGGTGTTCGAAAGCAACTTCTCGACCCGTGAGACGGACCAGTACGCCTCCCGCAATCCCTATGATTTCAAGGCCGGCGGCCGGGGATTCGACCTGCTGCGGATGAAGATCTTCTCCGAACGATATGGTTTCTCCATCCGCTTAACCTCCCGCCGTTGCCCGCACCTGACCGCCGATGCCGAGTGCTGCCCCGGCGATCCGGAAAAGTGTGCGCACGTGGAAAAACCGCAAACCTGCGGGACAGACTGCGGCACCAGCGTAGTGGTACAGTTTTGAATCACAAAAGAACGGATCAACATAAAAAATAAATTGACGCGCCATGAAAAACGACACCCATCGCCCCCCGCTTGAAGACGACGCGCCGGAGACCTTTTTCCGGGAGATTCAGGTGGAATTTCTCATCCACGAAATGAAGGACCCGCTGTCGGTGGTGGAAACCGGCCTCCGGTCCCTGCTGGAACGGCGGCAAAAATACGGCGACCTGACCCCCCGGCAGGAAAAAACCCTGATCCGGTCGCTGCGCAACACCCGGAAAGCCCGGGAGATGCTCTACGGTCTTTTGGAAGTGGGCCGGTCCCAGGCCGGATGCGTCTCCCCGTCCCGTTTTCTGTTGGGGCCGACGGTCATCGAAGTGATCGGTGACTGCATGGAGCTGATCGCCACCGGCCCCGACGGCCCGCCGGAATTAGGGGATGATCCGGCCGTCGTGGAGGCGGCCCTCGCCCGCCACGCCATCCATCTGGACCTGTCCGACGCAGCCGATCTGGAGCTGGAGCAGGACCGGGTGAAATTCCGGCAGATCCTCGCCAACCTGATCCGGAACGGCCTCCACCACCGACGGAACCGGCTGTCCATCCGCTTGTACCGCGAGGGGGAAGCGCTTTGCGGCGAGATCGCCGACGACGGCCCCGGCATCGCCCCCCGCCACCACGACGTGATCTTCGAGCGGTACGCCCAGGTGGAGACCGTCGAATGCGAGATGCCGTCGCGGCGGGGCCACGGCCTGGGGCTGGCGGGCGCCCGAATCATGGCCCGAACCCTCAACGGCGACATCCGGGTCCAGAGCGACGGCAGCGCCGGCGCCACCTTCCGCCTGACCCTGCCCATGACCCTCAATCCTTAAGGAGCAGCCCATGACCCAATCCTATCTCGATGGAAAACGCATTCTGGCGGTGGACGACGAAACCGATATCCTGGAGACCATCATCGACATCCTCGACATGGCCCGGGTCGACACGGCCACGGACTACGAAACCGGCTCGGAAAAGATCCACAAGGGCGGCTACGACCTGGCCATCCTCGACATCATGGGCGTCGACGGCCTCTCCCTCCTGGAGGAGGCCACGGAAAAGAACATCCCCGCCGTCATGCTCACGGCCCATGCCGTCAATCCAGACGCCCTCATGGCCTCCATCCGGAAAGGAGCCATTTCCTACCTGCCCAAGGAGAAGCTGGACGAGCTGGATACGCTGCTGGACGCGTTGCTCGCGGCCCACGACCGGGGCGAGCCGCCCTGGAAACTCCTTTTCGAGAAGCTGGGGGATTATTTCGACGAACGGTTCGGCCCCGACTGGAAGGAGCAGGACAAGGCGTTCTGGTCGGAGTTCAGCCGCACCTACCAGGTGGGAAAAGGCATCCAGGAGCGGCTCAGGCACGACCGTCGCCTGAAGGGGATGGGGGTGTAGGGTGGCGTCGTCCATCGAACCGAAAGAGTGGCAGTTCGAACAGGGCCCCATCCGGCCCCCCAACGAAGCCGCCAGCCTGCTGCTCCGCATCACCCGGAACTGCCCCTGGAACCGGTGCAAGTTCTGCGCGGTCTACAAACGGCGGAAATTCTCTCTCCGCACGGTGGAGGAGATCAAGGGGGACATCCGGGCGGTGCGGGCCATCGTGGACGACATCCGGGCGACCTCCGAGTCGCTGGGCGAAGGCGGAGCCGTCAACGCGTCGGTGGCCAACCACCTCTTCCAACGGGACGATCTCAGCGAGCGGTACAAGCGGGTGGCGGTCTGGCTGTATTACGGCACAGGGGCCTGCTTTCTCCAGGACGCCGACAACCTGATCCTGAAAACCGACGACCTGGTGGAGATCCTTCTGTTTCTGCGGGAGACCCTGCCCGAGATCGCCCGGGTCACCACCTACAGCCGGTCCCGGACGGTGGTCAACAAATCCGTGGATGCCCTGACGCGGATCCGGGAAGCGGGGCTGGACCGGGTCCACATCGGCATGGAGACGGGGTACGACCCCCTGCTCAAGTGGATCGAAAAAGGCGTGAGCACCGGGCAGCAGGTCGACGCCGGGCAACGGGTGAAAGCCGCCGGCATGGAACTGTCCGAATACGTGATGCCCGGTCTGGGGGGACGGGGGTGGTGGCGGGAACATGCGCTCGAGACCGCCCGGGTCCTCAACCGGATCGATCCCCATTTCATCCGGCTGCGGAGCCTGCGCATCCCCAAACGGGCGCCGCTCTTCGCCGACCGGAAATCCGGCGGGTTCGAAATGCAGCCCGACGACGACCTGGTCCGGGAGATCCGGTTGTTTATCGAAACCCTGGAGGGCATCCACAGCACCATCGCCAGCGACCATTTCATGAACCTGCTGGAGGACGTGTCCGGCAAGCTGCCCGAGGACAAGGAGAAGATCCTGGGCGTCATCGACGAGTACCTGAACCTGTCCGAAACCGACCGCCGGATCTACCGGCTGGGACGCCGGGCCGGCAAGTTCCGGTCTGTAAAGGATCTGACGCGAAACCCGGACGGCTACCGACACTTCAAGGAATGGGTCGAGGAGGTGACGGAAAAAAAGGGCGAAGCGGGCGTGGAGC
>CAYPCE010000359.1:0-3373 GCA_964409085.1 uncultured Desulfobacteraceae bacterium | reverse complement strand
GTGAGGGCTTTGACGGCGTCCAGGGTCTCTTCGGAGACTGGCTCGCCATCGAACGCATGGGTGCGGATCAGGTCGTAAAACGGGGCTTCTTTTGCGCTGACGCCGTCTTCGGTGTCGGGCCGCCCCCGCTTGGCCTCATCCCGCAGTTCGAAAAGGAGTTTGTAGAGGTCGTCCCAGTGGTCCTTGTACTGCTTGATGAGGGCTTCCAGCTTTTCGCTGAGCCGCTTGTAGAGGGCCGGGTCTTCCTCGAAGTGGACCTTGCAGTGCTTCCGGATGGCGTGTTCCATCTCGCTGGCCTTGGCCCTGGCGGTCCGGTTTTTCTCCACCTCGGAAATGAATTTGTCCGAAAAAAGCGCCACGGGCGGAATCTTGGGATTGATCCCCAGGCTGACGAGGTGGTCGTCGATGATCCGTTTCACCTTCTCCCCGGCCCCGGAGATGGTCAGGGTCTCGTCCTTGTACCGCTCCCTGACCTGGATCAGGAGGTATCCGAACCTTTTGACGGGAACCCGGTACGGGTTGGCGGCGGAATGGGGCAGGACAATATCCATGGACCGCATCAGCTTCTTGAAATAGACCTCGAAGGTCGCCCGCAGGCGGATGTCTTCCAGAAGTTGCACGGCGCTTTCGAGGATCTGGGCCGCCCGGTCGTCCGGGACCGTCTGTTCCGCATATCCCCGGATGTCGGCGATGCCGTTGTCTTTGAAGAGGTTGAGCAACCGCTGATACCGGCTCTCCAGCACGGGAAGTTCGGCGGCGATGTCGGTCAGGGACCCTTCCACGTCCGCCCGGTCGTCGGAATCGTAGATGGAGAGGGCCTCTTTCAGATGGTTCGCCAACCCGATGTAATCGACGATGTAGCCGCGGGTTTTGCCTTTGGCGATCCGGTTGACGCGGGCGATGGCTTGCAGCAGGTTGTGGTCCTTGATCTTCTTGTCGATGTACATCACCTGCTCGAAGGGGGCGTCGAACCCGGTCAGGAGCATGTCCACCACGATGAGAAAGGCGATGCCGGTGTTGACCATCCGGGGATCGTCGTAGTTGAAGGGCCGCTTGAAGTTTTCCACCGCATCGACTTCCTTGGCGTGTTTCCGGGCCTGGGTGATCTCGGCTTTTTCGTTGGTTCCTTCAGAGGAGACCACCACAACGGACTGGAGAAAGTCGATCCGCCGGCACAGGCCGGGGTCCGGTTCGGGTTGGGTCCGTTCAAAGTCGAGGCGGAGGGAGAGGGCCTTGTCGGTGTAGGTTTTGTATTTGACGGCGGCGGTTTTGGAGGCGCAGACCACCTGGGCCTTGAACCCGTTGGGCAGGATGTTGTCGATGTAATGGTTGACCAGATCATGGGCGATGGCTTCGATGCGCTGGTCGGCCTCCAGGATGTCGCCGGTGGTCCCCCATTTTTGCTTGAGGGCCAGGATTTCCTGGGCCGTGCGTTCCTTGTAAAGGTCGTCGAATCCGCGCTTTTCCAGCCGGGCGATGCGCTCCAGCGTCCGGATGTTTTCGGCCTTCCGCATCTGGGAGGTCACATGGTCTTCGGCCAGGGCGTCGATTTTCTCATCGAAGTCGTGCTTGTGGTCGATGGCGGAATCGGCGGTCTTGCCTTCGTAAAGAATCTGGACGGTGGCCCCGTCGTCCACGGCGTCCTGGAGTTTGTATTTGTCGATGTAATCGCCGAACCGTTCCACGGTCTTTTTCTTGTCCTTGACCCGGATGAGCGGGGTGCCGGTGAAGGCGAGCCGCGTTGCATTGGGGAACGCCTCGAACAGGTTGTCCCCCAGGTCGCCGGACTGGCTCCGGTGGGCCTCGTCGATCATCAGCAGGATGCGCTCCGACGGGTTGACGATGCCGAAGGTTTCGTACCGGGGCGGGGTCTCCATGACGCGGGCCATGTACTCGGGCGGCCGGTCGTGGGGGGTCTCGCCGAATTTGTGGACCATGACCATGTTGAGGTTGGAGGCGTCGGTGGCGAGGCGGGATTTGAGTTCCGCCGTGGTCCGGATGTACGTGACGGTCTCGCCGGTGAGGTGGGCCGTCCGGCCGAGCTGTTCCTCCAGGTCGGTGCGGTCGTTGACAAGGCAGACCTTGTAATCCTTGAGGTCGTCGCACATCCGCAGTTTCCGGATGGCGAAGACCATGGTGAGGCTTTTGCCCGATCCCTGGGTGTGCCAGATAACGCCGGAGCGTGCGGCCGGGGTCTGTCCGGTGCGAAGGCGGTGGATGATCTTGTTGACGGCCCGGTATTGCTGGTATCGGGCGACGATCTTGGCGCGGGTTTTGCCCACGTCCATGAACAGGACGCAGGTGCGGACGATGTCCAGCAGGGTTTCTTTGGACAGCATGCCCCGGATGAGGGTTTCCTGCTCCCGTTCGTCGTTGGCCGGGGGCGCGTCGGGGCGGTTGGATTCGGGCCGGATGTCGCGCCAGGGGAAGAAATATTCTTCTTCGGTGGCGGTGATGCCGCCGAAGTCGGCTTTGTCGCCGGAGGTGCGGATGAGAAACTGGTTGGTGTAAAAGAGGCCGGGTTCGCCCTCCCGGAGGCCGGCCTTTCGGGTCGCTTCCCGTTGATTGGAATAGCGCATCAACTGCCGGAAGGCTTCGTACATGGGGTTGGCCTGGACCTGATTGGCGTCTTTGCATTCGACGACGGCCAGGGGCAGGCCGTTGACGAACAGGACGATGTCCGGGATGATGCAGGATTTGACGCAGCCGGGGGTGTCGATGCGGAATTGATTAATGGCCAGGAAGTGGTTGCGTTCGGGGTTGTGAAAGTCGATGATCCGGACGTTGGGGTATTCTTCGCCGGTCAGTTCGTTGCGGTCCACCTGCATCCGGTACAGGAGGGCCTGGACGTGTTCGTTGGCTTCCAGGAGGCTGTTGCCGGGGGGATGGGCGAGCTGATCAAGGAGTTCGTCGAGTTGTTTTTGGGTGAGCCAGGGTCTGTCGTCGTCGGTGCGGTTGAGGTCGCGGACGGCTTGGTAGAAGGTGTCTTTGAGGAGGGTTTCGCGGAAGCTGGCGCGGCGGCTTTGGGCGGGGTCGGTGGGGAAGCAGGGGCCTTGGTCGATGATTTGCCAGCCGAGGGCGAATAATTGGTCGAGGAAGGGTTTTTCGACGAGCTGGTATTCAGACATGGGCCTTTGTTTCTTCGTCTGGGGTGACGCGGACTTTGCCGGTGAGGAGGTTTTGCATGAGGGCGGTCTTGATAGACATCATTTTGTTGTGATATTTTCGTTCAGTTTCTGCTTTTTTGTCGATGTTTTCTATACGTGAAATTATTTTTTCTTGTTCGATTCTACTTTTAGGGATGGCTACTGGCATCTTATCCACAACTGTGATGTATATGTGCTTTATCGTTGATCCGCCAGCATCATGGAGG
>CAYPCE010000358.1:0-3399 GCA_964409085.1 uncultured Desulfobacteraceae bacterium | reverse complement strand
CCGCGCCCATGGGCAGGAACCGTTTTTCCTCGATGGCCCGCAGCAGCATGGACTGTTCGTCGGCACCGAGTTCGCCGATCTCGTCCAAAAAGAGCATGCCGCCGTCCGCGGCCCGGAGCATGCCGTCCCGGTCGCCCAAAGCTCCGGTAAACGCGCCCTTTTTGTGGCCGAAAAGGGTGGACATGGCCATGTCGCCGCGCAGGGTGGCGCAGTTGACCTCGACGAGATCGCCGGCGAGCCGCCGCCGGCCCTTTTTTAGCTCAAAAATGCGCCGGGCCAGGAAGGATTTGCCCGCGCCGGTGGGGCCGGTGAGCAGGATCGGCTCCCGGGACCGGAGGGCCACCCGCTCGATCCGCTCGATGAGGGCGTTGAAGGCCCGGTTCCGGGTCTCGATGCCCGATTTCAGAAAGGAGATGTCGTCCCGCTGCTCCTTCTGAAACCGCATGGCGATCCGGTCGTACCGGGACAGATCCAGGTCGATGATCGAATAGACCCCGGCCGGGTCTTTGTCCCGCCCCCGCTTTGGGCCGGTCTGGACCAGCCGGGCGGGAAACCGCCGGGATTCGGTGAGCAGAAACAGGCAGATCTGGGCCACGTGGGACCCGGTGGTGATGTGGATCAGATAGTCTTCCCGCTCCGGATCAAAGGGGTACCCGGCCGCGAAATCGTGGAGAACGCCGTAGACCTCCTCGAAATCCCACGGATCGACCATGTCGATGGGGTGGGGGACCGTCTCGGTGTGGGGAGAAACCTGGGCGATGTCGTCGATGATCCGCGCCAAGAGGTTGGAAAACCGCTTCTGGTAGAGAATGTCGAACCGCCGGATCGGCAGATCGGCGTGCTGGCACAAGGCCACCGTGGGCCGCCACCGCTGCCAGCGGGCGTCGCGTTTGCCCATGTCGAGGGTGGGGCCGAGGAGGCCGATGGCGACGGTGGGGGTCAAAGGCGAGGCCTTTTGGGGCCGGGCGATGCCGCTTGACAGACCGGAGTCATGATAGTAATTTCATCGTATGAAAACCAAAACTTCCATAACGTTGCCGGATGATGTGCTGGCCGCGATCGATCAGCACGGCGACATTTTTAAAAGTCGTTCCGCGTTTCTGGAAATGGCAGCCCGTGATTATCTTTCGAAGCTGGCAAGGCGGAAAGCCGAACAACGGGACCTCGGGATCATCGACCGTCACGCGGATGCGTTGAACGCGGAGGCGGAAGATGTTCTCGATTACCAGGCCCCTATTTGAAACGAGCGGATCTATACCGGGTCAAACGGCCGACGCTCCGTGATCCAAAGCGGTTTCGGGTTTTTGTGGTCGTAAGCCGCCAGGTGCTGATCGACTCCCGGTTTTCCACGGTGATCTGCGCCCCTATCTATACGGCTTATAACGAGCTGTCGACTCAAGTGCCCGTCGGAATCGACGAGGGGTTGAAACACGATAGCGCGATCCATTGCGACGAACTGGTTAGTCTGCCTAAGTCCATGTTAACGAATTACATCGGCCGTCTTTCTGAAAGTAAACGCCAGCAGCTCGATGTGGCCCTGAAAGCAGCCTTGCAGCTTTACGGCGATTGATCGCAAGATAGTGCCCGCCGATCATTCTATCGTCTATCCGGAAAGATAAATCAACCGAATCAATTTTAAATCATCGAATCCCACCGCCTCGCCCAACGCGTCAAACACCGGTCTCAACCGATCCGCCCCCATTTCTTCAAAGGTTTCCAGTGCCCGCTTTTTCAGATCGGGTCCGACGGTGACCAGCCCTTCCAGACCGTCCGGTCGAAGATCGCTGCCTTCCTCCTGCACATACCGATACAGATTGTCGATGACCGTTCTCTGCTTGATGTTGAATTCCGTCGCGAGATCCTCGATCGACCGGCCGTCGTTGTAGGCTTCTCCGATGACCACGGGCCGTCGTTGGGACGGCGGTTTGGAGGAGGTAGATGGTCTTGGCGCAGTCGCGGGGGCGGCGGGTTTGGGAACTTCATCGATTTCGTTCTCTCGGCAATACTCCCGGATCATCTCGAGAAACACCGCCCCGTATTTTTGCAGCTTCACCTCGCCGACGCCGTGGATGGCCGGCAGGCTCGCTTCCGACTGCGGGAAATAGGCCGCCATTTCCATGAGGGTTTTGTCCGGAAAGACGGCGTAGGGCGGCACGTTGGCGGCGTCGGCCAGTTCCTTCCGCTTTTGTCGGAGATATTCGAAGAGTTGCGGGTCGTAATCGATATCTGCGGGTTTCGCGGCCGGTTTCGGGCGGGTCTCCTCCTGTAGACGCCCCATCACGTTTTTCTCGCTCCGGAACACTTTCCAGGCTTTTTCGGTGATCTTCAAGCTGCCGAATTCTCCGTCCTGGACCATCAAGCCTTTGCGGAGAAACAACCGGGAGAGGGACAGCCACTGCTTTTTGGAATATTCCCCGCCGATCCCGTAGGTGGACAGCGCTTGGTGATTGTGTTTGAAAATCCGCTGGCTCTCGGACCCCCTCAGCACGTCAACGATGTGGTTGGCGCCGAAGATTTCGCCGGTCCGCTTGACGCAGGAGAGGAATTTCTGGGCCGGGATCGTCAGGTCCACCAGATCCTCGTCGGTCCGCAGGCAATTGTCGCACATCCCGCAGTTGTCGCCGGCATAATGTTCGCCGAAATAGCGGAGCAGCGGAACCCGCCGGCAGTCGTCGGTTTCGGCCAGATCCATCATGGCGTCCAGATGATCGTAGGCGATCTTCTTTTCCTGCCCCTCCTTCTGATTGATAAAATATTTGATCTTCCCCACGTCGCCCTGCCCGAACAGGAGCAGGCATTCCGACCGCAGCCCGTCCCGGCCGGCCCGGCCGATCTGCTGGTAGTAGGTTTCGACGTTTTTCGGCAGATCGTAATGGAGCACGAACCGGATGTTGGGTTTGTCGATGCCCATTCCGAAAGCGACCGTGGCGACGATGATGCCGGCGTCGTTCCGGATGAACCATTCCTGGTTCCGGGTGCGGTCCGCCTCGGGCAGACCGGCGTGATAGGCTCTCGCTGAAAAGCCATTTCGGACCAGAGCGTCGGAGATGTTGTCCACCTGCTGACGGGTCGCGCAGTAAATGATGCCCGAGCCGCCTTTGACCTCGTTCAGAAAATCGATGGCCTGCCGCCACGGGTCGGCCTTGGGCGCTATCCGCAGAAACAGGTTTTTCCGGTCGAAGCTGTCGAGAAATTCGCCGACGTCCGACAACCGGAGCGAGGTTTTGATGTCCCGGCGGACCCTCGGCGTCGCCGTGGCAGTAAGGGCGATGCAAACGGCCTTGGGGAAGCGGGACCGGACCTCCGCCAGTTGCCGGTATTCCGGCCGGAAATCATGGCCCCATTCCGAGATGCAGTGGGCCTCGTCGATGGTGAGGCAGTCGAGCCGGACCGAGGCCA
>CAYPCE010000357.1:0-3415 GCA_964409085.1 uncultured Desulfobacteraceae bacterium | reverse complement strand
CCTTGTTCATGGCCTCGGCGATGATGTTGCCGATGGTCTCGTCGTTGTTGGCGGAAATGGTGCCGACCTGGGCGATCTCCCGCTGATCCTTGGTCGGTTTGCTGATGTTGCGCAGCTCGGCGACGGCCGCTTCCACCGCCTTTTCGATGCCCCGTTTGATGGACATGGGATTGGTGCCCGCCACGACCAGCTTCTGACCTTCCTCGTAGATGGCCCGGGCCAGCACTGTCGCCGTGGTGGTGCCGTCGCCGGCCATATCGGAGGTCTTGGACGCGACCTCTTTGACCATCTGGGCCCCCATGTTCTCGAATTTTTCTTCCAGTTCGATCTCCTTGGCCACCGTGACGCCGTCCTTGGTGACCGTGGGTGACCCCCAGGACTTGTCGATCACCACATTGCGACCCCGGGGTCCCAGGGTGACCACAACGGCTTCAGCCAAGGTCCGAACCCCCTTGAGCATGGACTCGCGGGCTTTCATATCGTACTTAATCTGTTTCGCCATTTCTAACCTCCATTATATGTCAATTTGGGTAAATCTAAGTTGCAAAATTCGCGTCCGGGGAGACCGCATCGTGATTCCCCCCATGCGCCGGAAGCGGTTAACCGATGATGCCCAGTACGTCGTCTTCCCTCATGATCAGGTATTCTTCCCCTTCGATCTTCACCTCGGTACCGGCATATTTGCCGAACAGGATCCGGTCGCCGTCCTTGACCTCCAGGGCGATCCGCTTGCCGTCATCGCCGACTTTGCCGCTGCCAACCGCGACCACTTTCCCTTCGGCCGGCTTTTCCTTGGCCGTGTCCGGAATGATAATGCCGCCCTTGGTGGTTTTCTCCTCTTCCACGCGCTGTACCAGAATTCGATCCTGCAATGGTTTCAGATTCATGATTCGGACTCTCCTTTTGTTAGAAATTCAAACGGTTAATTTGGCTCATATCGAAAATAGAAATCCTGTCTGCACCGGAGTGCATCGTAAGGAAAATGGAATTTCTATAATGGTATAATGCCCGATTCCGCCGGTTGTCTCCAACCGCCTGGGCTCATGACACGCTATGACGCGCTGTCGGACGTTCCGGATGCTCCTGAAGTGGATGACCCGGAATCGGATTTGCTGCTGGAGGCGGATGCATCGGTTTTGGATTCAGCAGGTTTCGCATCGCTTGCCGGTTTTTTGTTGTAATCCGTCACATACCACCCGGACCCCTTCAGATGAAAAGCGCTCTGGGAGATCAGTTTATGAAGCGGACCCGAACACTGCTGGCATCGGGTCAGGGGAGCATCAGAAAATTTCTGCCAGGCTTCTTCGATCCTGCCACAATCTTCACACTCATATTCATAAATGGGCATCTGTTCCGAACCTCCTGCTCTTTTTAAAACCGAATACTTACAAGGAAAAACTCCTTGTTCCATCCGAATTGAGACAAATATAGGGCGCGATTCCGGCTTGTCAAGGAAAGGGAATTGATTTTTTTCGCGAGGGGGTCAATTGAGGCGGTCGATGGGGCGGCGCCATTCGTCATAGAACTTGAACACCGGCATCATCCCGGGGATGGAGACGGTGCTGAGGATCTCATGGGTGCTGGCGTGGACGCGGGATTCTTCGATCATCCGCTCGTCGGCGGAGGCGTCGAAGCGCTGGAGAAATTTGCAGAACCGGACGATATGGATCAATTCATGGGTGATGATATACAGCGAGAAGGGGGCGAGGGACAGTTGCGGCATCCCTTTCAGCGCGTCGAGGATGGTATGGTCCTGCAGGCAGATCTTGTAAAAATCGTAAACCGCGGATCCCAGATGCCGGTCGGGCCGTTTGCCTTCGTATCGGATCACTTGGGCGAACGGGCCGTGGATGATCTCCCCCCCGGTCAAATCCGCCAGGGTTTTGATGTCGTAGCGCAGCCGGAGCCATTCGTTGACGGACATTTTGAAATGGTTGCTCACCAGCTCTTCTCCGAGGGCCACGGATTCGTTGATGATCCGGATCTGGTCCGGATCGAACCGTTCCAGTTCCCCTGTCATCGGGCCGGCCGGGTCCCCCCTTTTCCAGGAAAGGGCTTGCAAAATCGGTGGAGGGCGGTTATCATTTCAAGATTTGGTCAATTCAATACACCGAAAGGAGGTGAGGGAATGGGCAGCGTCATCAAAAAGCGCCGAAAGAAAATGAGACGCCACAAGCACCGAAAGCTCTTGGCCCGTACGCGCCATCAGCGAAGAAAGGGTAAATAATGCTACCTGTTCTTGCTGAAAATGGAAAAAGCACCCTGCCGCCTTACGGGGGCATGGGGTGCTTTTTCTGTTTTCGTGCCTATCGGTTCCTCTCGGGTTCATACCCTTTTAGGTATTTCAGGAACTCCGAATCCGTGGAAAGCACCACGGACGACTCTTCATCCAGCGCCTCGTTGTAGATTTCCAACGTTTTCAGAAACGAATAAAACTCCGGATCCACCCCGTACGAGTCGGCGTAGATCTCGGTGGCCTCGGCGTCGGCCCGGCCTTTGATCTCCTGGGCTTTCCGATAGGCTTCAGATCGGATTTCCTTCAAATCCCGGTCTTTGTCACCGATGATCTTGCTTGCCTCCCCTTTGCCCTCCGAGCGGAATTTTTCAGCGATCTGCTTTCGTTCCGCGATCATTCGTCCATAAACGGATTCCCGAACCTGCTCCACATAGTTGACCCGCTTGATCTTCACATCCACCAGTTCGATGCCGAATTTATCGAGTTTGGGCTGGGCCTGTTTGAGAATGCCCTGGGTGATTTTTTCCCGGCCCGTAGTGATGCTGAAGGTGGTCTGCTGGTCCCGCTGGATGTCCTCCAGGCCCACTTCGAAGGTGTCCAGCTCCCGGTTGCTCTTCCGCACCGTTTCGATGAGCTGGTAGGACGTGATGAAGTTCCGGACGGCCGGGTCGATGATATCATCCAGCCGGTTCCGGGCGCTGAACATGTCGCTGACCGTCTGGAAAAATTTGATGGGATCGATGATCCGCCACCGGGCAAAGGCGTCCACCCAGATGTAGGTTTTGTCCAGCGTGGGGATCTGGCCGGGATCCCCGTCCCATTCCTGCAAGTTTTTGGGGAAAAAGGTGGGCTTCTGGATAAACGGAATCCGGAAGTTGAGCCCGGGTTCCGTGACCGGTTCCCCCGTGACCTTCCCAAACTGGGTGACCACCACCTGCTCTGTTTCATCCACCACATAGGCGGCCGAATATAGGAAAAATCCGGCCACCAGAACGATGATCAATCCGATGCCGAGACCTTTGTTGTTCATTGGATGGTGCCTCCTTTGGCCTTTCCGAGATTCAACAGCGGCAGGACGTTGTTGCCTCCATCGCCGTCGATGATGTATTTGGGCCCCAGTTTGGGGAAGAGTTCTTTCAGGGTCTCCAGATAGAGCCGGCGCTTGGTCACGTCCTTGGC
>CAYPCE010000356.1:0-3428 GCA_964409085.1 uncultured Desulfobacteraceae bacterium | reverse complement strand
ACAAAGCCGCCGCCATCCTCTACCACAACCTGAACCGCCTGGGATGGCGGGGCCATTTGCCGCCGGATGCGGCGGACCGCCTGCGGATGGGCTACCTCCGGATTGTCAGCCGCAATCTGCGGCTGGTGCGGCGGCTGGACGAGGTGATGGGGCTGCTCCGGCGGCACGGCGTTCCGGCGGTTCCCTTCAAAGGGCCCGTCCTGGCCCGGCGGCTGTACGGCGACCCCCTCCTGCGGCAGTGCAGCGATCTGGATCTTCTGGTGGACCGGGCGTCGGCGGCCGCGGCGTACCGGGCGCTCCGCTCGGCCGGTTACCGGTCCGCAGTGGGGGCGGACTTGTCGGAACGGCAGTTTACCGCCCTGAGCCGGTACACCAAAGCCTTCACTTTCATGGATCCCCAGGGGGATGCCGCCATCGACCTCCACTGGCATCTGTCGTTCCATACCCGGTACCCCTATGATTACGCCTGCTGCCGGGACCGGTTGGCCTCCATCGACATCGACGGCCGGTCCGTGCCCTGCCTCTCCGACGAAGACATGGTGGTCTACCTGTGCATCCACGGCGCGTCCCACGGCTGGCCCGACGCCGCCGCCGTCGTCTGGCTGGCCGATACCATCGATCTGCGGCCGGATCTGGACTGGGACCGGGTGCGCGCTCTGGCCGCCGCCTTCCATTGCAAGCGGATGACGGTCATGGGGCTGTCCATGGCCGGGGTTCTCTTCGATGCGCCGCTGCCGGCAACGGTAAGGGAATGGATCGCATCCGATCCGACGGCCCGGGCACTGGCCCGGGAAGGGTTGCGTCGCCTGTTCCATCCCGGGCCGAAAGAGCGCCATTTCACCCAGCGCCTTCTGGACATCCCCTCTTTTCTCGCCATCCGCGACAACCGGACGGACCGGGTGCGGTACCTCCTTAAACGGCTGTTTCTGCCCACCATCAAAGACTGGCGGAGGGCGGCCCTGCCGTCGCGGCTGGCATTTCTCTATTTTCTGATGCGGCCCGTCGTCCTGGGGGCCGATCTGGCCCGTGAAAAAAGCGGGTTGAATCCCCGTTGACCCATTCCGTTCCGCCCGTGTCCTCCTATTCCGTCACCCACCTGAACCGGATCGCCTTCGCGGGGCTGTGCGCCCTTCTGGTCTGGGCGCCCTTTCCCTTCGGCAGCCGCCATGTCTGGGCCTATACGGTGCTGATCCTCCTCGTCTTCTTTTCGCTCGGCTTCTGTCTGCTGGACCGGGCCTGGCCGGCCCGGCGGGACCCGATCATCTGGATCCGGACCCCCGCGACCCCTTTCCTGGGTCTTTTTTTCCTCCTGGTCCTTCTTCAGCTGACGCCCCTGCCGGGCGGCGTGACAGCCCTCTTTTCCCCCATCACCCATCTGGACAAATCGACCATGGCGGCCCTTCTGCAGGATGCGCCGTCGGCAGGCGCCGACCGGCCCTGGATGGCGTTGGCCTATGCCAAGGGGGTGACCATGCGGGAGGGGATGAAGGCGGCCGCCTACCTGATGGTCTTTTTTCTGTCCCTTCACCTGCTCCGGACCAAACGGCGGATCGACATCCTGGTCGCCATCCTGATCGCCGTCGGGGTTGTGCAGGCCCTGTATGCCGTCTATCAGACCTTCAGCGCCAACCCGAAGATTTTCTGGTGGGCGAGCCGGTCCGGCGGGCACGGGTATGCCTGCGGCACCTTCACGGTGTCCAATCATTTCTGCTTTTACCTGGAGATGCTCCTCCCGCTGGCCGCGGGGTTCGGATTCTCCCGGCTCAAAACGAAGCGGCGGTTCATTCCCGGGCTGAAACAGCGGAAGGCCCTGATCCAGCGGGTGGTGGGGTGGTTCGCCCCGGAATCCCCCAATCCATCGGCCCTGGCGGTGGGGGCGGGGGTGCTGGCCATGGGGATCGGGCTGCTGATGTCCGCCTCCCGGGGCGGGATCCTTTCCCTGGGGGGGGCGGCCTTTATCATGGCCGTCCTCTTTTTTTTCCGTCCGGAAGGACGGAAGAACGGGCTGGCGGTTCTGGCGCTGTGTCTGGTGGTGGTGCTTTACGGCCTCCATATCGGCATTGATCCGACCCTCCGGAAGTTTGAGCGGACCGAGTCGCTGGCCTCCCGGCTCTTTACCGCCTCGACCCTGTTGCCCATCATCGGCGATTATCCAGGGACAGGCGTCGGCCTGGGCAGTCTCCGGTATATCTATTACCGGTACACCGTTCCGGACCCGCCGGTCCCCTACACCGGCGTATGGACCGCCGGCCATGCCCACAATGACTGGCTGGAACTCTTTACCGAGACGGGGATGGCCGGCGGCGGCCTTGTGCTGGCGGCCTACCTGGTCTTCCTGTATAAAATGATCCGCATCTGGCGGCGGCGCCATCACCGCCATGCCGTCGGCATCGGCGCCGGCGTGATCACCGGTCTCCTGGCGGTCGGTTTCCACAGCTTTTTCGACTTCAGCATGCGGATTCCCGCCAACCCGGCCACCCTGGCGGCGGTGGCCGCCATCGGGTACGCCGCCCTCCACCGCCGGGGGCCCGATTACAACGAATCCTTCTTCTACCGGGTCCGGTCGTTCCAGCCGGGTCCGCTCCTCCGGGGGCTGGCGCTCCTCTGCGCCCTCGTCCCGACGGTGGGGATGATCTACCTCTCCATTGGCCATCTCCGGGCGGAACGGCATTGTCCCACCCAGTACAATTCCACCCTCAACCTCAATTACACCCCCTATCTCTCGGACATCGAAACCGCCATCGACCGCTTTCCCTGGCGCCACGAATACCACCTGAGCCGCGCCCGCTTCTACCTCCGGACGCCCGCTACAACCGACGGGCAGCGCCAGCAGTACGACCGCCGCGCCGTTCAAAGCCTGAAACAGTCCCTCCGCCTCAACCCGGCCCAGCCCCACGCCTGGTACCTTCTGGGCCGCCAGTACGCCCGCCGCCGGCAAGACCCCTCCGCCTACTTCAACACCTGGCTCCCCCTGGCCGACCGGTGCATGGACGTGTCCGTGGGCTACGCCCCCCGGGAGGAATCCGTCCTGGGCCGCGCCGCCCTTTACTGGACATGGCGCGCGGCGGTGACGCCGGAGGGAAGGTCAGAGGTAAAAGGTCAGGGGTTACAGGGCAGGGGTCAGAGGGCATCTTCCTCACCCATCACCGATGACCCATCACCTCTCACCTCTCGCCTTCAGGCGATCGACAAATTCCAATCCCTCTTCCAACGCTACCTGACCCTCATGCCCGATCGATGGGAGTGGGCGGTGGAGCAGGTACAACAGTACCATTCCGATACGCAGGTTCTGCTGGGATTGGCCCCTCCCGGGGATGAGGAGATGGCGCGGCGGATACTGGAGTGGTCGGTGAGGGGGAGGACGGAGGATAGATGACAGAGGGCGGCAACCCATCACCCATCACCCATCACACCATCACCCATCACAC
>CAYPCE010000355.1:0-3434 GCA_964409085.1 uncultured Desulfobacteraceae bacterium | reverse complement strand
CTGATGGCCGTAGGCTTCATATCAACGGCCGGGAGTTGAGCTTTGATCCCGGCGAGACCATCCTCGAGGTGGCCCGGCGCCACGAGATCGACATCCCCACCCTGTGCCACCTCAAAGGCGCCGCCCCAACGGGGGCCTGCCGCATCTGCGTGGTGGAAGTAACCGGCATGCGCGGACTCGCGGCTTCCTGCGCCACGCCGGCCGCCGCCGGCATGCAGGTGCGGACCGAATCGCCCGCCGTTGTGGAAGCGCGCCGGTTGGTGCTGCGACTGATGCTCGGCTCAGGCAATCACAACTGCGCCGTACGCGGCTCGGACGACCAGGAGTGGACCCACTTCCAGCTCAAAGTACAGGCTGAAGACGGCGCCAACGACCTTTGTCCCGCATGGGGCGACTGTCGCCTGCAGGACCTGGCCTACCGCTACCAGGTGGGCGGCGTGAACTTCGCCGCCACGCCCACGCGCTACCCCATGGAGACGGTCAACCCCTTCATCGTCAGGGACTTCTCCCGTTGCATTCTCTGCGGGCGTTGTGTTCAGGCATGTAACGAGGTGCAGGTCAACAACAGCATCAGTTTCGGCTATCGCGGGAAGGAAACCAAGATTGTCGCCGCCGGCGACCGGCCCCTGAAGGATTCTGATTGCGTCTTTTGCGGCGAGTGCGTCCAGGCCTGCCCGGTGGGGGCGCTGGTGGAAAAGGACGCGCGCTGGGTCGCGCGTCCCTGGGAGACCGAAAAAGTCCGAACCACGTGCGGCTATTGCGGCGTGGGTTGCCAGATCCATTTGCACGTCAAAGACAACCATGTGGTCAAAATCTCCGGCGTGGATGCGGCCCCCAACCATGGCAGCCTGTGCGTCAAGGGCCGTTTCGGGTATCATTTCATCCATTCTCCGGAACGTCTGACCAAACCGCTGATAAAACGAAACGGCGTTTTTTGTGAAGCCGACTGGGAAGAGGCGCTGGATGTCGTTTCCAAAAAACTGGCGTCCATAAAAGGCCAATACGGCGGCGACGCTCTGGGGGTGCTGGCGTCCGCGAGGATCACCAACGAGGACAATTACATCGCGCAGAAGTTTGCCCGTGCGGTTTTGAAAACAAACAACGTGGATCACTGCGCCCGTCTCTGCCACGCATCCACCGTCGCCGGGCTGGCGGCCGCTTTCGGCAGCGGCGCCATGACGAATCCCATGGCGGACGTATTCAATTCGGATGTGATTCTCATCACCGGCTCCAATCCCACCGAAAACCATCCGGTGATGTCGAGTTTCATCAAGCGGACCGTCGCGTCCGGGAAAACGAAACTGATCGTCGTCGATCCAAGGGACATCGCCATCGTCAAATTCGCCGAAATCAAGCTAACCCAGCGTTTGGGCACGGATGTTTGCTGGATCAACGGCATGATGCGCATGATCATCGAAGAGAATCTGCATGATCGGACTTTCGTCCGGGAACGGACCGAAGGTTTTGAAGAACTGAAGCGGGCCGTTGAAAAGTACACTCCGGAATATGTGGAAACCGTTGCCGGCATACCGAAAAATGACCTGATCGACGCGGCCCGCCTTTACGCGAAAGCGCCGGCGGCCGGAATTGTTTACTGCATGGGGATCACCCAGCACAGTACGGGAACGGACAATGTCAAATCCCTGGCCAACCTGGCCATGCTGTGCGGCAACATGGGGATCGCCGGAGGCGGGGTGAATCCGCTCCGGGGGCAGAACAATGTCCAGGGCGCCTGCGACATGGGCGCGCTGCCCAACGTGTTTTCGGGCTACCAGCCGGTAACGGACCCGAACGCCCGTAAGTCGATGGAATCCGCGTGGAATGTCGAAGGTTTGCCGGACAAGGCGGGCCGGCCCGTGACGCAAATGCTTCCCATGGCGCACCAAAAACTCATCAAAGGCATGTACATTATCGGCGAAAACCCCATGGTCTCCGATCCGGATTTGAATCACACCGAGGAATGTTTGAAACAACTCGATTTTTTGGTCGTTCAGGACATTTTCCTGACCGAAACGGCGAAACTGGCTGACGTCGTGCTCCCCGCCGCGAGTTTTGCCGAAAAGAACGGCACGTTCACCAACACCGAGCGTAAAGTCCAGCGCGGCCGCAAGGCTGTTGAACCCCCCGGAGCGGCCCGGCGGGACTGGCAAATCACCTGCGATATCGCCGCCCGCATGGGATACGCCATGGCGTATGACGATGCAAGGTCGATATTCGATGAAATCGCCGGAATTACGCCTTCCTGCAAGGGGATATCCTATGACCGGATTGAAAAAGACGGGCTGCACTGGCCATGTCCGTCTCCGGATCACCCGGGAACACCCATTCTTCACGTCGGGAATTTCACGCGTGGAAAAGGCTTGTTTCACGCGGTTGAATACCTGCCCCCAGCCGAAGTCCCGGACAACGATTATCCCCTGTTTCTGACCACCGGCAGGATTTTGTATCATTACCATACCGGAACCATGACCATGAAAACAGACGGTTTGAATGCGATCGCGCCGGAATGCTTTGTTGAAATTTCCGAGGAAGACGCGCGGCGCCATGGCGTTTCGGATGGAAAAACCGTACAGGTGAAGACCCGCCGCGGAGAAATTCTGGCTCGGGCGCGGGTAACCCGTCACGTTCGGCAGGGAACGGTTTTCATCCCGTTCCACTATGCCCAAGCCGCCGCCAACCGGCTGACCCACGCGGCCCTCGATCCGGTATGCGGCATCCCGGAACTGAAAGCCTGCGCGGCCAAACTGGCGCCATTTAACGAAAGAGGCATTGAATAATGAAAAAGAACTGGAGTCAAATATGAGCGCTCAAGCAATAGGCGCTGTAATGGTCGTCGGCGGCGGCGTCGCCGGCATTCAGGCCGCCATGGATTTGGCCGATTCGGGGTATTATGTCTATCTGGTGGAAAAGACGCCGGCCATCGGCGGGGTAATGGCGGCGCTGGACAAGACATTTCCCACCACCGATTGCTCCATGTGCATTTTGTCCCCCTACCTGGTGGCCGCCGGCCGCCATCCCAACATCGAGCTGATCACCTACGCCCAGTTGCAGTCGCTTTCAGGCGAGCCGGGCCGCTTCAAAGCCGTGGTGCGCAAACGGGCACGCGGCATTCGCATGGATCGTTGCACCGGCTGCCGGGCCTGCGTGGACGCCTGCCCGGTCACCCATACCGCCGGGCCGGACGTCTTATCGCCATCCATAAGGCAAATCGGAAAAACCGACTGATGCGAAAGATTCGCGACTATGCGGCCATGCGCCCACCGGTGATCAACCGGCGGGTGGAGGCCCTGTTTGAAATGGTGGCCTGAAAAAGGAGGTAGCGCCATGTTTCGATCCATCCACCTGCATCCCAAATTCGACAAGCAGCTCAGCGCCCTCAAGCGGGGCGACCGCAAGGCCGCCCGTGCCGCGGAGACGGGGGAGCGCCTGGTGGA
>CAYPCE010000354.1:0-3437 GCA_964409085.1 uncultured Desulfobacteraceae bacterium | reverse complement strand
AGACTGTGCACATTCGCAGAAAAAGTTGCGCTTAAGCTGGGTTTCGAAATGAGGCTGACTCTGGCGTTCTCAAAGGACCCCCCATAAAAACGACCCCTTTCCCCCCTCCCGCCTGGTTCCTGGCCGTCGGCTTTGTTTTACTGTGGAACTCCGGCTTCATCGGCGCGGAATACGCCCTGCCCTACACGGCGCCCTTTACCCTGCTGCTCTGGCGGTACGGGGTTCTGGCGCTTATTCTTCTTGTCTACCTTGCCCTTCGCCGCCGGTTGGAATGGCCGGGATTCAATGCCGTTTTGATCGCCTCTCTCGTTGGGATACTGGCCCACGGCGTCTGGCTGGGGTGCGTCATGTTCTCTTTGCAATACGGCGTTCCCGCGGGTATTGTCGCCCTGGTGGTGGCGCTGCAGCCAATGACGACCGGCGCCTTATCCGGGCTGGTGGTCGGCGAACGGACGCCCCTTGTCCGCTGGGCGGGGTTGCTGATCGGGTTCGGCGGCGTCATGGTCGCGGTGCTGGCCAGGACCGACCTGTCGGATGCGGGCACCGTATTTGGCTATTTCATCCCCTTTGGTTCGGTGGCGGCGATCACGGCCGCGAGTTTGATCCAGCGCCGGTTGCAGGTGCAAAACCATGCGGATCGTTTGGCCGTGGACCTGGGGCTTTTTTACCAATGCCTTGGGACGGCGCTGGCTGTAGCCCTCCCGGCTGTTCTTCTTGAAGACCTGGCGACCGAATGGACCCCCATGTTTATGGGGGCGATGCTGTGGCTGATCCTGGGCGTCTCCCTGATGGCGTACGCGTTGATGTGGCTTTTGATCGTACGGATGGACGCGACAAGAGTCGCGAGCCTGTTTTATTTCGGCCCTCCGGTAACGATGCTGATGGGCTGGGCGGCGTTCGGCGACCGCCTCCTGACCACGGATTGGGTGGGCCTGGGCGTCATTGCCGTCGGCGTGATCCTGACGCAAATGGAATCGGACGACCGTCCCCATGTTGAAAAATAATCGTATGAACCGATCCTTGTCTTGATCTTCGGCAATAACCGGCGCAAGCAAGAAGCGAAACAAACACAGGGAACGATAAACATTAAAAAGTACAACACCATGTAAATATTGATATTATCAGCGTTCGCTTTCCTCGTTTTCACCATCCTGGGGCCTACTGAAACCATGCCCATGGATGTCAGCCAATTCCAATGGCAGCATCGGCTGCTGCTGTTGTTTGCCCCGGACGCCAGCAGCCCTGAACCCCGGTGGCCAACGAGGCGGAATCGCGGGTCGTGGAAGGGTATTTCAGGACGATACCGGTTGGATCGATATGAAATGCGGTCTGCGGCTATTCAATCCCCATCAACAACCGGATAAAAACGGCCAGCAGCAGGACCGCCGAGAGCCCACCGAGCCACAATCCGACGAACCAGAGCCACTGTTTCTGTTTTTCAGTAATAGGGCTCATGGGAGACCTTCCCCCGGAACACATAGTAGCAGTATCCGATGTAGGCCAGCATGATCGGGAGCATAACGGCGATGCCCACCAGCAGCAGCGACTGGGAGGGGGGCGCCGCGGCGGCGTCCCGGAAGGAGATCGCGAAGGGCACCAGCCAGGGCCAGAGGCTGATGCCGATGCCGAGATATCCCAGGAGAAAAATGCCGATGGAGAGAAAAAACGGGCGGATCTCCCGGTCTTTTTGCAGGTCGAACCAGAGAACAATAAAGATGCAGGCGGTCAGCAGCGGCACCGGCATGAGCACCAGGTAGTTGGGATAGCTGAACCAGATCGCATGGATATCCGGGTTCATCATCGGCATGCTGATGCTGACCAGCCCCATGAAGACCGCCACATACCACATCACATAGGCGGCACACTTCCGGGCCCATTCCTGGGTGGGGCCGTCGGTTTTCATCACCAGCCAGGTGGCCCCCAGCAGGGCGTACCCGCATACCACCGCCACGCCGGTCATGACGCTGTAGGCGTTGAGCCAGTCGAAGGCGCCGCCCGCGAACTGTCGGCCCTCCACCGCGAACCCCTGCACATAGGCGCCAATGACCATCCCCTGCATGAGCGCGGCGGTCAGGGAGCCGACATGGAAGGTGATATCCCAGATCTTCCGTGATTTGCCCTGGGCTTTGAACCGGAACTCGAACGAGACCCCGCGGAAGATGATGCCCAGGAGCATGACAATGATGGGAACATAGAGGGCCGGCATCAGGACCGAATAGGCCAGGGGAAAGGCCGCAAACAGCCCGCCGCCGCCCAGCACCAGCCAGGTTTCGTTGCTGTCCCAGACCGGAGCGATGGAGTTCATCATCCGGTCCCGGCATTGATCGGTTGGGGCGAAGGGAAAAAGGATGCCCATTCCCAGGCCGAATCCGTCCAGGATGACGTAGAGAATAATGGCGATGGCGATCAGCCCGTACCAGATCATCGGCAAGTCCAGAAACCCTGCGAAATTAAACATGGTCGCCTCCTTTTTCCGAAGCCATGTCGGTGAAAATCGGCGGCTTGTCCACCCCGTGGGCCCCGAAGACTTCGTCCTCCGTTTGGGGGCCTTTGGCGATGAGGCGGAGGATGTAGTAGGCGCCGGCGCCGAAAACGAACAGATAGACGACGATAAAGGCGATGAGGGACGGCGCGATCTGTTCGGCGCCGACGGGGGAAACGGCCTCGGCCGTCCGGATCAGGCCGTGGACCACCCAGGGCTGACGGCCCACTTCGGTGACGAACCACCCGGCCACCACCGCGAGGAAACCCGCCGGGGTCAGGGCCATGCACCAGATCTGAAACCACCGGGTGTCGAAGAGTTTTTTCCGGAAATACAGGATGATCGCGAAAAGACCGGTCAACGCCATCAGCACGCCCAGACCCACCATGATCCGAAAGGACCAGAAGACCACGGCCACGGGCGGCCGTTCATCCGCGGGCCACTCTTTCAGGCCCCGGACTTCTCCGTCCCACTCATGGGTCAGAATCAGGCTCGAAACATTGGGGATTTCAACGGCGTACCGGTTGGTCTCCGCCGCCTGATCGGGCCATGCGAAGAGGACCATGGGGGCGCCCTTTTTCGTCTCCCAGAGCCCTTCCATGGCAGCCACCTTGGCCGGCTGGTGTTCAAAGGTGTTCAACCCGTGGAAATCGCCGAACAGGATCTGGGCCGGCGCCACGAAGACCGCCATGATCATGGCCATGCCCATCATCACCCGTGCGTGGCGGACATGCTGTTTCCGAAAGAGGTAGTAGGCGCCGACGCCCCCCACCACGAACGCGGTGGTCAGGTAAGCGGCGGTGACCATGTGGATCAGGCGGTAGGGAAAGGAGGGGGTGAAAATGATCTGGAGCCAGTTCGTGGGATACAGAATGCCGGCGTCGCCGACCTCATAGCCCTGGGGGGTCTGCATCCAGCTATTGGCGGAGAGAATCCAGAAGGCCGACAGGAGGGT
>CAYPCE010000353.1:0-3501 GCA_964409085.1 uncultured Desulfobacteraceae bacterium | reverse complement strand
CGGCCACCTCGCACCCCAGATCCCGCAGGATGGGGACCGCCGTCGGGCCGGCCGTTCCGTTGCCGGCGTCCACCCCCAACCGAAGTCCGGATACCGGCCGGATGTTCTCCACCAGATAGCGCCGGTAGGCCGCGATCACGCCATCATCGGCCTCGAAGCCGCCGTCTCCTTTTCGGAAGGCGCCGGTTTCGATGATCCTCCGGATGGCCTGGATTTGCTCTCCATGGATGGAGTCGAGCCCATGGCACAATTTGAACCCGTTGTATTCCTTGGGATTGTGACTGGCGGTCACCATCACGCCGCCGTCGGCTTTCAAATGATGGATGGAAAAGTAGAAAATCGGCGTGGTGCAGACCCCGATGTCGATCACATTGCACCCGGCGGACCGCAGCCCCCGGGCCACCCGATCGGCGTAGTCGTCCGACGTGACCCGGCAGTCCCGCCCCACCGACGCCGTCGAACCACCCCTCTCCAGCAGGTAGGTCCCCACCGCTCTGCCAATGGCCTCCACATCATCGGCGTCCATATCGACGCCGGCCACGCCCCGGATGTCGTATTCTCTGAAAATCTGCGGATTCATGGGCTTCCTTTCCGTTAGGTTTTGTTTCAGGTCAATTCAGGTCCCCAGGATCAACGCCCCCGCCCCCACCAGCCAGCAATACGGCGCGAACATGTGGAGCCGCCCCTTCCGGATTACGAACAACAGAAAGACCAGCGCGCAATACCCGGTGATCGCTGCGGCGACGGCCCCCGCCAGGGTTGTCAGAGTCACCCCGGCCGTCTCGGACGTCACATCTTTCAGGGCCAGCATCTCCGCGCCCAGAATCGCCGGGATCGAAAGCAAAAAGGAATACCGGGCCGCCGTCTCCCGGTTCAGCCCCAGAAAGAGCCCCGCCGAAATGGTGGCGCCGGACCGGGAGATGCCGGGCAGGATGGCCAGCCCCTGGACCGTGCCGATGATAAAGGCGTTCCTTGTGGCCAACCCCTCCATCCCTTCGCCTTCTTTGCTGACCCACCGGGTGATCCACAAAAAGGTTCCGGTGACGATGAGCATCCAGCCGACGATGGCCACGGAGGAAAAGAGCAGATCCGCCGCTTCGTTGAAAAGGAGACCCAGGACCGCGGTGGGGACCGATCCGACGACGATGAGAACGCCCATCCGGACGTCGTCTTCGGCCATCACCTCGCCAAGACCGGCCTCTTTCCGGACGACCCGTCCCGCGGCCCCGATCAGGGCGCCGATAATGTTTTGAATTTCCTTCCGGAAAAAAAGGATCACCGCCAGCAGCGTCCCCACATGGACGCTGATATTGAAAAAGAGCGCCGGTTCCGTCATGCCGAAGAGTCGTTGAGAAAGAACCAGGTGGCCGGAACTGCTGATGGGCAGAAATTCCGTCAGCCCCTGGATGATGCCGAGCATCACCGCCTGCATTGCATCCAAATCGATTTATCCTTTCACCACCGCCATGGGGCGCAGCCGGGCCACCTTCCGGGAGATCCCGGCGCCGTGGACGGCTTCCACCACTTGGGAGATGTCCTTGTAGGCGTCGGGCATCTCTTCGCTCAGAGTCCCCCGTCCCTTGGACCGGACGAAAATTCCCTTGTCCTCCAGTTCCCGGTGGATGGCCCGGCCCTTTGCGGCTTTTTTGGCCGCCTTGCGGCTCAGGACCCGGCCGGCGCCGTGGCAGGTGGAGCCAAAGGTCTCGGCCATGGCTTTGTCCGTCCCCACCATCACGTACGAAGCCCGGCCCATGTCGCCGGGGATGATGATGGGCTGCCCCACCTTCCGGTAGACCTGGGACACGGACGGGTGGCCGGCCGGAAAAGACCGGGTGGCCCCCTTCCGGTGGACGCAGACCTTCCGGGGTCTGCCGTCGATCTCGTGGGTCTCCGCCTTGGCGATGTTGTGACACACGTCGTAAAGAAGCTGCATGCCCAGATCCCGGGGGCTGATGTCCAGGGCCCGCAGCAGGACCTCCCGCGCCCGGTGCATCAGGATCTGCCGGTTGGCGTAGGCGTAGTTGGCGCCGCAGGCCATGGCCCGCAGGTACCGCTGCCCCTCTTCCGACTGGATCATGGCGCAGGCCAGTTGCCGGTCTGGGAGTTCAATGGGCAGCGTCCTGACATGCTTGGCCATGACGGCCAGAAAATCGTCGCAGATCTGGTAGCCGAGACCCCGGGACCCGGTATGGAGCATCACCGTCACCTGGCCCTCAAACAGCCCGAAGGCCCGTGCCGTATCGTCTTCGTAGATCTCGTCCACCACCCCGATTTCCAGGAAGTGGTTGCCCGATCCCAGGGTCCCCAACTGTTTTTTCCCCCGCTCCAGGGCCCGGTCGCTCACCTCGTCCGGGTCGGCGGTCTCCAGACAGCCGCCGTCTTCGGTCCGCTCCAGGTCGCCCGGTTCGCCGAACCCCTCGGCCACGGCCCAGCGGCTTCCCTGGGCCAGCACCTTTTTCTCCTCGGTCGCGTTGAGCTTGACTTGGCCGGTGGACCCGACCCCCGACGGCACATGTTGGTAGAGGGCGTTGACCACGTCGGCGATCCGGCTCCGGATATCCGGCCCCTCCAGATGGGTGGTCGCCAGCCGGACCCCGCAGTTGATGTCGTACCCCACCCCGCCGGGGGAGACCACCCCCTCCTCCCAGTCGAAGGCCGCCACACCGCCGATGGGGAAGCCGTATCCCCAGTGGATGTCGGGCATGGCCATGGACGCCTTGAGGATGCCCGGCAGGGTGGCCACATTGGCCACCTGCTTCAGGGTCTCCTCTTTTTTGATCGCCGCCAGCATCCCCTTGCTGGTATACACCCGCCCCGGCACCCGCATGTTCCCGCTCCGGGGCAGTTCATAACAATATTCAGTGATTCGGTTGAGGTCCGACATGCCGTCCTCCGTTCTCTGTCCTCTGTCTTCCGTCCCCGGCCCTTTGCCCTTCCTCAGTGCAACTGCCGGTCGGACCAGGCCATGGAGAGCCGTTCAAAATAATCGTCCAGGGAATCGAAGACCACGAACTCCTCGATCTGGTCCCAGGCCACGTAGGTGGTCAGGCCGGCGAGCCAGTTGTTGGAGGACCCGCCGTCCGGGACGTTGCCCACCAGGAAATACCGGTCGTTGAGCATCACCGTCCGGGGGTTTTCCAGGGCGATGTCGTTGTCGCTGTTGGCTTTGTAAACGAAGACCACTTTATTCGAGAGGTCTAATGTCGCGTGTGCCTGCACCGCTCATCTCCGTTGCATGTATGGTTTAGACATCGAAGATCACCTCGGCCGTCCAGCCGTCGGCGTCTTTTTCCACCGAAACGCCGTGATAGGTAACCGCCTTGATCTCGTTGTGGATGACGTGGCGATCCGGATCGAAGGGGTCGGTCCGCACCGTGGCCGTCACCCGTGTTTCGGAAACAGACCGGATCACCGCCGACGCCAGAAGGGATTCTTTGCCGGTCCACAGGTAGAGGACCTCCCGGAGCCAGTTGACCAGGAGATCGGCCCGGTCCTCGCCCG
>CAYPCE010000352.1:0-3517 GCA_964409085.1 uncultured Desulfobacteraceae bacterium | reverse complement strand
TCTCCGGTGCCGGCGCCGTGACCCGCAACTTCGAAAACCTGGAGGGCTACTGGTTCAACTATATCTGAGGCGGTCTTCCCCGTTTCGATGGGGCCGGCGGTTGTCTCACCCGTCCGCCAGTCGTTCTTTTTCCCTTGTCAGCCGCCCGTCGTATTCCTTCCGTAGCCCGGCGACCGTCTCCTGCCAGGCGCCATCGGCACGGGGATTGGGAATCACGGCGGACCCGCGGATGCCCCGGTCCCGGGCCAGTTCTTTTTTGAGGTGTCCCATGCGGTCGGAAATGGCTTTCCGGATGTCCGACTCGTATCCGGCGATGAGTTCGGCCAGTGGGGCCGGGTCGATGCCGCACTGCTGCTGCAGGAAGTCGAGGATCGGGTCGTTGTCCGCATCGAGTTCGATCCGGTCCATGATTTCCCGGCAGACCACCGATTCGTCGGCGATGGTGTACTGAGACCGGAGGCCGGCCAGGTCTTTTCGCAGTTCTTCGCGTTTGAGGGTCCCGGCCCGGTAGCGTTCCACCACTCCCTGGAGCCGTTTCCGGAATTCCTCCCGGTTTTTCTCCGTTTTTTCTTCTTCGCTCAAGGTCAGGTTGCGGGTCCGTTCCATCACCAGATCAAGGGTGCTTTTGATCTCCGCCATCGGTGCGCTCCTAGTAGGTCTGAAGGATCTGTTTTACGGTTTCGCCGTCGGCGTTGGCCCCGAAATGGGCCATGATGGGCCGCATGGCCTGCATCTTGTTCTTGAACTGCGAAAAGTCGATGTTGGCGCCGATCCATGCCCGGATTTCGGCTTCGCCGGCCGTTCGGGGCAGGTAGCTTTCGATGATTTGGAGGTATTCGGTGTCGCCGGCCGACTCTCTTTGTTCGATGGTCTCCCGTTCGGATTTGGCCAGTTTTTTGAGAATCCGGACCGCCTCGTCGTCGGCCAACTCTTTGCCTTCGGCCCGGGCGAATTCTCCCATGATCACCCGGAGGGCGTTTTTGGTCGCCTCGTCCCGGGCTTTCATGGCGGCGGCCAAGTCTTTTTTGATGGTTTGCTGTATGGTCATGGTCGGGTGTGTCTCCTTCTAAGGTTCCAGCAATTTGAATCCGATCTCCGGATCGGGGCGGCGCACGGCGTCCGTTTCGGTGAGTTCGAACAGGATCGCCTCCATCACCTGCCACACCCGGACGCCTTCGCGAATGCACCCCGTGACCGTTTCCTCCCCCCGGCCGCAGGCCATGTGCAGATGGAGGATCGGCGTCCCCGATTCGTCCGGGAAAAGCGTGCCGACGCCGGCCGCTTCGTGGACCGATTCCAGGAGCCGGGTCATGGGGGTGATGGGGCGGTCATCGCCCTTTTCGGGGCCCACCACCAGTCGGCTGTTCCGGTCGGCGCCGCCGAGAATGATGAGCGCTCCGGCCCGGATCGACTGGTCCCTGGCGAATCCTTCGATGGCTTCGTGGACGATGTCGCCATCATCGAGGCGGATGGTGAAAATGCGGCCCATGCGGGCTTCGGAATATTGCATGCGGTCCTCCGGCGCGGCCGGTTTCGGCTTATTCCGCTTCCAGACGTTTGGCGCGGTTTTTCATCAAAAAATGGTAAATGAATTCGCAGTATCGGTCCATTTTGTGTTTGCCCTGGGCCGTGACGGTGAATCGCCAGAACCCATAGAGCTTGGCCAGATTGATCAATCGTTCGCTGTACAGTCGCCAGGTGAAATGCTTCTGGACCCTTTCGATACTGTTGTCCGAAACCCGCTTCCAGAAGTCGGGATTCTTGTGGCATTTCTCCACAAAGGTTTCCAGGGTTTTGGCGATGAGGTTCGGGGCGCTGGTGTTGAGCAGGAATCCGGATTCGCCGTTCCGGATGATCTCCTGGGGACCGCCGAATTCCGTGGCCAAGGTGGGCAGGCCCGACGCCATGGCCTCCAGGATGGTGAGGCCGAAGGCCTCGAAAAGGGCGGGCTGGATAAAGGCGCCGCCGTGATCGGCGATGATCCGGTAGACCTCGCCGGTCTCCAGCTTGGGAATGGAGGGGAGCCACCGGACCCTGCCGTGGAGGCGGTAGCGGTTGATCAGTTCGTAGGCGAGGCGGATCTGGGCCTGTTCTTCGGCATCCTTGGACTCCTGGATGTGGATGGTCCCGGCCGCGAAGATCAGGTTGCATTTTTCCTGGAGGGTTTTGCTCATCCCGAAGGCCTCGATGAGGCCGGTGATGTTCTTGATCTTGTCCAGGCGCGCCATGGTGAAGAGCGGCATCCGGTCTTCTTCTTCGAGCATCCCGTAAATGTCGTCGGACATATCCGTGAAGAGCCGCTTTTCCCAGGTTTCCTTTTTGTGGCGGATCCGTTTCTCGTTCTGGTAATAGGGAAAGTAGATCTGCTCTTCCACGCCGGGCGGGATAACGTTGAATTTGGGGGCGAAGAGGTCGATACCGCTGACCACCTGGTAGAGGTTGGGCAGACTGAAGAACTGGTAGGATTCGTACTGGCCCATGGTGTATTCGGTGCCCACGATCTCCTGGGTGGTGCTGGTGATGATGAAGTCCGATTTGTTCATGGCCAGGATGTCGGCGGTGAACTGGAGGGAGAAGTTGTACTCATCCTCCATGTCCTCCCAGTAGAGGTCTGAAAACAGGTACTTCGTCTTTTCCAGGGCATGGGCGATGGTGCACTGGATCACGTTCATCTTGTCGGAAAGCAGCGTGGCCACCAGGTTGCCGTCGGTGTAGTTGCCGATGATCAGATCGGGCCGCCCCTCGAATTCCCGCAGCAGTTCGGTTTCGGCGTCATCGGCGAAGCGTTCCAGATAGGGATAGATGTGGAACCGGGAAATCCAGTGGGAAATCACGTTGGAATGCTGGTCCCGAAAGGGGATCCGGAGGATCCAGCCGTTGTCGGTATTGTAGATTTTCTCTTTCCGCTGGTCGCAGGTGGTGTCGTCGGCCTCCGGGATGAGGCGGGTGACGACGATGATCTCGGGGGCCACCTCCAGCCCGGTGAGGGAGAGCTTCTCCTTGAGGTAGCGTTCCAGGGCCCGGACCTGGTCGAGGATATAGATGACCTGACCGCCCGTGTCCGGTTTGCCCAGGACATTTTCCTGCCCGAACCAGCCATGGGGGGAAAGGATGGCGATCTTGGAGATCATGGGGAGGGTCACCCGGGAGAGGAAGGTCTCCAGCATGACGTCGGTGGGTTCGTTGATGAGTTCTTCGAGCATCTCCATGTTCTCGATGATCCGTCCCACGGTATTGCCCCATCCGGGCTCGAACCCGTGTCGTTTCATGTGGGACGCCACCTCACTGTAGGGCATTTCCGGGTCCCGGCCCTTGAGCCAGGTGACCAGATTCTCCATTTCTTCCAGACAGTGGCGGAAATTTTCGATGATGTCGCCGTTGACCAGCAACTGCTGCCCGTTGTACTTGTGCAGCTTGACGAAATCGAAGCTTCGTCGCTTCCATTCCCGGGGGTTCTGGAAAATGTTGCTGCACAGATAGCGGCTCAGGAACCGGATGCCGTTGCCCACCTTCTTGG
>CAYPCE010000351.1:0-3518 GCA_964409085.1 uncultured Desulfobacteraceae bacterium | reverse complement strand
GGGGCGAGGATCGTGGTTCGGGATGCGGAATGGCTGGTCCGGCGGGTGGACCGGACGTCCACGGGCGGGCAGGCCCTGATGGCGACGGGGATCTCGGAGCTGGTTCGGGACAAAGAGACGATCTTTCTGACCGAGATCGAAAAAAAGATCGAGGTGCTCGATCCGGTGGACACCCGTCTGGTGCGGGACGACTCCAGCACCTACAGCGCGTCGCTGCTTTACATGGAAAGCCTGCTGAGGCGGAAGCCGCCCACCGACGGAAACCTCTACATCGGCCACAAGGCGGCCATGGACCCGGTCCCCTATCAGCTCGACCCGGCGGTCCAGGCCCTGAAGCAGCCCCGGCAGCGCATCCTGATCGCGGACGCGGTGGGGCTGGGCAAGGCCCTGGAAGCCGGCGTCCTGCTGAGCGAGCTGATCCGGCGGGGCAAGGGGAAGCGCATCCTGGTGCTGGCCGTCAAGAGCATGCTCACCCAGTTCCAGAAAGAGATGTGGAGCCGCTTCACCATCCCCCTGGTCCGGCTGGATTCCATCGGCATCCAGCGAATCCGCTCCCGCATTCCCACCAACCAGAACCCCTTCTATTATTACGACAAAGCGATCATCTCCATCGACACCCTCAAGCAGGACACGGAGTACCGCACCCATCTGGAAAAGGCCTACTGGGACATCATCGTCATCGACGAGGCCCACAATGTGGCGGAGCGGGGCAATGCGTCGTCTTTGCGGGCCAAGCTGGCGAACCTGCTCTCCGGCCGGTCCGACACCCTGATCATGCTCTCGGCCACCCCCCACGACGGCAAGGCCCGGAGCTTCGCCAGCATCATGAACATGCTCGATCCCACCGCCATCGCCAATCCCGACGACTACGGACCGGAAGACATCAAAGGGCTCTATATCCGGCGGTTCAAGAAGGACATCCAGCACCAGGTGGAATCGGCGTTCAAGGAGCGGAAGATCCGCGTGGCCTACTGCGAGGCCAGCCCGGTGGAGGAATCGGCCTTCGACGCTTTCACCCGGCTGACGTTCACCCGGATCGACCAGCGGCGCGGGCCGGCTCAATTGTTCAAGATCACCCTGGAAAAGGCCCTGTTTTCCAGCCCGGCCGCCTGCCTGGAGACCATCCGGAACCGCATCGGGCGGATGGGAAAAGACGGCGCCGGACGGTTCCAATCCGACATCGAGACGCTCCAAAGCTTTTCCGAAGCCGTGGCCGACACCGGCGTCGATGGGTTTTCCAAATACCGGAAGCTCCTGGAGGTCATCCGGGATGAAAAGACCGGTTTCGGCTGGACCCCCAAGGAAACGACGGATCGACTGGTCATCTTCACCGAGCGGATCGAGACCCTCCATTTCCTGAAAGACAACCTGCTCCTGGACCTGAAGCTCAAAGAGAATCAGGTCGCCATCCTCTACGGCGGCATGTCCGACATCGAACAGCAGCAGGTGGTGGAGGAATTCGGCAAAGAGGACTCCCCGGTGCGGCTGATGGTCGCCTCGGACGTGGCCTCGGAGGGGATCAACCTCCATTACCTGTCCCACCGGATGATCCATTTCGACATCCCCTGGTCCCTGATGGTGTTCCAGCAGCGAAACGGCCGCATCGACCGGTACGGGCAGGAACGGACCCCGCAGATCGTCTATCTGGTCACCCGGAGCGATGTGCCCAAAATCCGGGGCGACATGCGGATTCTGGAACTGCTCATCCAGAAGGACAACGAGACGGTCAAGAACATCGGCGACCCGGCGGAGTTCATGGGGGTGTACGACATCGACAGCGAGGAACGGATCACCGCCAGTGCAATCGAGCAGGGGCAGACGCCGGAGGAGTTCGAGGAGACGGCCGCGGCCCGGGACGACGATCCCCTGTCCATTCTGTTCGGCGAAGAGGAACCGCCCAAAGGGGATGAAGCGGATGCGGCCCGGTTGTCCATGCCGTCGCTCTTCGCGGACGATTTTGCCTACGCCGAGGCCGCCATCGGTTATCTGCGGAACGCCGGCGCGGTCGGGGCCGACATTTATCCAAAGGAGAAGCGGATCGACCTGACGCCCAACGATGAATTGAAATCCCGGTTCCGGTTCCTGCCGCGCGAGATCTGGCCGGACGACGGGCTGTTCATCCTGTCGGCGGACAAGGACGCCATCCAGAAAGAGATCAAACGCAGCCGAAAGGACGAAACCGCCTGGCCCTCAATCCATTATCTCTGGGAGCTGAACCCGGTGGTGGACTGGATCAACGACAAGCTCCATGCGGTGTTCCGGCGGCATGAGGCCCCCGTGCTGGAACTGCCGTCGGTTCTGGCGGACGACGAGGTGGTGTTTCTCATGTCCGGGCTGATTCCGAACCGGAAAAGCCATCCCCTGGTCCATCGGTGGTTCGGGGTGTGTTTCAAGGACGGAAAAGCGGTGGGGGTGGAACCATTGGAGGCGGTCATTGAGAAAACGGGATTAGGGTCGAAACCGTTCCCCAACATCGGCGAAGAGGTTGAACTGGAAACGCTCAAAGCGCTCCTGCCCGAAGCCGTTGAAAAGGCGAAGGCGTGGATGCGAGACCGCCGGAAGGAATTCGAGGACGAAATCAATCCGAAGCTGAATGAACGGCTGGAGGCGTTGGAACGGTTGCGGAAAAAACAGCATGGGCAACTGGAATTCGATTTTGGAAAGAGTCGGCGCAAGGATGCGAGAAGACGGCGCATCGACAAGATTTTTGACGATTATATGAAATGGATCGAAGATACGATGACCACGGAGGATAATCCGTATATTCAGGTTGTTTCGGTGTTAAAGGGGTAGGAATCACGAATAGCACGAATGACACGAATGGATTAAACCACGAAATACACGAAATACACGAAAAAAAAAGAAAGAAAAAAAGAGAGAGGAGGTTGGGACAAAAAATTTAAGAAAATGGGAAAGCAATTTTTGAGTGAGAAAGCAGTTTTTAGTTTTTTCGTGTAGTTCGTGTATTTCGTGGTTTTATAAAAAAGGAAAAACATTGCAGATTGTCTATCCAGAGGAGAGTTATCGGATCATCGGAGCTTGTTTCGAGGTGTATAAAAATAAAGGATGCGGATTCCTTGAGGCGGTTTATCAGGAATGCTTGGTGATCGAACTGGAACTTCAGGGGATACCGTTTACATCTCAGGAGGCCCTTTTCCTCGAATACAAGGGAAAGCCTTTGAAACAGACCTATGTCCCGGATTTTATCTGCTATGAAAAGATTATTCTTGAAATCAAGGCTGTGAAGAACATATCGAACGAACATGTCGCACAGGTTCACAATTATTTGAAAGCCACACAAATGAAGCTTGGCCTTTTGGCGAATTTCGGGCATTACCCAAAACTTGAATATAAGCGGATTGCGAGGTAAGTTGAGAGAAAGGGAAACCACGAAATACACGAAATACACGAAAAAAAGAAGAAAATAAGTCGTCGTCGTTATGGTTTTTTTTTGAAAAACATATTTTCTTTTCTTTTCTTTTCTTTTTTCATTTCTTTTCGTGTATTTCGTGTATTTC
>CAYPCE010000350.1:2040-3528 GCA_964409085.1 uncultured Desulfobacteraceae bacterium | reverse complement strand
TCTGGTCGAGTTCCCACATCCGAGGGGGAACGCAGTCGCGGATGAGGCTGTCGGCCCGGCCCGCATCGGCGAGCCGGCCATAGGCCCGGTGCCAGATGCAGGCCCGGTCCGGGAAGACTTCGCACCGTCCGCGGTCGCTGCCGCCGCAGGCGCCGTTTCGGGTATGCTTGGGGCAGCCCGATTCCGGGCAGAGAAAGCCGACGTGCTGGATGCCGCAGTCGCCGCATTTGCGGCACCCGAGGAGGACTCTCTTGGGCGGATCTTCGAGGATCGTCAACAGGGCATGTTCCCTTTTCGGCGTGTCCAGGACGGCGGCGGCCTTCTGGAGCAGCGGCGACAGAAAGTGGCCGGGATCGAAAAAGAGGTCGTGTGCGGTTTTGTGGAACCGGTAGTGAACCTTTTCCATGAAGCTCAGGGGGATGGGGCGCCGTCCGAAGCGTGTCGGGGAATCGGGGTCCCCGGCCGAATCGCCGAAGGCGTAAAATCCGCCCGGCCCGGGGAGATCGAATTCGGGGAGGAAGTCGCGCCAGCGGTCCGAGATGGCGTCGAGTCGGTCCAGGATTCGGCCGGCGGTCTCGAAATCCCGATGGATGCCGCCGATGTGGACGCCCCGGTATCCCAGCCCCTTGACCACGGCGGAGAGCCGCGCGGCCCGTTCGATGGCGGCCTTGCGGCCGGCCCCTTTGTCCCGCCACTCGGCCTCGACGCGATCCAGAAGCCTTCTGGTGACGACCGCTCCGGGGACTCCGCCGTTGTGCATCATGCGGGCCGCGCCCGGGGTGAGGACGTAGATCGACGCCAGGGCCGGGATTTTCAAGCCGTACCGATCCATGATCCGGATCAGTTCCTCGAACTTCCGGGCGTCGTACCCCAGTTGGGTGATGACGAACCGGGCCCCGGCCGCGACCTTCCGGCAGAGTTTGGCGTACTGGGCGAAGCACTCCCCTTCGGTCCCCTTGAAGGGGGAGACCGCGCAGCCGGCGAAAAATTCATCCGGGTCGCCGCCTTCGGCGATCCGCTCGCTGAGCACCCCCAACAGGATTTGCAGATGAACCGACCCGATGTCGAAGACCGGGGCCCCCTGCCCGCCGAACCCCCGGCCGCTGTAGTCCCCGGTCAGGGCCAGGATGTTCTTCATCCCCATCATGGCCAGCTGCAGGGCCCGGCTTTCGATGCCGACCCGGTTCATGTCCCGGCAGGTGAAATGGACGATGACGTCCATGCCGAGTCGAAAGATGCGGGACCCGATCACATCCGGGCTCAGGCTGGGGTTGCCGCCCGGATTGTCGGTGATGGAGACGGCGGAGACGCGACCGTCCGAAAAGGCATCCCGGGCGATCCCCATCACCGTGTCGACGGCCCGGCCACCGGCCTCCCGGCCGGGAACGAGTTCCAGGGTGACCAGGAAATGGTCGGGCTCGGACAGATCGCTTTGGAAGACGCGGAGCATCGGAAAAGTCTCCTTTGGATATGGTTTTTGTGCCGCCG
>CAYPCE010000350.1:0-1940 GCA_964409085.1 uncultured Desulfobacteraceae bacterium | reverse complement strand
AGCGGACGCATGTTTTTCCGCTCCCACGCACGAAATGACCGTGATGCGGCCTTGACCTTTTATACCACATCCGTCGAAAGGGGGAGACGATGGCGGCCGAGATGTTGACGGGGGAAATGGTCCTTGTGTTCGGGGTGCTGAGCCTGGCGGTCCTTCTTTTTATCTTCGAGTGGGTCCGGGTGGATGTGGTGGGCATCCTGATGATGGTGATGTTGCCCCTTCTGGGCCTCGTGGAGGCCGATGAGGCCATCAGCGGGTTGAGTTCCAACGCCGTGGTCTCCATCATCGCGGTGATCATCATGGGCGCGGGGATGGACAAGACCGGGGTGATGCACCACGTGGCCCGCCACATCATCCGGCTGGCGGGCGCCAGCGAGCGCCGGATGATGACCCTGATCGCCGGGGCCGTGGCCCTGATCTCCGGGTTCATGCAGAACATCGGCGCCGCGGCCCTCTTCCTGCCCGCCACCACCCGGATCTGCCGCCAACTGGGGTCGCCCGTCTCCCGGATCCTGATCCCCATGGGGTATGCCGCCGTCATCGGCGGGTGCCTGACCCTGGTGGGGTCGAGCCCCCTCATCCTGCTCAACGACCTCATGGAATCCTGGTGGATGAACGAACCGGGCCGGATGGAGGGCCGGGCATTCGAGCCTTACGGGCTGTTCAGCGTGGCCCCCATCGGCCTGGCGCTGGTGGTCTGCGTACTCCTCTATTTTCTGCTTCTGGGCAGATGGCTGCTGCCCAGCAGGGGGACGGCCGAGTGTCCGGTCTTCATGGACGAGGCCCTCCAGTGCACCTACGGCCCCCGGGTGGGCAACATCCGGGAGTTCGAGATTCCCGACGACTTCGAGTCCGGTACACTGGGGGAACTGAACCTCCGGTCGCACTATCACGCCGGCGTGGTCTGCATCTGCAAGCGGCAGGGACGGCGCCGGCTGGTGGCCCCGGACCGGGACGACATCGTCGAACCGGGGAACCGGGTGGGGGCGGTCTGCACCCGGGAGAACGCCGAGCGGCTGGCCGGGGGTCTGGGATGGCGGCTCCACCCGGACCTGGAGACCTTCAGCGAGGAGCTGTCGCCGGACAAGGCCGGAACCGCCGAGGCCATCGTCACCCCCCGGTCCGGGCTGGCGGGGTCCACCCTGAACGCGCATGATTTCAGGAAACGATACCATGTGACGCCCCTCGCCATCTTCCGGCGGAACCGGATCATTCTGGAGAACATCTCCGATACCCGGCTTCAGGCCGGGGACGCGATCCTGATGTTCGGGCAGTGGGAACGCATGGCGCTGCTGAAGGAGAAGCCGGACCTGACCTTTACCCAGGATATCGAGTCGGTGACGCTGCGGCCGGAAAAGGCGGCGGTGGCCGTGGGCTGGCTCGCCGTCGCCCTGTCTCTGGCACTGGTGTTCAAGGTGACCCTCTCCATCGCCCTGCTGACCGGGGCCCTCGGCATGATCCTCAGCCGGGTGCTCACCATCGACGAGGCGTACCAGGCGGTGGACTGGATGACCGTCTTCCTCCTCGGGGGGCTGATCCCCCTGGGGATCGCGTTCGAGAAGACCGGGGCGGCCCATTACCTGGCGGCCTCCCTGATGGACGGCCTGGGCGGGGGATTGACGCCCTTTACCCTGCTCCTTTTGATCGGCGTCCTGACCTCCTTCTTTACCCTGGTGGCCTCCAACGTCGGCGCCACGGTGCTCCTGGTCCCCCTGGCCATGAACATGGCGCTGGAGGTGGGCCTTCCGGACGTGCGGGTCGCCGCCCTGATGGTGGCGGTATGCGCCTCCAACACCTTCATCCTGCCCACCCACCAGGTCAACGCCATGATCATGCGGCCCGGCGGCTACAAGGTCATCGACTACGTCCGGGCCGGGACCGGCATGACCGTCCTGTTCATCGCCGTGGTGATGGCTCTGACGCCGCTGATGGCCGGTTGA
>CAYPCE010000349.1:0-3530 GCA_964409085.1 uncultured Desulfobacteraceae bacterium | reverse complement strand
GTCGCCCCACCGTCTGGCGGACGGAGGCGGCGATCAGCAGGGCCAGGGCCAGCAGAGCCGGAATCAGCGCCGCTCCGGCGACCCCGCCCCATCGTCCGGACAGGGTGAGTTGACGGCCCAAAGCGTCGGTTCGGGTGGTGATCCGGACCGGCCAGGGAAACGCTTCGGCCAAATCGGGACAGATGGCCTCGGCCTCTTCGTCATGGAAAACGGTCACGGCAAGATCGCTGGCATAGCCCGTCGGGATGCCCAGAAGGCGGCGGGCGTCGTCGGGATGAAGGATTACCAGATCGTGGGCGATGGGGCTGGTTCGGTCGGGCCATCGGCCGGCAACGCGAACCGTCATGGAGACGGCCCCATTCAGGGTCAGGAAAGCGCCATCGGCGACGGTATGGGTTTCACCCGCCTGTCCACTTTGTCCACCCGGTCCACCCAAGTCCACTCCGTCCACCTGCCCCGAAGAAAGATCAATGCCGGGGCCGACCATGGCGTCGCCAAGCCGAATCTTGTCTTCGACGGCCCACACCGTGACCGGCCCGTCGGGGCCGTTCACCGCCCCCCATATCCGGGGCTGAACGCCGATCACCCCCGGCACCTCGCCGGCGGCCTCTGCCGCAGGGTTCAGAGGAATGGGCGCCCATCCGCCCGCCGTCACGCGGCGCACCACCAGAGAAGGCGCGTCTTTCAGAATAAACGCCGTCGTGTCCGACAACGCACGGGGCAGCAGCAGCGCAGTGGCGGCCACCAGGACCAGCGTGGCCAGGGCCGCGCCCGTCAGCAGCGCTTCCAGAGGACGGCGAAGGGTCTCCCGGACTGCCCAGAGCATGAGCGGGCTTGGGCGCAAGACCTTCAGGGTATGCATTTGTTTTGCAACAGGGAATCCACGGCAACGAAAGGCGATGCTAATGTCTGCGGCAGCGTCGGCGTAAAGCGGAGATCGACCCGGTCGTCCAGCAAAACCGGGTCCCGAAGGGGATGGCCGGAAGGGGCCAGCACCAGACGGGTCGCGCCGATGGCGGCGGCCAGTTCGGCGTTGTTGTGGTCCCGTTTCCGCAGGCGTGCATCGGCAGCCATGAACGCGATAAGCAGAAAGGCCGCCGCGAGGGCGGCGGCCAGAAGCATCCGGCAGAAGTCGAGCCGATCCACCGGGGAGGTGCGGGATTTCATATACAGATCAGGGCTTTTTCACGGGCACAGCGGTTTTGCCGGTAATCTCCTCCCATTTCTCGTCCGTCATCTCCGACAACCGGAAGACGGTTTTGCCGCCGTGGCGGGATGTAAAGGCGTCCAGTTCCTTCTGGGTTTCCAGGGGAACCAGGGCCGGTCCCATGGGGCCCACCACGTCCGATCCGGCCACCCATATGGCTTCCCTGGCGTCGATGGGCTTGCCGGTGAAATAGGACTGGACCACGGGCAGGGACGGCTCCGCCTTGCCCTCGCCCAGAAAGACCTCGGGGTGCATCCAGGTGCGGATCATGCATCCCGTGCCGCAAAAATAAAACGTATCGCCGTTTTCAAGCTGGATGCCGGAGGCGAACTTCGGATGATTGACAGGCTTCATGGCGCAAACGGGGCACCGGTCGTCGGGGCCGATTTGCAGGGCATGGTTGTCCCCTAATGGCGTCGCCGCCGGCGGGGGGCCTGTGTCCTTGCAGGCGGCGGGGCCAGCCCATGCCGGGGCGGCCATGAGCGAAAACAGGATGGTGACCGCGCAGAAAACGCCGAACATCTTTTTCATTGCATTTTTCTCCCTGTCTGGTGAAATGGGTTGCGTATGGAACACGTCAGCCTCTATGCCATGCTGCTTCTGGGCCTTTTGGGAACGGGCCATTGCATCGGAATGTGCGGCCCGCTGGCCTTCGCCTTCCCCGGCCAAACCGGGCGGCCGTCGGCCCACATCGTCTACCATCTGAGCCGGATCGCCGCCTACGGACTGGTCGGGGCCCTGCTGGGGGGCCTGGGCGCCGGTCTGGCCGGCATCGCCGCAAAAACCGGCGGCGATCATCTTCTGTGGGTAGCCCGCATCCAGATCGCCTTTTCCATCTTTGCGGCCGCGTTTCTCCTGCTCTTCGGCCTCAACCGGCTGGGGGTTCTGCCCGAGCCCGGGTGGATGTCGGCCGCCTCCCCCACCGGGATTCCGGGCTACGGCCGGATGCTGCGCCGGGCCATGGCCGAAAAGCGTCCGCTGGCCATGCTCCTGCCCGGATTGTTCAACGGCCTGCTCCCCTGCGGTCTTTCCTACGCCGCCTTTGCCCGGTCCCTGGCCGCCGGCGGACCGCTGACGGGGGGCCTGACAACCCTGGTCTTCGGCCTCGGCACCCTGCCCGGGCTCCTGCTCATCGGCTACGGGGCCGCCTTTTTCGGCCGCCGGTACCGGCGGTACTCGGACATCCTCTCCGGGGTGCTCATGATCGGCATGGGGTTGTCGTTGGGGGCGGATGCCGTCGGGGCCATGCTGTGAGCAGTTGCGTCAGGCTGATGCCTCCCTGTCCAGAAAACCGACGATCCTTTCCGTAAACACCTCAAAATCGGACAGGTTCTTTTTGAACAGACCGAACACTACCGCATCGTCCACCCTCTCGTAATAATGAACCAGAAGGTTCCGGAAAGACGCCATCTTCTGAAACTGGCCCAGTTCATCGGCAGGAATAACACCGTTTTCCGCCAACACCGCGAAGGCGTCCCGGTAACTCGCCGGTTCCCGCAATTTTCGATCCGCAATGATATGATGGACGATATCGAGGCAGGCTTCGATACTCACGTGCAGGGTTCTTTCGACAAATCGGCGCGCCCGTATATCGGTTTGGTAGGTCTGCCAGTCGATGTCGTTGGCATTCCGAAGTTCGGCCATATTCGTTCGGATATCGGAAAGCAACCGTTCGATCATCGCCTTATCGACCATATTTTTTCCTTCCGTAAAGCACCACGTCCACATACCGTTTATGGAGATACAACCAGTCCTCCCACATCTTCCGGCCCCGGATCTCGAAGGATTTCCGATAACCGGGATCGCGATCCAACACCAGCCAGCCGTCCCGTCTGACGTGGAATTTGACGATTTCACCGCACCGGTTGAGCACCACCACATCGACCGGGCGTTCAAGCTCGTCCTCCAGTTCAGAGATAATCGGTATCTGGGAAAACGTCTCTTCATGTTCCGGAGCGACGAGCACCGCCACGTCGATGTCGCTGTCGGGCTTCCGTTTGTCCGTTGCGGTCGAACCGAAAAGGAAGGCCGCCCGGATTTCAGGGAACCCTTTACAGACATCTGCCACGGTTTGGGCGACGTGGTCCGCCGATGGGGTTTTGTCGGGGTCTGCCATGATAACCCTTTCAGACCTCAACCGTCTGCCCCACTTCCGGCACAAACGCCGAATACCCCGCGTCCTCCAAGTGCTTTGCAAATGCCAGCGACTGGTCCTCTTCGCCGTGGACCACGGCGATCCGGTTGACCTCCAGGTTGGAGGTTTTCAGAAACCGGAGCATCTCGTCCCGGTCGGCGTGGGCGCTGAACCCGCCCAGCTTCACCA
>CAYPCE010000348.1:1540-3538 GCA_964409085.1 uncultured Desulfobacteraceae bacterium | reverse complement strand
GTCGGGGAAAGAGCCGGTCCAGATTTCACACGCTTTACCAACGCCGCCGCCCGGAAACGGCGGGAAAGGACATGATGATGACGATGAAACACGCAAAATCTTACACCATGGATCCGGCGGTCCTTTTACAGCAACCGGCTGATTTTCCGATGACCGCCAAAGACGCGCCGGACATCCGCGGCGACGCCTATCACCGGCTTCTTCTGGAACACGCCCCCATGATCATGATGGTCGTCGATCGCGACCGCCGGATCCGGGCCATCAACGCGGCCGGGGCCCGGTTCGCGGACCGGTCGGTGGAAGAGATGATCGGGATGCGGGGCGGGCAGGCCCTGGGCTGCCTTTTCTCCCTCCAGTCGCCGGACGGGTGCGGATACGGAGAGGCCTGCGCCGCCTGTTTCGTCCGGCGCTCGGTGATGAAGACCTTCGAGGAACGCCGCTCCTTTGAAAACGTCGAGGGGACCCTCTGGTTTCTCGAAAAGGAGCAACGGTATCTGTCGGTGAACACCGCCTACCAGGTGATAGACGGGGAGGAACTGGTCGCCGTCTACATCGACGACATCAGCGAACGAAAACGGGCCGAATGCCGCGGCACGGACCTGGAATACCGCCTCCGGCAGGCCCAGAAGATGGAGGCCCTTGGCACCCTGGCGGGCGGCATCGCCCATGATTTCAACAACATTTTGTTTCCCATTATGGGATATGTGGAGCTTCTGGCCGATGAAGTCAAGGGCAACGACAGCGCCAAACGCATGCTCGACGACGTCATGCACGCGGCGGTCCGGGCCAGGGACCTCGTCAAACAGATCCTTTCTTTTTCCCGGCAGCAGGAGGACGAACGCATCCCTTTCCAAATGCAGCTTGTGGTCAAGGAGGCGGTAAAACTCAGCCAATCCGTGCTGCCGTCCAACATCCGGATCCGCCACGACATCCAGCCCCGCTGCCGTCCCATCCTGGCGGCGCCCACGCAGATGCACCAGGTCGTCTTGAATCTGATCACCAACGCCTCCCACGCCATGACTGGGTCCGGGGGCGATTTGACCATCGCCCTGGATGAGATGGAGGTCGAACCCGGCGCGGCGGTCCCGGACGATGCGATTCCGCCTGGGTCCTATATTCGATTTTCGGTTTCAGATACGGGAAGCGGCATCGATCCGGCGGTGATCGACCGGATTTTCGACCCCTATTTCTCCACCAAGGACCCCGAGAAAGGGACCGGGCTGGGGCTGTCGGTGGTCCAGGGCATCGTGGAAGCCCATGGCGGCCACATCCGGGTAAAGAGCCGTCTGGGGGAAGGATCGACCTTCCATGTGTATCTCCCGAAGACCCAAACCGGGCCCCAGGGCCCGTCGGCGCGCGAACCGTCGGCGACGCCCGGCGCGGGGGAGACCATTCTCGCGGTGGACGACGAGCCCCATATCGTCAAGATGCTGGAAATGGCTCTGAAAAAAAACGGGTATCGCGTATTATCGTGTGATCGCGGCCGGACGGCCCTGGAGATGTTCCGCCGTCATCCCGACGGCATCGACCTGGTCATCACGGACATGACCATGCCCGACATCACGGGGCTGGAACTCTCCCGTCGTCTCCAGGACATCCGCCCCGGAGTCCCCGTTGTGCTGATGACCGGTTTTTCCGAACAGGCGGAAGCCGCCGACATCGAGGCCGCCGGCGTCCGGGAGCTGATGATGAAGCCCATTCTAAAGTCCGACCTGGCCCATATCGTCCGCTCCGCCCTGGACGCCGTCCCACTCCAATCCCAACCCCAACAAAAGGAGAACACCACACCATGAAACTTAACTTCAAAACCCGGCTTGCCGGCGGCTTCACCGTGATCATCGTCATCCTGATCATCGCGTGCGTGTTCGCCATCACCCGCTTCTCGGCCCTGAACGACCGGCTCAACCAGATCGTGGATGTGTCCAGCACCAAGGTCATGCTGGGGGCGCGGATCAACCGGAACCTCATCGAGGTGCACCGGGCCGAGAAAAACATCCT
>CAYPCE010000348.1:0-1440 GCA_964409085.1 uncultured Desulfobacteraceae bacterium | reverse complement strand
GACCTCATGACCGCCATCGTGGACAAAAACGACCGGGACATGGTCGCGGACAAACAGTTGAGCGACGTCAACTACGCCAGGGCCCGGAACATCCTGTTCGTCCTGTCGGGGATCGGACTGGCCCTGAGCATCGCCATCGGCTTCATCGTGATCACCGGATCCATGCGGCAAATCGCTGAAGTGAAAGCCGCCGTGGACAACCTGGCGGTGAGCAGCGAGCAGATCAGCTCCAGCGCCCAGGAAATCGCCAACGGGGCCAGCGAGCAGGCGGCCTCGGCCGAGGAGGCGTCCGCTTCCGTCGAACAGATGACCTCCAATGTCCGTCAGAACGCCGACAACGCCGCGGCCACGGAAAAAATCGCGGTCAAATCGGCCGAAGACGCCCTGTCGGGCGGCGAATCCGTCGGGCAGGCGGTCTCCGCCATCCGTGAAATCTCCGAAAAGATCTCCATCATCGAGGAGATCGCCCGCCAGACCGACCTGCTGGCCCTCAACGCGGCCATCGAAGCGGCCCGGGCCGGCGAGCACGGCCGGGGGTTCGCCGTGGTGGCCTCCGAGGTGCGGAAGCTTGCCGAACGGAGCCAGCGGGCCGCCGGCGAGATCATGAAGCTGTCGGGCGACAGCGTCAAAGTGGCCGAGGACGCCGGCCAGATGCTCGAAAAACTGGTGCCCGACATCCGCAAGACCGCCGACCTCGTCCAGGAAATTAGCGCCGCCAGCAACGAACAGAGCACCGGCGTCGAGCAGATCAACAAGGCCATCCAGCAGCTCGACCAGGTCATCCAGCAAAACGCCACCGGCTCGGAAGAGATGGCTTCCACCTCCGAGGAACTCGCCAGCCAGGCCGACCAGCTCAAAGAGGCCATTGAATTCTTCGGGCTCAAGGACGGGGGCGGACGGTCTTCCTACGGCGCCCAAGGGCCGAATCGAAAACGGTCGCAATGGACGAAAGGATCGAAAAAGAACGCCGCCGGCAAGGATCACCCCATCGATCTGGCGCAAAACGGCGACGCCGGAGGACCCGAGGACGATTTCGTCCGGTATTGAAACGCGCCGTTCTTCGGGCGTGATCCGACCGGTTCACGCCCGTTTGACTTTCCGCGAAAATCAGCGGATAATGCGGTCATGGATTGAAAGGAGCATGATCCCGAGAGATTAAAGGAGACAAAACCACCAAGACAGGCAGCCTGACATGCACCAATACGATGTCGCCTCCAAAATTCTGATGGAAACCTGCCGGGACGAAATCCTATCGAAGCGAACGCCCCCGCATCCAGAAGGCGGACATGCTCACGTCCATGGCGATTCTATCCGGCCTCGTATCGGAGCATCTTCCGACGGAGCTTATCAACAGGAGGAAAGACATCATGATCGAATCTGCGGCATACGATATCATCAAGAAAGACGGGATTCAGGAAGGAATCCAGCAAGGAATTCAGC
>CAYPCE010000347.1:0-3544 GCA_964409085.1 uncultured Desulfobacteraceae bacterium | reverse complement strand
CGAACCGAGAATCAAGGATTTGCAGGTGACGGAGAGTGAAATAAAGGCGTTGCTGATGGATGGCCGCACCATCAGTGTACCGTTGGCATGGTCGTGGCGGCTGTCCGAAGCATCCCCGGAGCAGCGAAAAAAGTTTCGTATCCTCGGCGACGGCCAGGGCGTCCATTGGCCTGAAATCGATGAAGATATCAGTGTCGAGGGGATGCTGTTCGGCCTGCCGGCCAAACGGCCTGCATCACGTTCAACCTTGATGGCTGGAAAAACGGCGTTTCAATCGGATTCAAACACCCATGAGGAGTACTTTTCGAAATGAACCGGTCATACAATAGTGATTCGGCAGAACAGCTTCGCATGACGGTTTACGCCGCGCTCATGGCCGCCCTGATCGCGGCCGGCGCCTATATCGCCGTGCCCGTCGGGCCGGTGCCCATCGTGCTCCAGAACATGTTCGTCTTAATGGCCGGACTGTTGCTGGGCTGGCGGTGGGGGCTGGCGGCGGTGGCGGTTTACTTGCTGGCGGGCGTCTGCGGGCTGCCGGTTTTTGCCGGCGGAACCGGCGGGATCGGTCGATTGGCCGGCCCCACGGGCGGTTATCTGCTGGGGTATCTGCCGGCGGCGACGGCGGTGGGCTGGATTTCCCATCGGGCGGAGAACCGGACTTTTTTTGATGTGGCGGGTCTCATCGTCGGCACGGCCATTGTTTATCTTTGCGGGGTCTCCTGGCTCAAAATGGTGACCGGCATGTCGGTGAATAAGAGCCTGACCGTGGGCATGCTTCCGTTTCTGCCGGGAGACGGGCTTAAAATCGTCGCGGCAGCGGCCATCGCCAGGGCGATTCGGCCGGTGATCCGGCGAGAGAGCGGGGCCGTCCCCACCCATGAATATTCTCGAAGTTGACGGTCTTTCCCACCGCTTTTCCAACGGAGCCATGGGCGTCGAGGACGTCAGCCTGTCCTTGCGCGAAGGGAGCTTCACCATTCTTGCCGGTCCCAACGGATCGGGCAAGACCACGTTTTTGCGCCATCTCAACGGGCTCTTGATGCCGACGGCGGGGGATGTGCGGATCGAAGGCGTGTCGGTGCGGGAAGACCCGCGCCGGGCCCGGCGGCGGGTGGGGATGGTCTTCCAGGACGCCGACAGCCAGATCGTGGGGGAGACCGTCTATGACGATGCGGCCTTCGGGCCGGAGAATTTGAAGCTGGGGCGGGAGGAGATCCACCGTCGTGTTGTGGAGGCATTGGAGGCGGTGGGATTGTCCCATCTGGCACGTCAACGGCCCCACCTGCTGTCCGGCGGCGAGAAGCGGCGGCTGGCCATTGCCGGCATCCTGGCCATGGGCTCGGAGGTGGTGATCCTGGATGAGCCGTTTTCCAACCTCGATTACCCCGGCATCCGGCAGGTGCTGGGGGCGATCCTCGATCTCCATGACCGGGGGCGGACGGTCCTCCTTTCCACCCACGATCTGGAAAAGGCGGTGGCCCATGCGGACCGCCTGCTCCTCATGGAAAAGGGGCGGATCGCGGCGGACGGGATCCCCGCGGAGATCCTGGTCCAAACCGAGCGGTACGGCGTTCGCCAGCCCTGCGCGGTGCGGTGGGGACGGGCGGTGGAATCGTGGCTGAACTGACCGCTTTCGGATACCGTCCCGGCGACTCGATCCTCTACCGGCTCGATCCCCGCTGCAAGCTGGGATGCCTGGTGGCGGCGAGCCTCACGGTCCTCAACAGCGGTCCGGCGGGGCTGGCGCTGTGGACCGCGGTTTTCGGGCTGCTTCTGCTGAATGCGGGGATTGCCGTAACGACCCTCATCCGGGAACTCCGGTATTTCGGCATTTTGATCCTTTTTGTGTTCATTGCCCGCTCGTTGTCGGCGGGGGGCGAGCCGATGGTCCGGTTTTGGGGATTCGGGCCGAGCCGTCAGGGGATGGTGGAAGGCGCCGTCGTGGGCTGGCGGTTGGGCCTGGTGGTGGGGATGGGACTGCTGCTGACGGCCACCACCCGGTCCTGGCAGGTGAAGGCCGCCGTCGAATCCTTGCTGAAGCCGGTTCCCATCGTTCCCCACAAGCGGGTCGCCACCATGATCGGGCTGCTGCTCCGGTTCATTCCCCAGATCCTGTCGGCGGCCCGGGAGACGGCGGACGCCCAGCGTGCCCGGGCCGTCGAAAACCGGCGCAATCCGATATTCCGGCTGGTGAAACTGGCCGTTCCCCTGTTGCGGAAGACTTTTCTGGACGCCGACCGGCTGGCCACGGCCATGGACGCCCGGTGCTACACCGAAGACCGGTCCACGCCGCGCCTGTGCGCGCAGCGGGGAGATTGGTTTTTTGTGGCTGCGGCGGGCGTCCTTTCGGCCGCCGCCCTCCTGGCGTCCCGCCTCTGAGAAGTGAATTGACACGCCCGCCCGCCTGTAGTAATCCCTCCCAAAACTGATCGCACGGATAAAGGAGACGCTGTTTGAAAATCGTCATTGTCGGCGCCGGGGAGGTCGGCTATCACATCGCCAGCCGCCTGACGGTGGAAAACAAAGAGGTGGTGGTCATCGACCGGGACCCGGAGGCGCTTCGCCGGGTGGCCGACAACCTCGATGTGCAGGTGGTGGAGGGCTCCGGCGGCAGCCCGCTGGTTCTGGAATCCGCCGGCATCCGGGAGGCGGAGATCCTGCTGGCGGTGACCGACAGCGACGAGACCAACCTGCTGGCCTGCCTCATGGCGGACGTCATCTCCCGGAACACCCGGAAGGTGATCCGGCTGCGGGATGCGGATTACGACGGGTATCACGACGCCCTCCGGGAAAACGCCCCCCATATCGATACGATCATCAATCCGGAAATCGAGGTGGTCCGCACCATCGACCGGCTCATGAGCGTGCCCGGGGCCGTGGACGTGGGGGAGTTCGCCGAGGGCCGGGTCAAGTTCGTCGGCATCCAACTGGAGGAAGAGACCCGGCTGGCGGGGATCCGGCTCATGGACATCCCCAAGGAACTCGGGGATCAGCGGATCCTCATCGCGGCGGTGGTCCGGAACGAAAAGCTCATCATCCCCCGGGGCAAGGACCATCTGCTGCCCGGCGATCTCATCTATTTCATCAGCGAACAGACGGCGCTGATGGAGACCCTGAAGATTTTCAACAAACGCGCCAAGCCCATCCACCACGCCATGATCGTGGGCGGCGGCCGGGTGGGGACCCGCTTGGCCCGGTTGCTGGCGACAAAGGGGATCCACACCAAGATTCTGGAACGCTCGTCCGATCGGTGCGACCATCTGGCCCAGCAACTGGACGACGCCGTGGTGCTGTGCGGGGACGGATCCGACCAGAAGCTCCTGGAAGAGGAGAATGTCCAGGGAATGGACGTGGTGGTGACCCTGACCGACGACGAAGAGACCAACATCCTCACCTCCCTGCTGGTCAAGCGGCTGGGGGTGCCCAAAACCATCACCAAAATCCGGAAGTTCAGCTATTTTCCGCTGATGCTGGCCATCGGCATGGAGCAGGTGGTCAACACCCGGCTGTCGGCCATCAACACGATTTTGCAGTACATCCGGAA
>CAYPCE010000346.1:0-3547 GCA_964409085.1 uncultured Desulfobacteraceae bacterium | reverse complement strand
CCCCTCAAAACTCACAGCCTTGTCGGCTGCTCCCGAAACGATGATCAAGGCCCTGCAAAACTATCATATAATGCGCCGCCATCGAATTGGCCGATGCGCGGCGAAAAAAGAAACGTAGTGCCAAAACGCGCCTTTCCATGGACGCAACTATATGGTATTACAACAATTAAAATTTAAGGCATGAAGTTGGGCTAAGCCCCAAGTATCCGCGCCACCGCCCTCGCCACCGCGATCACATAGGTCGGAAAAATCCCCACCACCACCATCACGGCCACCAGTCCCCCGGCCAGCACCTTCACCGGCGGCGTGACCGCCAGATCCGGCATCGCTTCCTTCGGCTCGGTCAGGTAGGCCGCCTTGATGACCAGCAGGTAGTAATAGAGCGAGATCACCACGTTGATCATGGCGATGAGCACCAGGGTGAAGTACCCTTTTTCGATGGCCGCCGTAAAGATCAGCAGTTTTCCGGTGAACCCGATGGTGGGCGGAATCCCCGCCAGTCCGAACAGGGAGAGCATCAGCGCCATGGCCAGGATGGGCGACCGGTAGTGGAGGCCCGCCAGTCCGTCCACGGAAAGGTTCCGGCCGTCGTCGGCGACTTTTACCACCACCATGAAGCAGGTGAACTTCATGAGCAGAAGGGCCGCGGCGTAAAAGACGGCGCTGGTGTAGCCGGCCGGGTTCATGGACAGGACGCCCAGCAGGATGTAGCCGGCCTGGGCCACGCTGGAGTAGGCCAGGAGCCGCTTGAGGTCTTTCTGGACGATGGCCGACAGGTTGCCGACGGTCATGGTGATGATGGCCAGGGCCGCCAGGGCGTGGGCCAGGTACTCGCTGTCGCCGCCCGTCAGGGAGACCAGCCGCAGCAGCACCGCGATGGCCCCCACTTTGGAAGCCGAGGCGATGTAGGCGGTCACCTGGTTGGGCGCGCCTTCGTAGACGTCCGGGGCCCAGAAATGGAAGGGGAAGACCGCCAGCTTGAACAGGAATCCGGACAACGTCAGGAACAGCCCGAAGATCACCAGGGGCTGGTCGAGCATCGTCGGCAGGGCCCCGATCAGCTCCCCCAGATAGGCGGTCCGGACCGCGCCGTACAGGAGCGCGAATCCGAAGAGCATCACGGCGGAGGCCGTGGCCCCGATGAGAAAGTATTTGACCCCCGCGTCGATGCCGTAATCCTCCCGTTTCCGCAAAAACACCAGGATGTAGAGGGAATAGGAGGAGAGTTCCAGCGCCAGGTACAGCGTCAGGAGATGGACGCTGGAAACCAGCATCATCATGGAAAGCGTGCAGATGGTCAGGAGCAGGTAGAACTCCGAATGGAGCCGCTCCTCGATGCCTTTCAGCTCCGAGCAGAGGCAGAACACCAGGAAGAGGCCCATGAACAGCAGGGTTTTGAAGACCTGGGAAAACAAATCGACCCGGTAGGCGCCCCGGAAGAGATCCCCGGCCGCCGGGACGGCCGTCAGGCAGACGCCGATGCCCACGGCCGCGAGGGCCAGGGCGGTCAGAAAGTCCCGCCGTCCGTTGGGCCGGACCAGGGTGTAGCCGAAAAAGACGGCGCTCATGAGCAGCGCGTAGAGTTCAGGGGCGAAGATCAGCACTTTCATCAGGGCAACCTATCTAAAAAGGGGACGGCGGCGGTCTGGATCATGTCGAACATGAGCGAGGGGAACAGGCCGAAGAGCACGATCACCGACACCAGGATGATCCGGGGCGTTCCCAGCCCGAGGGAGACGTCCGGCAGCCCCGCGAACCGCTCCTGGGCCGGGCCGTAGCAGACCTTCTGGACCACCCGGAGGATGAACAGGGCCGTCACCGCCAGGGCGCAGATGGCCAGGGTTCCGTAAAGCGGGTAGACCTTGAAGGCGGAAATGAAGACCATCAGCTCGGCCCAGAACGACGCCAGGCACGGCACGCCGATGCCGGTGAGGGCCGCCACGATGAAATAGCCGGTGGCCACGGGCATGGTCTTGAGCAGACCGCCCAGGTCGGCGATGATTTTGGTGTGGGTCTTGTCGTAGATGTAGCCCAGGGAGGAGAAGAAAAGGGCGGTCATCAACCCGTGGGCGAACATCTGGAAGACGGCGCCGTTGAGCCCGTCCACCGACACCGTGGCCAGCCCGAGCCCCACGATTCCCATGTGGGAGACGCTGGAGTAGCCGATGACGTATTTCACATCGGTCTGGCTCAGGCCGACGAACGCCCCGTAGACGATGCCCACCACGGCCAGAAAGGCCATCAGGGGCGCCCAGAACTGCCAGCCTTCGGGGCACAGGGTCATGCCCAGCCGCAACACGCCGAAGGCCCCGATCTTCATGAGCACCCCGGCGTGGATCATGCTCACCGCCGTGGGCGCCGCCACGTGGCCCACCGGCGACCAGGTGTGGAAGGGCCAGACGCCGGCCAGGATGCCGAAGCCGATGTAAAACAGGATAAACGCGAACCGTTGCTGAAACGGCGTGAAGAGGCCCGGCTCCGTCAGGGCCAGCAGGTTGAAGGTGTTCAATCCCGCGTTGATGACCAGGTAGATGATGCCCGGCAGGATGAGGGCGCTGCCCGCCAAAAGATACAAGGTCAGCTTCATGGCCCCGTATTCCTTTCGGGTGGAGCCCCAGACGGCGATGAGCAGGTACATGGGAAAGAGCGACACGTCGTACCAGACGAAGATGAAGAACAGGTCCAGGGCCATGAACATGCCGAAGACCCCGGCCACCAGCAGGAAGATGAGGGCGAAAAACTCCTTGACCCGCAAGGTCATCTCCCACATGGTGAGCACCCCGGTGAAAAAGACGATCCCCGTCAGCAGCAGCATGGGCAGGCTGAACCCGTCCACGCCGTTGAAATAACTGATCCCCATGGACGGGACCCAGTCGATCTTCTCCACGAACTGGTAGCCGCCCAGCTCCTGGTCGTAGGCGACGAAAAGAAAGACGGACACCGCCAGCGTGACGCCCGAGCAGACGGCGCTGACCCATTTGATCTCCCGTTCCCGCTCCGCCGGCAGGAAGAGGATGATCAGCAGCCCCGCCACGCAGGCCAGCAGGATGGTGGATAGAAATGGAAAAGCAGCGTAGGTTAACGGCATAGAATCGCTCCGCTGGCGCCTTTAAAAGAAGAAATAGAGTCCCAGAAAGATCATCGTGACGAACAGGACCATGAGCTTGTACTGGATCATCCCCAGATGCAGGTCCGACAGCCGCCGGCCCGCCGCGACAGTGGACCGTCCCAGCCCGTCGACGCCGCCGTCGATGATCTTCCGGTCGTTGGCGGTAAACAGACGGGAGACGCCGCCATAGATGATCCGGTCCAGGAACCACCGGTAGAACCGGTCGATGTACCACCGCTCGGCGAAGAAATGTTTCACGCGGTCCATCCGCTCCACGAAGCCGATTTGGGCCGATCCGGGCAACCCGAATTCCAGGTACGCGACCACGGCGCCGATGCCGCACAGCCCAACGGCGACATAGAGCAGCCACCCGTGGTGGCCGCCCTCCGCGCCGTGATGGCCCGCGTCGGCCATCGTCCCCATGAGGAAATGGTCCAG
>CAYPCE010000345.1:0-3566 GCA_964409085.1 uncultured Desulfobacteraceae bacterium | reverse complement strand
CTTTCAATTCGGCCCTCGTCCCTGCCTTCGGAAAAATTGGGCACGCATTCAATCAATGCTCTGGCCATGGTCCTCCTTTCCCTTTGTGCCTCTGTGCCTTTGTCCCTTTGTCCCTTTGTGCCTTCCTTCATTTGAACATATTGATCATCGGCATCTTCACCCCCCGCTCCGACGCCACTTCCACCGCCTTTTCATATCCCGCATCCGCATGACGGATGATCCCGGTGGCCGGATCATTCCGCAAAACCGTGGTCACCCGCTTTTCCCCTTCGGGCGTGCCGTCGGCCAGGGAGACCTGGCCGGCGTGGAGGGCGTATCCGATGCCCACGCCGCCGCCGTCGTGGAACGAAACCCAGGAGGCGCCGGAGGCCACGTTGGTCATGCAGTTGAGCAGGGCCCAGTCGGCCACGGCGTCGGAGCCGTCCCGCATGGCTTCGGTTTCCCGGAAGGGCGAGGCCACCGATCCGCAATCGAGGTGGTCCCGGCCGATGACCAAAGGCGCCTTGACCGCGCCGCTGGCCACGAGGTCGTTGAAGATTTTGCCGGCTCGGTCCCGCTCGCCGTATCCCAGCCAGCAGATCCGCGCCGGCAGGCCCATGTGGCTTACCCGTTCGCCGGCCATTTTCAGCCAGCGGACCATCCGGGTTTTTTCGGGAAAGGCCTCCATGAGGGCCTGGTCGGTGGCTTCGATGTCCGCCGGATCGCCGGACAGGGCCGCCCATCGGAAGGGGCCCTCGCCTTCGCAGAAGAGATGCCGGATATAGGCCGGCACGAAGCCGGGGTAGTCCATGGCGTTGTCCACCCCCCGCTTCATGGCCTGGCCCCGGAGGTTGTTGCCGTAATCGAAGGCCACGGCGCCCTTGGCTTGCATTTCCAGGATGGCCCGGCAGTGGACGGCCATGGAATCGAGGGCCATGCCGGCGTATTTCTTCGGATCGCTCTTCCGCAGGGCCAGGGCGTCTTCGTAAGGGATGCCGGCGGGCACGTACCCGTTGAGTTCGTCGTGGGCGCTGGTCTGGTCGGTGACCACGTCGGGGATGAACCCCTTTTCGATCAGGGCCGGCAGCACGTCGGCCGCATTACCGAGCAGGCCGATGGAAAGGGGCTTTTTGTCGGCTGCGGCGGCCCGCGCTTTCCGGACGGCATCGTCCAGATCCTCGGTCATCTCATCCAGGTACCGGGTTTTGAGGCGTCGTTCGATGCGGTGCCGATCCACCTCGACGCAGAGGGCCACGCCGTCGTTCAGGGTCACGGAAAGGGGTTGGGCGCCGCCCATGCCCCCCAGCCCGCCGGTGAGGACGATCTTTCCGGCCAGCGACGTTCCCCAGTGCTTTTCCGCCAGCGCGGCAAAGGTTTCGTAGGTGCCCTGGAGGATGCCCTGGGTGCCGATGTAGATCCAGGAGCCGGCGGTCATCTGGCCGTACATGATCAGGCCTTTCCGGTCCAGCTCGTGGAAATAGTCCCAGTTCGCCCAATGGGAAACGATGTTGGCGTTGGCGATGAGCACACGGGGGGCGTGTTCGTGGGTCCGGACGACCCCCACCGGCTTGCCCGATCCCACCAGCAAAGTTTCGTCGCTTTCCAGGGCCAGCAGGCTTTGGACCAGGGCGTCGAAGCACCGCCAGTTGCGGGCCGCCTTTCCCAGACCGCCGTAAACAATCAGTTCGTCGGGGTTTTCGCCGTTTTCCGGGTCGAGGTTGTTGAGAAGCATCCGCAGGGCCGCCTCCTGATGCCAGCCCTTGCAGTGAAGTTCCGTTCCGAGGGGGGCCTTGACCGGGCGGGGTTCGCCGCTTCCGATCCGGAGGGTGTCTAACAGGTTGTTTTTTGCCGTGTCCGCCATGTGCAGCCTCCTGGGGCCGTCGTCCTTCTCGGGACCGGGACGGCGGTGGATGAGGGTTGTGGGCCGGTGACAGTTGGGGCCGTTTCTCTCATTTATACACCGCTTGTACAGGGGCGGTCAACGGAGAGATTGGGCCGGTCGCCCCCATCAGGAGTTGACCGTGGTCAGAATGGTGCGGATGTCCCGCCAGCCATAGGCGATTTTCAGGAGGGTGGTGCCGGCAATGTCGATGTTGCTCTGGGCTACGATGCCGCCGCCCAGGTTTTCATAGAAGCCGCAGGAAGGATTGCAGATGAGCACCCAGACGATCATGGTGTCGATGCCGTTCATGAGGAAACGGCGGACGACCTCGGAGACGAGCCGCCGGCCGATGTCCCGCCCCTGATACGCTTCCAGGATGTAAAGGGCGTAGATTTCGCCCAGATATTCGGTGAGGCTCGCCCGTTTGGGGCCGGCGTAGGCGAATCCAACGATGCGGTCTTCGTCCTCGGCGACGTAAGCGAATTCCGACGTGGGGGTGCAGATGAAGGAGAGGCGGTCTCCGTAGGCGAACTCCCGGTCGGCCCGGGAGAGCCGGGCCAGGAAGTCTGCCGGTATGATGCCGGCGTACGTCGTGCGCCAGCTTTCCACACTGACATCGGCAATGCCGGCGGCGTCGAAGGGGTATGCCTGGCGGATGATCATGGTGTCGGATGGTAACGAAAGTCGTTCTGTGGTTTTGTCATCTGGTCAACCCTTATCCTAAAGAGCCACCAGCATATCATAAAGGCCGTTGGGAAGAAAGAATGATAATTCTGTCTTTCGGAATGTCAGCGATGAGGAGCCCTTATTTTTTTAAATTTGTTATGGACAAAAAGGCGCCGGATAAGATAGGATTTCGTTTCCAAATGACGCCGGTATGAATATTGCCGACCATCATTCAGCGCGACTCACGAAAAGGATATCGTTTATGCGGGTTAACGGAAGGTTGGTAACGCCGCCACCGAAGAACCAGCGCCTGCCGCGGAAGCATTCCGCCACGAAGGAGCACTCAATCCACGCCTTTCGAGCCGTCGAGCATGACTGACATCGATTCCATCGGTAAGACCCCCATCGACCCGGACAAGCCGTCTGGAGAAGACGTCCGGTACGAACCGGAATTCGAAGACCTCCAGGCCGAGATCGACAAGATGTCTTCCCCCACCAGCGACGGGGCCACCGACTGGAAGAAGGTGGCCGATCTCGCGGCCGGGCTGCTGACCCAAAAGACCAAAAACCTGCTCATCGCCGGCTATCTGTTCGTGGGGCTCCTGGAAACCCGGGGGGCCGAGGGGTTGGGGCCGGCCATGGCCATGTACCGGGGGCTTGTCGAAAATTTCTGGGACACGCTCTATCCCCCCAAAAAACGGAAAAAGGCCCGGATCAACGCCATCGAGTGGTGGTCGGAAAAAACGCTGGCCCTGGTGGAGTCCCTGCCTGAAGACACGGCCCTGGAAGAGGACGTGAAGACCGCCCTGGTGGCGGATATCGGGGCCGTGGACGGGTTTCTGGGCGAGAACCTGGAGGACGCCCCCCTGCTCCACCAGCTCAAAAACCGGCTGGACGGGATCACCATGATCCCCAAGCCGCCGCCCGAACCTGAACCGGTAGCGGAGTCGGAGGAGACACCGGAAGCGGCTTCCGATGCGGACGGCCCGGCCGAACCGGCCCCCGCGGAGACCCCGGCGGCGGCCAAACCCGCGCCGAA
>CAYPCE010000344.1:0-3575 GCA_964409085.1 uncultured Desulfobacteraceae bacterium | reverse complement strand
GCCGCCGGGGAATGAATCCCCCGGCTACAGGCGAAACCCGGCTGAAGCCGGCTGCAACCGTTTCGCGGCTCGCGCATTGGCCGAAACGATGATCAAGTCCTTTTTTCCCGGTCGAGTTCTGTGACAATTTGGATTCTTCTGGCGTCCGGAAAAAACTTCGCGAAAACGGAGTCCCCTGCCAGGCCGTGCCCGCCGATCTGGTACCGGCCAGTATGTGCAGCGCCGACAATCCGCTTCCATCACAAGAAATTCGTGCTTCGCCACTGGATTTTTGGTATAAAAGGCTCAAAGAGAGGTCGGGCATTGCAGGTTAATGCGCAGGCTCAATGCTGGGGATCAAAAGCGGATCCCAACGCCAGGCCCCGGTGAATGAACGATATGACATGCCGACAGTCAACCCATGAGTCTTAATTACGAAGAACTCGACTATAGCCAAACGCCGCTGGGCGACCTGATCCTCCGGCGGCGGCGTGTGATCTCAATGGGCGGGGCCGATGTGTACGAGGTGAAGCTGGATGGCCGGTTTCTCATGTCGAGCATCGTCAACGATTCGGAGATCGCCCTGGCCCGGCTGGCCATGGCGGAAGCGCCTGGCGGAGAGCTGGATGTGGTCGTGGGCGGCTTGGGGTTGGGCTATACGGCCAAGGCGGCCCTGGAACACCCCTCGGTGCGATCGGTGCTGGTGGTCGAATACCTGGCCCCGGTCATCGACTGGCACCGCCAACGATTGGTCCCGCTCGCCGCACCCTTGACCACGGATACCCGGTGTCGCATTGTCCAGGGTGATTTCTTCGCCATGATTCAAGACCGGCCCGGCGGGCTCGATCCGGGAGATCCGGACCGGCGGTTCCACGTCATTCTGGTGGACATCGACCATTCCCCGCGAAGCCTGCTCCATGGCGATCATGGCCCCTTCTACACCATCGATGGCCTGGGCCGGGTCCGGTCGCATCTTCATCCCGGCGGCGTATTCGCCCTCTGGTCGGCCGATCCGCCGGATGCGGGGTTTCGGCGACTTCTGGGTACGGTTTTCACCAAAGCCGACGTCCACCCGGTCCCCTATTATCATCCGCTCTTGGACAGCGAGGAGACGGATACCATCTACATCGCCACGATGTAAAACTCCGGGCTGGCAGAGGAGTTTCCATGTCTCATCATCACGACCACGATCACGGCCACTCCCCCACACCGGCGGATTACACCTGGGCCTTTGCCATCGGCGTTCTGTTGAACGTCGGGTTCGTCGTTGCGGAAGTCGTTTACGGCATTCTGGCGGATTCCATGGCCCTCATCGCGGACGCCGGGCACAACCTGAGCGATGTCCTCGGCCTCCTGCTGGCCTGGGGCGCCTCCTATCTTGGCACCAGGGAACCGACCCTGAAGCGGACCTACGGCCTGAAAAGCACCTCCATCATGGCGGCGCTTTTCAACGCCATCATCCTGCTGATCGCCATCGGCGGCATCATCACGGAATCGGTCCGTCGATTCATCAACCCGACGGACGTGGCCGGGACGACCGTCATCGCGGTGGCGGCCGTCGGCGTGGTCATCAACACCGCAACGGCTCTTCTCTTCATGTCGGGCCGCAAGGGCGATCTGAATATTCGGGGGGCGTTTCTCCACATGGCCGCGGACGCCGGCGTCTCCCTCGGCGTGGTCGTGGCCGGAATCGGCATTCTCTTCACGGGATGGCTCTGGATCGATCCGGTGGTGAGTCTGCTCATCGCTCTGGTCATCCTGGTGGGGACGTGGGGACTGCTGCGGGAATCCGCCAATCTGGCACTCCACGCCGTACCCTCCCACATCGATGTCCGGGATATCCAGGAGCACCTGTCCCGGCTGCCCGGTGTTGAAACCGTCCACGACCTGCACATCTGGGCCATGTCCACCACTGAAACGGCGCTGACGGCCCACCTGATCCGGTCCGAAAACGACCGGCACAATGACGACAACCTCATCTCCCGGGTCACCCGGGAGCTTCAGGACCAATTCAACATCGCCCATGTCACCATCCAGCTGGAAAGCCGGTTCGTCTCCCTGGAGTGCGGAACGGGCTGCGGACCCGTCTACGACCATTGCGCCTGGAACGTGCCCCATTGATCGACGCCGGCGCTGCCCCCTGTAATGGGGAATACGATATCGCCGGGGAAAAAATAGGGTGATGACCCCATTTTTCTTTGTGCGGGATACGGTATACTGATCAATGCGGCATCCGGAAACGATGCTTTCGGCCCGGAGATAACCGAAAGAATGCCGTCCCGTCCGGGCCTGAACCTGAATCGAGAAATGAAAGGAGACACCATGGCGGACAGTGTTTACAAAGTGATTGAACTGGTCGGATCGAGCCCCAATTCCTGGGAAGACGCCGCGCGGAATGCGGTGGAAAAAGCGGGAGAATCCCTGAAAAACATGCGGATCGCCGAAATCAACAAGCTGGACATGCGCGTCGAAGACGGTAAAATCGCCGCCTTCCGGGCTCGCGTGAACCTTTCCTTCAAGTACGGGGCCTGAGTCCGTCGCATTCAATCGACCGAATGACAAAAAAGCCCCGGCCAATGGCCGGGGCTTTTTGTTGGGCGTATATTCCTACTGGCCATTGCCCAGGTGTGTCACCGGGGCATCCGGTTTTCCACCCCTTCAACGCCATTCCCACCACTTCGTCGAATTCATCGGCGAATACGATCTCCAGGTCCTCCATCACATCCCCGGGCACGTCGACCAGGTCGTGGCGGTTTTTTTCGGGAAAGACGGCGGTTTTGACGCCGGACCGGGGGGCCGCCAGGAGCTTTCCCTTCATGCCGCCCACGGGCAGGATCCGTCCCGTCAGGGTCAGCTCGCCGGTCATGGCCCTGGTGTTGCACCCGGACGACCGGGTCAGCGTGGAAACGCCCCACGGCTCGGTGCGCATGCGGCTGCGCCTTTCCGACGCGATCCATCCGCGCATGGCGAATGCCGATCATGGCTGGTGGTTTCCGGAACGCCAAGAGGCGGAAAAAGTGGAGAAGGATGAATATGGTGTTTCCGGAATCGGCATTTTCGGATCGGCGATAAAGGGTGAAATGGCGGATGGCAGTGATGTGGACCTATTGGTTGAATTCAACAGGCCAATAGGCTTCAAATTTTCGAGACTCGACGACTATCTCGAGGACCTATCCGGGAAACGGGTCGATCTAATGACAAAAGCCAATCTTGAAAATATTCGGGTCAAAGGGATCGCAAGCGATATTCAAAGGAATTTGACCTATATCGAAGCGAGAGGATAGCGCGGTTATTCTGGATATGAAAGAAGCCGTTGATGGGCGACCGGATCACGGCCTTTTCCAGGTCGGTTTCATTGGCGGTCGGCACCGCCTTGGCCCGGTCCACCTCGGCCTTGGCGTTGGTCTCGTCGGCCACGACCCGGGCCGGCGCCGACTTCCCCGTGCCGCTTTCCCCCTGGAGCAGGAGGATGGCCTCGGCGGCGGCCTTCCGGGCGGTGTCGATGACCCGCCGCATTCGGAATGGCCATGGAGGGTCAATATTCGGCCGGAACACCGCTGTGGGATTCTGCTAAAATGGTTCCCTGATCTTCAGGA
>CAYPCE010000343.1:0-3579 GCA_964409085.1 uncultured Desulfobacteraceae bacterium | reverse complement strand
TCAACCTCACCATCCTGTTCGCCGGCGTGGTGGCCGGCGCGGCGCCTATTGTGCTGGCCACGCTCGGGGAGACCATTACTGAGAAGGCCGGCCTCATCAACCTGTCGCTGGACGGGTCCATCCTGCTGTCGGCCATGACGGCGTTTGCCGTGAGTTACGAGACCGGGAGTCTGATGCTGGGGTTCGCCTCGGGGGCTGTGGCCGGGGCCATCGTGGCGCTGGTGGTCGGGGCGTTCAGCGTCTATCTGAATCAGTCCCAGGTGGCGGTGGGGTTCGTGTTGACGCTAATGGCCCGGGATCTGGCTTATTTTCTGGGCAATCCCTATGCCCGCATCCAGGGGCCGCAGGCGGGGCTGCTGCCGATTCCGGTGCTGAAGGAGATCCCGTTTTTAGGGCCGGTTTTTTTCAGCCACAGTCTGCCGGTCTATTTGAGCCTCGGCCTGATCGGTTTCTGCTGGTGGTATCTCTACCGGACGCCCCAGGGACTCCGGCTCCGGGCCGTGGGGGAACATCCGCGGGCGGCTTACGCCCGGGGCATCGATCCCCGGAAGATCCAGATGCTCTATGCGCTGGCGGGCGGTCTCCTGGTGGGGCTGGCGGGGGCGGCGTTTTCCCTGGCCGTCAAGCCGGGCTGGGGAAGGCCCCAGGGGGCCGAGGGCACCGGGTGGATCGCCCTGGCCCTGGTGATCTTCGGCGGGTGGCGGCCCATCCGCGCGGCCGTAGGGGCTTACCTCTTTTCCTTTCTCCAGGTGATGGGCATCCATTTCCAGGGTTGGTTTCCCTCCATCCCGGCCCAGGTCTTCCAGGTGGCGCCGTTCCCGCTGATGATCTTCACCCTGCTGCTCATGCACCTGGCCCAGAAGGAGTCGGTCATCGTGTGGGCCGGAGACCATCCCCTCCGAAACGCCGTTCTTCGGCTCTTTTCAGGGACCGCGCCCACGGCATTGGGCAAACCGTATCAGCCGGAATAAGTCATCCTGAAACAATGTTGAACTGAAGACGGCCCGGTATCCCCAAAGTACGGCATTCCGGCGGGATGCCTGAACGGATTCAGCCCTATCATCCCCGACATTTTTTCCAAGCCATCAAGCCTGCCGCTTATCGTTTGTCGGTCGTTCGTTTGGATCTGAACAAACATCTCGGTGTTGTCCGGGGTTACCATAACGCCCATCCCACCGTCAGGCGCAAAATGGTCTCTGGTCCGACTGGCTCACCCACGCCCCCACAAGCCGGATCGCCCCGGACGCATCCCCGCCCTCGTCCAGGTCCCCGTTCAACTCACCGGCATCCCCAAACAAGCCGAAGCAATCGCCCAAGCGGTGATCGATGTCAGGGAATGGTGGCTGTGTCGTGGCTTTCCTTTCCGATCTGGGCGTCCTCCGGTCGGCCCAAAATCTCGCCGGCCGCCGGATTGGCGGTGAGGATGCGATGGGCGCCGGGATCGATGGTGACAACGTCCACGGAGACGTTCTCCAGAAGGGTCCGCAAAAAGGTTTCCCGTTCCTCAAGGGCGCGGCGCAGGGGGCGGGCCTTTACGGTTGCGAAATCAGGTGCGGTGCGTCAAATCCGAACGCCTTCATCTTTCGGAGATATATCGCAAAAGAGATGGCGGTTGTCAAGGCGGGAACGATACCGGACGCGATCCCGTCCGTTTGCCTTGACAGCCGCCGGCGGCCGTTTGTATAGTCATCTGAAGGCGGGCCATGTCCCCTTTGAACCGGTTCAGTGCCCATCCGCCGCCGCCCCTCTCTCATCCATGCGGCCTCTTTCGACATCTCACGCCCCGCGCCCGATCCGATCAGCCACCCCAAACACAAAGGAAAAACGTCATGAAACAGAACGGAAGGATCTTTGGCATCGTTTGCCTCTTGGCCGGACTCCTGGCGCTGTCCGGAACGCTCTCGGCCCAGACGACGGAGCCGCCCGCATCAACGGTGAAACTCATTTTCATCCACCATTCCTGCGGCGGTAACTGGCTGGCGGACGAGACGCCGGATGCGCCGTCGGGCGGCCTGGGAGCGGCGCTCATGGAGAACAACTACTACGTCAGCGCCACCAACTATGGCTGGGGGCCCAACAGCATCGGGGACCGGACGGACATCCCCCGATGGCCCGAGTGGTTCACCGGCCCCGACAGCGCCGCGATCCTGTCGGCCCTTTACGCGGAGACCGGCCAGAATGTCGGCGGATTCGGGGAATGGCAACGTCTCGCCGACGATCCGGACGGCGAGAACGCGATCATCCTGTTCAAATCCTGTTTCCCCAATTCGGATCTCGACGGGAACCCGGACGACCCGGCGCACCCCCGGCCCATTGATGGGGAACTGAGCGTGGCCAACGCCAAAGCGGTCTACAACGACATTCTGACCTATTTTGAAACGCGGACCGACAAACTGTTTATCGCCGTCACCGCGCCGCCCCTGGTCGCAAGCGACACCACGCCCGACCGGGCCGCCAACGCCCGGGCCTTCAACAACTGGCTGGCCCACGACTGGCTGACGGATTATCCCCACGCCAATGTCGCGGTGTTCGATTATTACAACGTGCTGACCCATCGCGACCACCATCACTGGGTGGTGGACGGTCAGGTCCGGCACGAGGCCGACGCCGGATCCAACGTGGCCGCCTACCCCACCGGCGACAGCCATCCCAGTTCGGTCGGCCACCGGAAAGCGACCGCGGAATTCGTCCCGCTGCTCAACTACGATTACAACCGGTGGCGGGCCGGCAGCGCGGTGGTCGCCGGCAACATCGACGGCAGTCCGGACGGCGTCGTCGATCTCTCCGATGCGATTTTGGCCGTCCAGGTCTGCGCGGGGATGGCGTCCGCCGGAGCGGTCGTCGCGGCCGAGGTGGACGGAGACGGCCGGATCGGCCTGGCCGAGGCCATCTACGCCCTGCGGATCGCCGCCGGAATCGACGGCGGCGGGGGCGGCAGCCGTGTGCAACCCGCCGACCTGAACTATCTGGGCGCTTTCCGGTTGCCCGACGCCTTCAATTGGGGCGCACGGGGGATGTCCTACTACCCGGACGGGGACGGCGGCGCCGGGTCCCTGCTCATCACTGGCTCGGAGGCCCTGCGCACTCCCGACGGAACCGCATGCTACGAAGGGTTGACGGATTGCGCCGCCTATTTCGGAGAAGTCGCCATCCCGGATCCCGCACAGGAGAACGAGTGGACCGCCCTCCCCGAGGCGTCCTTTCTCACCCCGCCGACGCCTTTCGACGGCGGTCTCGCTCAAACCGTGCATCCGGCCTATGCGTTCGTCACGGGAATTCAGTATGTGGCCCGCAGCGGGTCCCAGGCATCCGACAAGATCTACGGGTCCCTCAACGAATGGTATCCTGAAGGCAGCTTCGGGGACGACAGCTTTCCCACCGTCTGGTTCGCAAACATAGATGGATCGGATGCCCGGGGCGTGTTCCACGTGGGGCCCGAAACCGATCCTCTCTACCACGGTCGGAAAATGGGGGATTTTATGTTCTCAGTGCCGACCTGGTATGCCGACGCCCACCTCGGGGGCCGGACCCTGGTCACCGGCCGGTCCCGGGGCACGCCGGCCGGGGACAGCCCGGAGC
>CAYPCE010000342.1:0-3587 GCA_964409085.1 uncultured Desulfobacteraceae bacterium | reverse complement strand
GGACTGGGATTTTCCCGTCAACGCCCTGGACGTGGTGGCCATGGGCCTTTACCGGAAAATCGGCTGGTTCCGGCCGGTGACCCGCAAGCACCGGGAAGCGGCCCTGGCCGCCCTCGACCAGGTGGGCATGGCCGATTTTGCCGGCCGCCAGATCAGCCAGCTCTCCGGCGGGCAGCAGCAGCGGGTCTTTCTGGCCCGGGCCCTGGTCCAGGACGCCCGGGTCTACCTGATGGACGAACCCTTCACCGGCGTGGATGTGGCCACGGAGCGGGCCATCGTCACCCTGCTCAAGTCCCTCAAGGAGGAGGGTAAGACCTGCGTGGTGGTCCACCACGACCTCCAGACCGTCCCCGACTATTTCGACCACGTGGCCCTGCTCAACATGCGGCTGGTGGCCGCCGGGCCGGTGGACGCGGTCTTCAATGAGGAGAACCTCAAAAAAACCTACGGGGGCAAGCTCACCCTTCTTTCGGACGCCTTCCAGGCCTACGCCTGCGATCCGCGGCTGCCCAGGGGCGACGAAGGGGGACGGTCATGACCCCGGACCGGACCCCGACGGGAAGGACCGTCCCGTCCGCCGTCATCGCCGCGCTTGCCGTCGTCCTGATCCGGCCGGATATCCTCCACGCGGCCGGGAGTCTGGCGGAGAGCGGGCTGGAGTGGCCCACCTGGGCGGAACTCCTCCGGGTCCTGTCGCTCCGGGACTACAACACCCGGGTGGTGATCATCGGCGCCACCCTGCTGGGGCTGGCCGCCGGCCTGGTGGGCACCTTCCTGCTGCTGCGGAAGCGGGCGCTTTTGAGCGACGCCCTCAGCCACGCCACCCTGCCCGGCATCGCCCTGGCCTTCATCCTCATGTCGCTTATGGGCGGGGAGGGGAAGCACCTCCTGGGCCTGCTGGCCGGGGCGGCGGTCTTTTCGGTGCTGGGGACCCTGACGGTGATGGCGATCCGCCGGTGGTCCCGGCTCAAGGACGACGCGGCCCTGGGGATCTCCCTGAGCGTCTATTTCGGGTTGGGCATCGCGCTGATGGGCATCGCCACCCGCATGGAGACCGGCAACGCCGCCGGGCTCAACGCCTTCATCTACGGCAAGACCGCCTCCATGCTCTTTGCGGACGCCCTGCTCATCGCCCTGACGGCCCTGGGCGCGGCGGTGTTCTGCCTCGCCTTTTTCAAGGAATTCGGCCTGATCTGCTTCGACGCCGACTACGCCGCGGCCCGGGGCTGGCCCGTGGCCCGCCTCGATTTCCTTCTCATGACCCTGGTGGTGATTGTCACGGTGATCGGGCTCCAGGCCGTGGGGTTGATCCTGGTGGTGGCCCTGCTGATCATCCCGCCCTCGTCTGCCCGCTTCTGGACCCGGCGGCTGTCGGCCATGCTCTGGCTGTCCGGCCTCTTCGGGGCCCTGAGCGGCCTCCTGGGATCGGCGCTCAGCGCCCTGATGGCCAACCTGCCCGCCGGCGCGGTCATCGTGCTCACCGCCGCCTTCTTTTTCATCCTGAGCCTCTTTTTCGGCGCGGACCGGGGGCTGATCCGGACCACCGCCGAGCGACGCCGCCTGGCGGCCAAAATCGCAAGGGAGAACCTGCTGCGGACCCTCTACGAGGCAGACGAGGCGGCGTCGACCGGACCGGAGGGGCGGCCCGAACCCAATCCCCATCCCTTCGACGCCCTGCTGGCCAAGCGGTCCTGGTCCCGGCGGCGGCTGCGCCGGACCCTGCGCCGGCTCCTGTCCGAAGGCGCCGTCCAGTCCCAGCCGGCGGATCGCTTCCGCCTGACCGAATCGGGGTCCCGGACCGCCGCCGACGTGGTGCGGAAGCACCGGCTCTGGGAGGCCTACCTCATCGCCCACGCCGACGTGGCAGCGGCCCAGGTGGACATGGGGGCCGACAGGATCGAACACGTGCTGGATGAGGAGATGATCCGGGAGCTGGAGGCGCTGCTCCCCCGGTACGCCGGAACCGGGGTGCCCGATAGTCCCCATCGGCTCGAATCCGCCTAAAGGAGGCGTGTATCATGGAATGGAGCTTCATCGACACCTGGATCGTCGTCACCGGGGCCCTGAGCGCCATGGCCTGCGCCCTGCCGGGCGCCTACCTGGTGCTGCGGCGCATGAGCATGATGGGCGACGCCATCAGCCACACCGTCCTGCCCGGCCTGGCCATCGCCTTTCTCATCACCGGCAGCCGGGAGAGCCTGCCCATGCTCATCGGCGCCACCGCCATCGGCGTCTTCACCGCCTACCTGGTGCAGGGGGTGCACCGGCTGAGCGGCCTCGACCGGGGGGCCTCCATGGGGGTGATCTTCACCGCCTTTTTCGCCCTGGGGCTGATCCTGATCCGGCAGGCCGCCGACCATGTGGACCTGGACCCCGGCTGCGTCCTCTACGGCGCCATCGAGCTGACCCCTTTGGAGGTCCACCGGATCCTGGGAATGGAGATCCCCCGGGCCGCCCTCACCAACGGGGCCATGCTCCTGGTCAACATCCTCTTCGTCCTCTTTTTCTTCAAGGAACTGAAGATCACCGCCTTCGACCCGGCCCTGGCCACGGCCCTGGGCATCCACGCCGAGACCATGCACTACGCCCTCATGACCCTGGTGGCGGCCACCGTCGTGGCGGCCTTCGAGAGCGTGGGCAGCATCCTGGTCATCGCCATGCTCATCGTGCCGGGCGCCACGGCCTACCTGCTGACGGACCGGCTCTGGAAAATGCTCCTCCTCAGCCAGGTCATCGCCGCCCTCTGCGCCGTCATCGGCCACATCGGCGCCATCACCGTCCCCACCTGGTTCGGGTTCCGGGACACCTCCACCGCCGGGATGATGGCGGTGGCCGCCGGCCTGATCTTCCTGGCGGTCTTCCTGCTGGCCCCCCGGTACGGCCTCCTCAGCCGGTTCGTCACCCAGGGGCTTTTAACCCTCAAAATCACCCGGGACGACATCCTCGGCTTCCTCTACCGGTACGACGAACTGGCCCCCCAGGGGGCCGGCGAGGCGACGGTGACGGACCTGGTCAAAGCCCTGGGGTCGGAGGGATGGGTCCGGGCCGCTCTCTGGGATCTCCGGCGAAAGGGATGGGTCCGGCGGAGCGGCCCGCAGATCGAAGCCACGCCCGACGGCCTCGACAAGGGACGGGACCTGATCCGGTCCCATCGCCTGTGGGAATCCTATCTCTTCCAGAAACTCGGCATCGACGCCGGCGCGGCCCATTTCCCGGCCCACCAGCTCGAACACTTCACCGACGACGCCATGCAGACCGAACTGGCCCGGGCCGCCGACCATCCGGATGTCGATCCGCACAGCCGGCGGATTCCCGGGGGCGGGGAGGCTGGCTCCTGAAATCGAAAGCACCCGCCGCCGGGCGCCAGCTTTCCGTCCCGCACGAACCCGACCTATCATTGCCGAAACAGGTTATCCATTTAAAATGATAGCGAAATCTATCTGCTACTTTATTCTTGCGGGACGGCGTGATTCCCACCTTGCAGCCGGCCAACTTCGGTCGTGTCTATGCTGCATATGGCGGCGTTTTCATTGTATTGTCTATTTTGTGGGGATGGAAAATCGATGGCGTCAATCCGGACAGATTCG
>CAYPCE010000341.1:0-3596 GCA_964409085.1 uncultured Desulfobacteraceae bacterium | reverse complement strand
ACTTTCTTTTCGGCGTTTACTGGTATCCGACCTCCGATCCGCCGGATTTCGGCATTTTTCCGCTCATCATCGCATCGCTGTCCGTCACCGCGGTGTCCGCGGTCATTGCGATTCCACTGGGCGTGATGACGGCGATCTACCTGGCGGAGCTGGCCTCGAAACGGGTGGCCGAAATCTTCAAGCCCATTGTCGAGCTTTTAGCGGCCCTGCCGTCGGTGGTCATCGGATTTTTCGGCATGGTGATCGTGGCGCCGTTTCTCCAAAATGTTTTCGATGTGGCGACGGGCCTCAACCTTTTCAATGCGGCGCTGATGCTGGCCTTCATGTCGATTCCCACCATTTGCTCCATTTCGGAAGACGCCATCTACAGCGTTCCCAACGCCTTGCGGGAAGGGTCCCTGGCTTTAGGCGCCACCCAGTGGGAGACCATTTTCCGGGTGGTGGTCCCCGCTTCCATCTCCGGCATCGCCACTTCCGTTATCCTCGGGATATCCCGTGCCGTGGGCGAGACCATGGTGGTGCTGATGGTGGCCGGCGGCGCCGCCATGATTCCCTCGTCCATCTTCGATCCGGTGCGGCCGATGCCCGCCAGCATCGCCGCCGAGATGGCGGAAGCGCCCTTCCGGGGCGACCATTATTACGCCCTGTTCGCCACCGGCATCGTCCTGTTTCTGTTCACCCTCTTTTTCAACATCATCGCGGACATCATCGCCACCCGATACCGGCAGGTTGGAGAGGCGTCACTTTAATGAGGTACAGCAAAATGGACATTACCCAGGAAGAATACACCGAAGCGGCGCCCGACAAAGAAAAAAAGCCCAAATCGGCGGAGCGGGCAGCGACGCCCCCGGGGACCCGGTCGGTGATCCATCAGACAGCGGTGCGGAAACAGCGCCGGCGGCAGACCATCCAGAAGGCGATCTTTTCCCTTTTCCGGCTCTCCGCCGTCATCAACGGGCTGGCGCTGTTCATCATTGTTTTTTTCATGGTCAAAAACGGCATCGGCGCCATCACATGGGAATTCCTTTCCCAACCCCCCAGGGAAGCCATGACCCAGGGGGGCATTCTCCCCTGCATCGTGGGCACGGTGCTGCTGGGGGTCGGCGCCATCCTCGTGGCCATGCCCATCGGCGTGGCCTCGGCCATCTATCTGAACGAATACGCGCGGCCCGGCAAGGTGCTCCGGGCCATCCGGTTGGGGATCAACAACCTGGCCGGCGTGCCCTCCGTGGTCTTCGGCCTTTTCGGGCTGGCGTTTTTCGTCATCTATCTGAAGATGGGCGTCAGCATTCTGGCGGGCGCCCTCACCCTGGGCGCCATGAGCCTGCCGGTGGTCATCGGCTCCACGGAGGAAGCGTTGAAATCCGTGCCGGACACCTACCGGGAAGCCTCCCTCGGGCTGGGCGCCACCAAATGGCAGACCATCTACCGGGTGGTGATGCCGTCGGCGCTGCCGGGGATCCTCACGGGCGGCATTCTGGGGCTGAGCCGGGCCGCCGGCGAAACGGCCCCCATCATGTTTACCGCCGCGGTCTTCTTCACGCCCGACCTGCCGGAATCCATCTTCAGCGAGATCATGGCCCTGCCCTACCACATCTACGTTCTGGCCACGGCCGGCACCGAGATCGAGGCGACCCGGCCCCTCCAGTACGGCACCGCCCTGGTGCTGATCACCCTGGTTCTCGGCATGAACCTGATCGCCATCGTCTGGCGGGCCCGGCTCCGCAAGCGGCTGAAAGGATAACCCAAATGAGCGATTCAACATCAAACGGCGTCAAAATGACGTCGGAACACCTCGATTTTTACTACGGCAATTTCCAGGCCCTCCACGACGTGTCGCTGGCGTTCAAGAAACAGCAGGTCACGGCTCTCATCGGGCCGTCGGGATGCGGCAAGTCGACCTATCTCCGGTGCCTCAACCGCATGAACGACCTCATCCCCATCGCCCGGGTGGAGGGGAAGATCATGCTGGAGAATGAAGACATCTACGATCCCTCCCTCGACGTGGTCATGCTCCGGCGGCGGGTGGGCATGGTGTTTCAGAAACCCAACCCGTTTCCCAAGAGCGTTTTCGAGAACGTGGCCTACGGCCTCCGGGTCAACGGAATCCGGGACAAAAGCCTGATCGAACAGCGGGTGACCGAGTCGATCCAGCGGGCGGCCCTGTGGGACGAGGTCAAAGACCGGCTCCACGAGTCGGCCCTGGGGCTTTCCGGCGGCCAGCAGCAGCGGCTCTGCATCGCCCGGGCCCTGGCCGTCGAACCGGAGGTGGTGCTCATGGACGAGCCGGCCTCGGCCCTGGACCCCATCGCCACCCAGAAGATCGAGGATCTGATCCACGAGTTAAAAAAGGAATACACCATCATCATCGTGACCCACAGCATGCAGCAGGCGGCCCGGGTATCCGACATCACCGCCTTTTTCTACATGGGCAAGCTCATCGAAGTGGGAGACACGGACACCTTGTTCACCCGACCCCGGTTGAAACAGACCGAGGACTACATCACAGGACGGTTTGGCTAATGGAGAAACGATCGATGCTCAGACATCTGCAGAAGGAACTGGACAAAATCAAAAACCGGGTCCTGTCTTTGGGGGCTCTGGTGGAGGACCGGGTCCACAAAATCAGCCGGGTCATCGAGAAACGGGACCTCTTCGAGGCCGGCCAGATCATCAAGAAAGACTACGAAATCGATGAAATCGAAGTGGAGATCGAAGAGGAATGCCTCAAGGTGCTGGCCCTCCACCAGCCCGTGGCCGTGGATCTGCGGTTCCTCATCGCCGTGATCAAAATCAACAACGATCTGGAGCGGATCGCCGATGAGACGGTCAACATCGCCCAGCGGATCACCTCCATCGCCAAACAGAACAACACCTCCGATTTCCGCCACGATTACACCCCCATGACGGAAAAGGTCGCCGCCATGCTCCGCATGAGCCTCGACGCCCTGGTCAACCTGGATGCGGACATCGCCTTCAAGGTCTGTCTTCTGGACGACGATGTGGACAAATTCCACCACGACGCCTACGACCAGATCAAGTCCGCCATGAAGAGGAACCCCGACGACATCCGCCACCTGCTCAACCTCTTTCTCATCTCCCGCCATCTGGAGCGGGTGGGCGACCACGCCACCAACATCGCCGAAGAGGTGATCTACATGGTCGAAGGGGAAATCGTCCGGCACGCGGATTACTGATCCCGGCGAAATCCACAACGGACCATTCTGACCAACCCGTCTGCGTCGATCTCCACCGGTCCGGGACCGGAAGCCCTGACCACCCCCCGGAGGATCTTCGAACGGCAGATCCGGTATGTACCTGGGTGATCTCGATTTTTTGATGACAGCGGAAAGCCAGTGATCGAGACAGAGGTGGCGGGCGTTTGTCCATTTGGAGAGGGGATGGGCCGGCTGCCCTCCCCTCCTCCGCTGACTCTTCCGAAAACGCGGTATCACTTTCACCGGCAAACCCGCTCTGAACGGTTTCCATTTTACAGATACATTCATTGGGTGCCTCCTTTTCGGAATTCGGGCTTCATTCGACTGCCGTATTCAATGGGAGGAACATTTTTCCTTGGCGGCAATACTTCAATGGGG
>CAYPCE010000340.1:0-3598 GCA_964409085.1 uncultured Desulfobacteraceae bacterium | reverse complement strand
TGTCGAGATGGCCGTTCCGGGCGATGGGGAGTTCGTACTGGGAGATCTGATACCCTTTCGGCAGGTCCGGGTAGAAATAATTTTTCCGGGCGAAGCGGCTCTCCCGCTGGATCTCGCAGCCGGTGGCCAGGGCCGTCCGGAGGGTGTAGTCCACCACTTTCCGGTTGAGCACCGGCAGGACCCCCGGCATGCCCAGGCAGACCGGGCAGACGTGGGTGTTGGGCGGGGCCCCGAACGCCGTGGAGCAATTGCAAAAAATTTTGGTGTCCGTCTTGAGCTGGGCGTGGACTTCCAGCCCGATAACCGATTCAAATTCCATGGAAGACGTCCTGTGTTACTGCTTGTCCTTGAGCGCCTGCTTCAGTTTTTCTCCCAGGGTTCCCAGGCCGGCGTCCCTGGACTCCGCCGGGGCGTAGTCGCGCCAGTCCCCCTCCTCTTTGGCGTCGGTGGGCCCCAGCGTGATCTTCCGGTCCTGGGGGTGAATCTCCTCCACCAGCACGGTGATGGGCTCGTCCACCCCGAGTTTTTCGATCTCGCCGGCGTGCTGGCTTTTGCGGATCTTCGATTTGGGCAACAGGCCGGTGACCCCCGGCTCCAGGGCGACGAAGATGCCGAATTTCTCCTTTTTCTCGACGGTTCCCTGGACCGTCCCGCCCACGGTGTATTTCGAGGTCACGTCGACCCAGGGGTCGCCTTCGGCGTCCCGGAGAGAAAGGCTGATCCGTTTCCGGTCCGGATCGATCTCTTTGACCGTCACATCGACGGCTTCGCCCTCGGAAACGACGTCTTCGGGCTTGTGGACCCGCTTTTTGTAGCTCATTTCGCTGATGTGGACGAGCCCCTCGATGCCGGGGGCGATCTCCACGAAGGCGCCGAAATCGACGCACCGGGTCACCTTGCCGCGGACCTTCTCCCCTTCCGAGAACCGGTCGGTCACCGTCTCCCAGGGATCGCCGGTGGTGGCCTTCATGGAGAGGGAGAGCTTGATTTCGCCCGGCTTCTGGCCTTCGGAGATATCGAGGATTTTGACCGTGACCCGATCGTCGGGGGAGACCACGTCGGCCGGGTTCTCCACCCGGGACCAGTTCAGCTCCGACACGTGGACCATCCCCTCCAGGCCGGGAAAGAGTTCCACGAAGGCGCCGTAGGGCATCAGCCGGGTGACGCGGCCCTCGGTGACGTCGCCGGTGGAGACGGTCTTGAGGAATTCGTCCCGGGCCGCCGCCTGTTCTTTTTCCAGCAGCTCCCGCCGGGAGAGGACGATGTTCCGGCCTTTTTCCTCCAGCCGGACCACGAGAAAGGAAAGGGTCTGGCCGATATAGTCTTCAGGGGTCTCGACGTATCTTGTATCGATCTGGCTGATGGGGCAGAAGGCCCGGCGCTGGAGGACCTCCACGTGGAAGCCGCCCTTGACCTGGCCTTTGACCTTGCCCTCCACGGGGATTTTCCCCTCGTGGGCGTCCTGGAGCATCCGTAGGCCGCCGATGCCGGAGATGGCCCGGGAAAGGCGCATCTCGTTTTCGTTCACCGACACCACGTAGAGGGTCAGTTTGTCGCCGACGGCGTGGGGCAGTTCCCCGTTTTCGTCCAGCAGTTCTTCGCGGTCCACGGCCCCGTCGATCTTGGAGCCCGTGTTGACGAACACGGTGTCCCGGCCGATGGCGATGATCTCCCCTTCCACCTGGTCGCCCACCTGGAGGTCTTCCCCCATTCCCTCGTTGTAGGCGTCGATCAGTTCCGAGAACGTTTTTCCTTCTTCGTTTTCCCTGGCGTCGTTTGTCTGGTCGGACATAACCCGATTGCTCCTGCGTGTCGTGGTGGTTTGCCGCCGGTGCGACCCCGCACCGGCGGCAGGTTTCGGCGGTTTTTATGCCGTTCAATGATTATTCGATCAGAATGACCAATCGTTCAGTGGGGTTTTCTACTTCGATGAGCTTCCCCTTGGGCCCCTGCTTGGCGAAGAGGCTGCCGAGTTCGCTCAGGTCCATCCCCTCCTTTTCCAGGGTATCTTTGACCCGTTTGGGCAGGAGCTTTTCCGAGATGTGGAGGACCGAAAGGGGGATGGAAATTTTGGTTTCCGCATCGGCTTTCCCCGGTTTGTAGATATGAAGTTTTAAGGTCTGCATCGTTTTCTCCTCTGCAACATGATGGACTCACCGGCCATGGCCTGGACGGGACATGCTGAATTGCGTGACAATTGGCAAAATCAATGGGTTCAACCCGTCAATTGTGCTCTCCCTTATCATAAATTGAGACTTTTGCAACCGCAATCGCCTCTTCGGCGGCATTCGGGGAAGATGTCCCATGAATAGACTTGATGGTCGTTCATTCTTTTGGTATGGTTTCAATCATTTCATTTGAACAGATCAGTAAGGAGATGGCCATGGCGTATGTGATGATCGGTAACGGAATCGCGGGCGTTCATGCGGCCGAAACCATCCGCAGGCTGGATCCGGAAGGAGAGATCACCCTTATCGGTGACGAGCCGTTTCCCCCTTATTGCCGCCCCATGATCAGCCTGGTCCTGGAGGGCGCCATTACCCCGGACGCCCTGCCCATCCGTGGCGACCGGTTTTATGAAGCGTTGAACATCACCCCGATTCTCGGGGCCCGGGTCGAGGGCATCGATGTGGACAACCGGACGGTCTCGGTCGAGAACGGCGACACCGTCCCTTTCGACAAACTGCTCATCGCTTCCGGGGCCGATCCCCGACCCATCAAGGCCGACGGCCTGGACCTCAAACATATTTTCTACATGCGAACCGAAGGCCATGTCCGATCCATGCTGGACGCCCTGCCCAAGGTCCGCCGGGCCCTGGTGCTGGGCGGCGGTCTGGTCGGGTTCAAAGCGGCCTATGGGCTTCTGCGGCGGGGGATCGCGGTGACCCTGTTGATCCGGTCGGGCCATCCCCTTTCTCTGCAAGTGGATGCCACCGCCGGGGGGATGATCCGGGAAGAGTTGACGGCCCGGGGCCTCGATGTTCGCGTGGGGGTGGCGGCGACGGCCTTCGAGGGACGCGGACGGGTGGAGCGGGCCGTGCTTTCCGACGGCTCGACCCTGCCCTGCGACATGGTGGTCATCGGCAAAGGGGTGCTGCCGGCCCGCTCCTTCGTGCCCCGGGATCGGATCAAGGTGGATCTGGGGGTCCTGGTGGACGCGCACCAGGAGACCAGTGTCGAAGGGATCTATGCCGCCGGCGATGTGGCCGAGGGCATGGACATCGCCCGGAAATCCCGGTGGGTCAACGCCATCTGGCCCGAGGCGGTGGATGGAGGGCGGATCGCCGGCATGAACATGGCCGGCCGGTCCGTGGCCCACGCCGGCAGCCTGAGCCGGAACGTCATCCGGATTTTCGACATGGACGTCATGACCGGCGGCGTCACCACGCCGGAAACCGACTCGGTCTACAGAACCGTCAGCCGCCTCGACCCGGCCCGGAAGCGGTACCGGAAACTGGTTTTCCGGGACGACAAACTGGCGGGCTTCGTGCTGGTCAACGACATCGAACAGGGCGGGGTGCTGCTGTCGCTTATCCGCAGCCAGATCCCGATCGCCGTTTCCGGGGAGCGGCTGCTGTCTTCTTCTTTCAACTGGTCC
>CAYPCE010000339.1:0-3603 GCA_964409085.1 uncultured Desulfobacteraceae bacterium | reverse complement strand
GCCCCCATGATGAAGGGGATCGCCGTCCCCGCCATGGTCAAGGACGCCATCGGATGGGGATGCATGGCGGCCATGTCCGCCGTGCTCATGGCCGAAAAGGGATTCACTGGCATCCAGCCCCTGTTCAGCGACGGCCCGGAACCGGCCTGGATCGAGGGCGTCGGCCGGGAGTACATGTTCCTCAACCTCTATTTCAAACCCTATTCCGCCTGCCGGTGGGCGCAACCCGCGGTCGAGGGGGCCCTGAAAATCCAGCGGGATGCCGGTCTATCCCCGTCGGAGATCGTTGCCATCAACGTCGCCACCTTCACCGAAGCCGCCGCCCTGAGCCGTGCCCATCCCGCCGACACCGAAGAAGCCCAGTACAACATGGCCTTCCCCATCGCCGCGGCCCTGCTGGACGGCGAGGTCGGCCCGGCCCAGACCCTGCCCCCCCGCCTTTTCGACGCCGATATCCACGCCCTCATGGACCGGATCGACGTAACGACGGCCGACCGGTTCAATCGCGAATTCCCGGCCAAGGCCCTGGCCGAGGTCGTGGTCGAGACGACGGATGGACGGTCCATCAAATCGGGTGTCATGTCCGCCAAATGGGACCCGGCCAGCGGACTTCCCACCGATGCGGAACTGGAGGCCAAATTTTTATGGCTCGTGGAACCGGTCCTCGGGAAGAAAACGGCATCGAAACTCACCGAAATGGTGCGGGATTTTGACCGGACCGGTCCATTCAGGGAGTGGATTCGACGCTGTTTGAAATCATGATCATCCGAGGGCCGGAGCCGGCTTTCCGCCGGTTTCATAGGGAGTTACCCGAATGCACAGCGACTTCAATAAACGCCTCGAAATCGATCTCGGCACCGGTCTCTATGAAGTCGCCGACATCCCGGATGCTTTCCTGCGGGACTACATCGGCGGCAGCGGCCTGGGCGCCAGACTTCTTTTCGACCACACCGGAAAGGACGCCGATCCTCTCGGCCCGGACAACCGCCTGATCTTCGCCGCCGGTCCCTTCACCGGGACCCGGATCCCGTCCACGGGACGCCATGCCGTCGTGGCCCAATCCCCCCTGACCGGCATCTTCGCCGAAAGCGACGTGGGCGGCCGCTGGGGAACCCGGCTGCGGGGCGCGGGCCTGGACGTTCTGGAGATCCGGGGCGCGTCTTCCCGACCGGTGGTCATCGTCATCGACGAGGATTCGGTGAGGATCGAAGACGGGTCCCCTCTCTGGGGCCTGGACGCCTACAGAACCGCCGACGCGATCAAGGAAATCCACGGCCCCAAGGCGGAAATCGCCGCCATCGGCCCGGCCGGGGAGCGGCAAGTGGTGCTGGCCTCGGTGATGCACGACGGCCGGCACGGCCGGGCCGCCGGCCGGTGCGGTCTTGGCGCGGTCATGGGCGCCAAGGGGGTGAAGGGGATCGTGGTTTCGGGAACCAGGAAGGCGTCAGCCGCCGACCCGGACGGGCTGCGGTCCCACGTCAAGGACATGCTAGGCCGGATCAAGGCGTCGTCGGCCTACCTGCGGCAATACGGCACCTCCGGTGGGCTGATGTGCCTGGAGGCCTCCGGCGACATGCCCATCCGGAATTTCAGCCGGGGAAAATGGGGGGCCGCGGAAAAGATCACCGGCGAGCGGCTGGCGGAGACCTACCTGAACGGCCGTTTCGCCTGCGGCGCGTGCCCCATCGGCTGCGGCCGGGAAGTGGCCTTTAGAACCGACCGATACGCCGTCGAAAAAGGGGCGGGCCCCGAATACGAGAGCCTGGCCAGCCTGGGGGCCTATTGCCTGGTGGACGACCTGGCCGCCATCTGCCAGGCCAACGACCTGTGCAACCGGTACGGGATGGACACCATCTCCGTGGGCGCTGCCGTCGCCTTCGCCATGGAGGCCTTCGACCGGGGGCTCATCACCGAGACCGATCTGGGCGGCATGGCCCTCCGCTGGGGGGACGCCGGCGCCCTGCTGGAGATCGTCCGCCTCATCGGCGAAAACGAGGGGTTCGGACAGGTCCTGGGCCGGGGCGTCAAAAAAGCCGCGGAACACATCGGACCAGACGCCGCCCCCTTCGCCGTCCACGTCAAAGGGCTGGAATTCCCGGCCCACGACCCCCGGGCCTATTTCAGCTCCGCCATCTCCTACGCCACCTCCAACCGGGGGGCCTGCCACCTGGCCGGTCTCACCCACGCCCTGGAAGGGTCCCTTGCGGTTCCGGAACTGGGATACGAACAGCCCCTCGACCGGTTCGCCACCGCCGGCAAGGGAGTCATGGCCGCCAGAATGCAGAACCTCATGGGTCTGCTGGATTCCCTGAAGATCTGCAAATTCGTCCTTTACGCCGGCGTCACCGTATCCGACCTGCTGACCTGTCTTCGGCTGACCACGGGGTGGGAAGGCGACATGGCCGATTTCCTCCGAACCGGAGAACGGATTTTCAATCTGAAGCGGCTTTACAATCTCCGCTGCGGGGTCCGGTCGTCGGACGACACTCTGCCACCCCGCATGGCGACGCCCCTCCGGGAGGGCGGGGCCAAAGGACGGACGCCGGACCTCAAGCGGATGCTGGCCGAATACTACGACTCCAGAGGATGGGACGGAACCGGCGCCCCCACGCCGGAAAAGCTGGTGGAATTGGGCCTGGACCGGGTCGCGTACGCATGACCATCGGGCCTTGCGCATCCGCAGGTCCACTTTGTCCACCCTGTCCACGCCGTCCACCTCGTCCACCCGTGGAAAACCTGAAAGGAAAAAATGACCTCGCCCAAACGGCCCAAAATCAACACCCTCCAGGCCACCTGGCGGCACCCCACTGAAATCCGGTTCGGCGCGGGCCGCATCCGGGAACTGCCGGCCATCTGCTGGGCCCTCCAAATCACCCGGCCCCTGCTCATTACCGACGTCAAACTGACCCGCCGGCCGTTCATCCGCCGCATCCTCACCGCCTGCCGCCGGGAGACCATCGGCATCGGCCTGTTCGATGGCATCCGTGCGGAGCCTGACGGCCAGGTCGTCCTGTCCGGCGCCCGGACCTTCCTGGAAGGACGATACAACGGCATCATCGCCGTGGGGGGCGGCTCCGTCCTGGACGCCGCCAAAGCGGTGGCCCTGTCAACCACCGTCGGCCCGACGGCCTTGTGGGGATACCGATCCGGCGCACCGGCCCCCCTATCCCCGCTCCGGGCCGTGCCGCCCGTCATCGCCGTCCCCACCACCGCCGGTACCGGCTCGGAGGTGGACGCCAACGCCGTCATCCTCGACCCGGTGTCTGGCGCCAAGGTCAGCCTCTGCCACCCCGACCTGATGCCCGCCATCGTGGTGGCCGATCCCGAATTGACCCGGGGATTAATTCCGTATCTTACCGCTACCACCGGCATGGACGCCCTGGCCCACAACCTCGAAGCCTATTGCAGCCCCGGCTTCCATCCCATCCTGGACGCCATCGCCGTCCAGGGGGTCGCGTACATCAAAAACTGGTTCCGGCCCGCTTTCACCGACGGCCGGAAGCTGGAGCCCCGGGTTTACATGATGGCCGCCTCCATCATGGGCGCCATCGCCTTCGAGAAGGGCCTGGGCGCCATGCACGGCATCGCCCACGCCGTGGGCGG
>CAYPCE010000338.1:1296-3628 GCA_964409085.1 uncultured Desulfobacteraceae bacterium | reverse complement strand
CTCCCCTTCTCAATATTAAACAAAATATCATTCTCCCGATACGACATCTCCAGCTTTTCCTGATGCGCTTTGAACGCATCTTTACGCCTCGCCGCCAGCTCGTGGAACAAATGACTGATCAGGCATGACAGGGCCGTGGGATTTCCCACGATGGGGATGTGCCGCGACGGGGCGATCAGTTTTTCGTGGGCGAAGCCGTTCATGGGGCAGTCGGCGCTGTCGGAGAGGACCACCAGTTTCAGCCCGAGGCGGACGGCGCAGCGGCAGATGCGGATGAGTTCGTTGGGGTAGCGGGAGGTGGCGATGACGATCACCCGGCTGTCGGCCGGGGCCACGGTCAGGCGGTCGATGGCGGTGCTGTCGCTGCCTTTCAGGATCTGGATGCCCGGCCGAATCTTGATGAGGCTCCACCCCATGTAATAGGCCAGTGTGTAGGAGAGCCGGGAGCCGACCACATAGACGGGTTCGTCGCCGTCCAGCAGGGCCGTGACCCGTTCTACCGCCTCCACATCCACCTCTTCATATAATTGCCGCAGGTTGTCCATCTCCCGGTAGATCATCCGCTGGAACCGCTGGGCCGACGGGCTGGTAAAATCGGTCAGCTCCATGCGGTCCAGGAGGGTCAGGTCGGTGTCCACCGCGTTCCGAAGGGACTGGAGAAACTCCGTATAGCCCCGGAATCCCACCTGGGCCACAAACCGGACCACCGTCGCCTCGCTCACCCGGCAAGACTCGGACAGCTCCTTAGTGGTCATGAAGATCACCTTCCGGGGATTTTCCACGATGTAGTCCGCCAGCAACTTGCCCTTGGGGGTCAGCCCCGGCCGCTGGTCGATGATGGTTTTGAGCATGGGATGGAGGGTCTGGCCTGTCATTTTTGAAATATCCTTTGTCATTTTTGGTCCGAAACCGGATGGCCTTTCAGGTTTCAGGGCGCATCTCCCTTGCCCCACCCATACCCCATGAAGCCCGAAAAAAGCAACATAATTTTTTTGAATTCATTACTTTAAACAACTCCCACCTCTTCCCCGCCTAAATAATCGCCGCTTGGGACAATAAAAATATGATGACGGCTCCATTTTTTTATTGACATATTTTCTTTCATTTGAAATACCGGCTGTCATGATGGGCCCGAAAATGGCCTATGAACAAGCGCGGTGTCGGCATCCAGGTGCTGCCTGACCGTTGCGCGACCGCCTGCAAAGAGGAGAGACATCCCATGTTCGGAAAATCGAAGCGACTCTGGCCCCGGGCGCCCATGAAAACCGCATACGATGCGGTCATCATCGGCGGCGGACTGCACGGGCTGGCCACCGCCTATTTCCTGGCCCGGGACCACGGCATCACCGACGTGGCCGTCATCGAGAAGAACTACATCGGTTTCGGCGGCGCGGGACGGAACACCGCCATCGTCCGGGCCAACCAGCGGACCCAGGAGAACGTCCCGCTCTACAAGGAGGCCCTCGACCTCTGGCCGGTCCTGACCAGGGAACTCGACTTCAACCTGATGTTCTACAACTGCGGCAACCTCAACCTGGCCCACGGCGAAGCCACCCTCAAGGCCATGCGCCTCAACGTGTCCACGGCCCAGTTCCACGGCGTCAAGAGCCAGCTCCTCGATCCCAAGGAGTGCAAGGAACTGGTCCCGGCCCTGGACATCTCCGACCGGCCCCGGTACCCCGTCTTCGGCGGGATGTATCATCCCCCCGGCGGCATCGTCCGCCACGACGCAGTGGTCTGGGGGCTGGCCAAGGGCGCGGCCAAACGCGGCGCCCACATCCACCAGGGGACCGAGGTCGCCGGCATCAACACCTCCCAGGGCAAGGTCGTTTCGGTGGACACCGACCGGGGCAAGATCCAGACGCCCCGGGTCCTCAACGCCGCCGGCGGCTACGCCGCCGCCCTATCCCACGCCTTTCTGGGACAGCGGCTGCCCATCAGCGTGCTGACCATCCAGGCCATGGTGACCCAGCCGTTAAAGCCCCTCCTCGACCATGTGGTCTCCTCGGGCACTTACCACTGCTACTGCAACCAGACCTTAAAGGGCGAAATCGCCACCGGGGCCCACATGGACCCCTGGCCCAACTACACCACCGACACCACCGCCTATTACATCAAGCACCAGGCCGAGGCCCTCACCGAGATGCTGCCCTGCCTCAAAGGCGTCAAGTTCATGCGCCACTGGGCCGGCCTGGCCGACATGACCCCGGACATGGCCCCCATCATGGACGGCAACGATCCCATCGAAGGCTATTACGTGGACTGCGGGTGGGGCTACTTCGGCTTCAAATCCTCCACGGTCACCGGCAAATACATGGCCCAGTTCATGGCC
>CAYPCE010000338.1:0-1196 GCA_964409085.1 uncultured Desulfobacteraceae bacterium | reverse complement strand
ACCTGCCCCATCTGCGGGGAGCGCAACGGCTATGAATTCCGGTACGGCGGAGAGGACAAAGGCCCCCGCCCGGACGAAGCGGGGATGACCCCCGAACGATGGTGCGATTACGTCCACATGAACAATTGCGTCGCCGGGGTCCAGAAGGAATGGTGGTTTCACCGGGATGGCTGCGGCGCGTGGTTCACCACCCATCGCGACACCAGAACCGGCATGGAAACCGACGGCCCCGACAGCGCGGCCCAAAAGTGACCACGGGAAAAGCGAGGTACATATAATGAATCGATTGACCCATCTGCCGACCCTGCGGATCCGACCGGAATCCCGGCGGGACATCCACTACCGGGGCAAGGCCCATCCGGCCGCGGCCGGCGACACCATCGCCACGGCCCTTTACGCCAACGGGGTCCGCATCTTCGGCCGGAGCTTAAAATACCATCGCCCCCGGGGCCTCTACAGCCTGGACGGCGAGTGCAGCAACACCACCATGGCGGTGGACGGCGTCCCCAACGTCCGCACCGAGACGGTCCCCGCCAAAGCGGGGATGACCGTCAAGGCCCAGAACGTGGTGGGCAGCGCCGATCGGGACCTGCTGGGGTTCATGGACGCCCTGAGCTTCGCCATGCCCGCCGGCTTCTATTACAAAACCATGCACAAACCCGCCCCGGTCTGGCCCCTGGCCATCAACCGGATCCGGAAGCAGGCCGGGCTGGGCGCCATCGCCCCCGATTTCGAGATCACCGGCGTCTTTGACGAACTGTATCCCAAAGCCGACGTTTGCGTGGTGGGCGGCGGGCCAGCCGGCATGTGCGCGGCTCTGGCCGCGGCCGAGGCCGGACTGCGGGTGATCCTGCTGGAGGCCCGTCCCTGGCTGGGCGGGTTCTTCGAATACCGGAACACAGCCCATCCCGGCGGCGGACGGCTCTACGAACGGGCCCGGGAGCTGGCCGGTCAGGTGGAAAAGGCCCCCAACATCCGGGTTTTCACTAACGCCGCCATGACCGGCGCCTACCACGACAATCTGATCACGGCGGTCCAGCAGGGAACCGACGACGATCCCTTCGACAGCCGGTACCTCCAGATCCGGGCCGGCGCCATGGTGGCGGCCACCGGGTGCATCGAGCGCCCCCTGCTCTTCGAGAACAACGAAAAGCCCGGCGTCATGCAGGTGGGATGCGCCCACCGGCTGGCCCGCA
>CAYPCE010000337.1:0-3633 GCA_964409085.1 uncultured Desulfobacteraceae bacterium | reverse complement strand
TCATGACCTCCAACGCCGGGGCCCGGGAGATGAGCGCCCAGTCCATCGGGTTCGGCAACGTCCAGTACGACCCCGATAGCAAGGGAAAAAAGGCGGTGGAAAGCTTTTTCAGCCCGGAATTCCGCAACCGGCTGGACGGCATCATCACGTTCAGCGCCCTCAACGTGGACATCATGAAGCGGATCGTCGACAAGTTCATCCGGGAACTCAACCTGCAACTGGCCGCCAAAAAGGTCGTGCTGACCCTGTCCGAGGCGGCCCGGACCTGGCTGGCCAAAAAAGGCCACGACCCCCGGTACGGTGCGCGGCCGTTGTCCCGCGTCATCCAGACCGAAATCAAGGACCAGTTGACCGACGAGATCCTGTTCGGGCAACTGGAGAAGGGGGGCAACGTCCAGGTGGATCTGAAGGATGACAAACTGACCTTCTCTTACCACTGATGCCCGTTTTTCTCCTCTCCGACCGCATCGAGTTCCCTTCCCCCCATCGGGCGCGGAAGGACGGGCTCCTGGCCGTTGGGGGGGATCTGGGCCAGGAACGGCTGTTGCTGGCCTATCAGATGGGCATTTTCCCCTGGTACGCCGAGGGAGATCCGATCATCTGGTGGTCCCCCGATCCCCGCCTCGTCCTCTATCCCGAGGAACTCCGGATCTCCCGAAGCCTGCGAAAAATTCTCCGCCAGGAACGATTCCAGATCACCTTCGACCGGGCCTTCCACGATGTGATCACGGCCTGCGCCGCCATCCGGTTGGACAACGGCGAAGGCACCTGGATCACCGACGAAATGGTCACCGCCTATTGCGCCCTCCACGAATCCGGATTCGCCCATTCCGCCGAGGCCTGGCGGGACGGGCAGCTGGCGGGGGGGCTCTACGGCGTTTCTTTGGGCCACGCGTTTTTCGGGGAGTCGATGTTCACCCGGGAAAGCAACGCCTCCAAAGCGGCGTTCGTGACCCTGGTGGACCGTTTGAAGGCATGGCGGTTCGACCTGATCGACTGCCAGGTCAAAACCGACCACCTCATCCGGTTCGGGGCGAGGGAAATTCCCCGGGCCCGGTTTCTGTCGGAACTGGGAAGATCGTTGAACCATCGGACGTATTGGGGGAAATGGAGGCCTCAAAATGCCGAAGCCGACCGCGCCGCGCGGCATCGCGTTATCCAGAATTGAGGAGTGAAGGGCTGTCGAGACGCCGCATCGTTTATCGATATCATTGAATCGCGCCGGCAATATCGCCGGCGATCTTTTTGATTTTGTCCATGTCGCCCGGAATCATCTCCCAGCCGGTCAGCGGGAGTTCGGGCGCGCCCTTTGGCCTCGGGACCAGATGAAGGTGATAGTGCATTACGATCTGGTTGACGCCCCGGCCGTTAAGTTGAACAAAGGCGATGCCCTCCGGTTCCAGGGCCTTTTTCATCCCCGCCGCCACCTTTTTGGATGCCAGATGGATGGCCGTCAATGACTCGCCGCCGATCTCCCAAATGTTTTCCGCATGAACCTTGGGAATGATCAGGGTGTGGCCGTCCATGATGGGGTTGATGTCCGCAAAGGCCAGCACATCGTCGTTCTCGTAGACTTTCGTGCAGGGAATTTCGCCCTTGATGATCTTGCAGAAGATGCAGTCTTCCATCCCTTTTTCCTCCTTTTGGCTTGTGATCAATCCTTAAAACGAATTTTCCTGTAGATCTCCGAAACCGGCAATTCGCAGTTGACCGATCCCACCGGAACGATGTCGCCCATCGCGCCATAAATCGAATAAATCCAGGTGCCGTCATTTTGGCGGACGAACCGTTCCACCCGGGGCGAAACCTGAGAAATCAGGATGTATTCGATAAACGACTGTATGAATTGATAATGAGCGAATTTCACGCCCCGGTCGTAGGCTTCGGTGGATTCAGACAGAATTTCCATGAGAGCCAATGGGTTCAACAACACGTCGCGATGGTCGTCCTCGAAATGTTCGGGTTCGCAGGCGATGGCGATGTCGGGATAGGTGTAGGCGTCCATCCGTTCGATCCTGACCTTCAGGTCGCCCGGATAGACATGGCACGGCGAATCGATGAGCTGATTTCCCAATGTCCGGACGATATTGGCGGCGATCAGATTGTGCTCGCGGCTGGCGCCGGCCATGGCGAATACGTCGCCGTCGATGAATTCGCTCTTGAATTCGGCTTTTCGTTCCAAGGAGAGATAATCCCTCCGCGACAGTGTTTTCGATGCTTTAGCCAGCATAGGCCCAGTCCCCCTCGGGTTTTGTACTATCCTTTTGTTTCTTACCATACTCGCCCGCCAGGCGCAAAGCGCTTATTGTGAATACCGGAAGGATCTGTTATAGCCGAAGCCGCCAAAAAGAAAGCTTTTCGAGGCCGGTGCGCCGGCCCAACGGAGACGTTTATGACATCCAATCCCCCACGCGCGACGCTGTTCATCCAATGCCTGGTGGACGGCTTTTATCCGGAAGTGGCCGAGGCCATGGTAAAGGTGCTGCGTCGGGTGGGCGTCCGGCTGGATTGCCCCGTCGACCAGACCTGCTGCGGGCAGCCGGCCTTCAACGCCGGCTATCGCGATGAAGCGCGGAATTCGGCGGAGCGGTTCATCGCGCTGTTCGAAAACAGCGAGGCCATCGTCTGCCCCTCGGGATCATGCGCGACCATGGTGCGCCGCCATTATCCGGAGCTGTTCGGATCGGATGACCCGTGGCTGGAACGGGCCCGCCGGGTGGCGGACAAGACCTACGAGATGAGCCAGTACCTGGTGGATGTGCTGGGCATCGACGACGTGGGCGCGCGGTTTTCCGGTCGCGTGACATTCCATGATTCCTGCCATCCGCTCCGGTATCTGGGGGTGCGGGAGCAGCCCCGGAAGCTCATTCGCGCCGCGGCGGGGGCCGAACTGGTGGAAATGACCGATTCGGATAGGTGCTGCGGCTTCGGCGGCGCGTTTTCCGTCAAATATCCAAAGATCTCCACCGCCATGGTGGACTATAAGGCGCAACGGATCATCGAAGCCGGCGTCGATGCGGTTGTCGGATGCGATATGGGGTGTCTCATGAACATCGGCGGGTACCTAAGCCGGATGGGCGCGGACGTGAAGGCCCTGCACCTGGCCCAGCTCCTGGCCGAAACCGGGGAGGATTAGGATGGCGGAGATCACATGCGAACACTACAAGGATGTCGCGGAAAAGGGCATCGCCGACCCGGTGTTGCAACGGGCACTGGCCAATCTTCAACACCGTTTCGGCCGGGGGACGGCCGAGGCCTACCGGAATTTGCCCGAAGGACCGGAACTCCGCTTCAGGGCCAAGGCGATCCGGGAACATGCCATCGAGCATCTCGATCTCCTGCTGACGCGTCTCGCCGATAAAATCGAGGCCCGGGGCGGCCGCGTTTTTTTCGCCGAGGACGCCGACGCGGCCGCGGCTTATATACAGGAGATCGCCCACCGCCGCGACGTCAAACGGATCGTCAAGGGCAAATCCATGGTGACCGAGGAGATCGGCCTCAACCCCGCCCTCATGGCCGATGGCATCGAGGTGACCGAAACCGACCTGGGGGAATACATCGTCCAGTTGGCCGGCGAACATCCCTCCCACATCATCGCGCCGGCCATCCACAAAACCCGGAAGGAGATCGGCC
>CAYPCE010000336.1:0-3641 GCA_964409085.1 uncultured Desulfobacteraceae bacterium | reverse complement strand
TTAAACCCTATTCGTCCGTTTCCGCTTCTTCCGGCCGGGGCGCCGTGAATTCCGGTTCCTCGGCGGAGATCCGGATCGGAAGTTCTTCAACGCTGGAAACCGCCGGTGCTTCTTCCCAACTGAGTTCGATCTCGATCTTCTGCTTTCCCTTTTTCCCGCCGGCGACCATTTCGACCTGAATTTCACCGGCCGGGTTCAGGGTGACGAATCCAGCGCCCTCCTGGATGCACACCGTTCCCTGCCTGAAGGCGCCCACCAGGTCCGACAGCAACATGCCGACAGCGTCGGCGTCCATTTTCCGTTTCAGTTTCACTTCGTTTGTTTTCACGGCGATCCTCCTTTGGGTGTGTTTCATTGCGCCGCCTGGCGCATGCGGCGCCAGGCGGCCAGTCTGATGGGCGGTTCGACGCCGTTGGCCGGGTCCGGGGCAGGACCTTTGGGCAGGCGAACGACAGAAATTTTGTCGGCTAGGGCCTTGGCTGATTTTTTTTCACGGGTCAGCAGTTTGCTGATCTCCTCGGTGGAGAAGGTGCGGTCCCGGCCCGCCGGCAGAAAGACCACCGCCGCGCTGACGGTCAGCAGGGGGAATGCCTGGGAGACGCCGTTCCGGTCGTTGGCGATGATATGGCCCCGCTGGATGGTCTTGGGGTCATAGAAGCTTTCCACATCCGAGGTGAACTGACGGGCGATCTCTTCAATATGGCGGAGCGCCTTTTCCAGCGGGAGGTTTGCCATGCCCATGAAAAAATCGTCGCCCCCGATATGGCCGGCGAACCCGTCCGAATACTCGGTCCGCGCCTTGAGGAGTTCTCCGAAGAGCATGATCACGCGGTCGCCATTGCGGAACCCGTAGGTGTCGTTGTAGGGCTTGAAATAATCGAGGTCGAAATAGACCAGCACGTGCGCGGTGCGCCGATTCTGAAGAGCCCGGGAGACGTACTCGTGGATGAGGGCGTTGCCCGGCAATTGGGTCAGGGGGTTCTGGTCCCGGGCCAGGACGATGTTCTTTTCATTCAGAACCTTCAACAGGGAATGGGCGCTGAGAAAGCCGAGATACCGCATGTTGTCGACGATGAGTATCCCGTCCATGTTCTCGTTCTGGGAGTAGATCTCCAGGATCTTTTCAGCGGGGGTGTGGATGTCGGCAATGGGGTGGCGGGTGATGAACCGGCCGATGTTTTTGTTGACGGCCGGGTTTTTCAGAAGTTCGCCGCCGTACCGGGTGTAAAGATACTCCTTGAAGCTGGTTTCGTTTATCACCCCTAGCGGTTCGCCGTTGTGGTTGACAATGGGGAAGAACGCCCGTTCCTTGTGGCGGCGGAATTTCTCGAAGACCTCCGTGAGATCGCAGGTGTGCGGCAGGGGGTCGATCCAGGTCATTTCGCCGAGGATCAGCTTTTCATCCCGTCCTTTCCGGTAACGCCGATCGGAGCGGCTCAATTCCCGGATATGGTCGTACCGGTTCTTCAGCCGCCGGAGGTCGGTCTCGGGCTTCTGGATCAGGTACCCCTGGACCAGGTCGCAGCCGATGTCCCGGCAACTGTAATACTCCTCCCCGGTCTCCACCCCTTCGGCGATCACCATGGCCCCCATGAGATGGGCCAGGTTGACAAGGGAAGAGACGAACATCCGCTTGTGGGGGTCGGCGGCGATGTCCTGGATGAAGAACCGGTCGATTTTGATGAAATTGGGCCGGGTATGGTAGAGCAGCTTCAACCCCGCGAACCCGCTGCCGCAGTCGTCCACGGCGATGGAAAACCCCTGCTCCCGGTAGCTGTCGAGGGTCCGGACCGCTTCATCGGTCCGCCGGATTTCGTGCTTTTCCGAAATCTCGAAGCAGATGGCGTCCTGGGGAAACCGGAACTTTTTCAGGATATCGAGGGTGTTGCCGGCCCGGTAATCCTCCGAGTCCAGCACCCGGTTGTCAAGATTGAAAAACAGCTTGACCCGGTGCTTCCACTCGAGGCGGGCGAATTTTTCGATGGCCCTTTCCCGGAGGGCCAGATCGACATTGTAGAGCACCCCGTCGGCATGGGCCTGATCGAAAAAGCGGCTGATGGAGGGGATGCCGTCGTCCTCGCAGTTTCGCAAAAGGGCTTCGCACCCGTAGCAGACGCCGGTGTGGATGTTGACGATGGGCTGGAAGGCGTATTCGATTCGCGACAGCCGTGACGGCCAGATGGTGGAATCCAGGGACTGCTTCATCGGAAACGACTCCGGGGTGATGGGAATGAGAGAAAGGGTGCGGGGGTCAGTCAAGGGACCGGATCCATGTATCGACCTTGTCCCGGATATCGTCGCGGATGTCCCGGAGCCCGTCCAGCTTTTCTTCGTGGGATCCGGTCAGGTTTTCCGGGTCGGGAAAGGGCCAGTGGAGCCGATGAGCGACGCCCGGAAAGGTCGGGCATCGCCGGTCCGACGTCGCATCGCAGACGGTGATCACATGGTCGAACAGACGCCCCGCCTTGAACAGATCAAACACGGACTGGGTCCCTTTTTGGCTCAGATCATGGCCGATTTCGACCATCACTTCCACCACCAGCGGGTTGATGGTCGTCGGTTCGAGGCCGGCGCTTTCCACCTCGAAGCGGTCGCCTCCTATTTCCCGGATAAAGGTTTCGGCCATCTGGCTCCGGGCGCTGTTGTGACCGCAGATGACCAGGACGCGCTTTTTGTCGCTCATGGATGCTTTCCTTTCTGTAGGGTTCAGGACGGGCCGGCGTCGATTTCGATACGATCAGTACTCCGCGTGCCGGACGATTTCCCCCTCGACCATGTAGATCACCTCCTCGGCGATATTGGTGGCGTGGTCGCCCACCCGTTCCAGATGGCGGGAGATGAGAAAGAGGTTGAGCAGATGGCGGATGTCGTCGGGGTTCCCCTTCATGGCGGACTTGATCTGGTCGTAGGCGTCGTGGTGGAATTTGTCCACATCGTCGTCCAGAAGACAGACCTTGAAGGCGATGTCCGCATCCAGGTTGACCAGGGCGTCCAGGCTCATGCGGAGCATGGCGGCGACCTTTTCCGTCATGGGCGTGTAATCGTACCGGAAATCGGAGGTGTTCTGCTGCTTGGCGATGGAGGTCACCCGCTGGGCGCGGCGCCCCCGGCCACCATCAGCACCACCATGGTCTCGCCCACCGCCCGGGAGATTCCCAGTATAATGGAAGTGGCGATGCCGGAGATGGAGGCGGGGACCACCACCCGGAAAATGGTCTCCCACTGGGTGGCGCCTAAAGCCAGGGACCCTTCCCGCAAGGCGTTGGGAACGCTGTAGATGGCGTCTTCCGAAATGGAGCAAATGGTGGGAATCGACATAAAGGCCAGCATGAGCGCCGCATTGAAAAGGTTCAGGCCCGTCGCCACATCGAACACGTCTTGGAGAAACGGCGCCACGATCACCATTCCGAAAAACCCGATGACCACCGACGGCAGGGCCGCCAGCAACTCGACGATGGGTTTGAAGATCTCGGCCACCCGTTTGGAGGCCAGTTCCGCCAAATAGATCGCCGTCATCACCCCCAGCGGAATGGCGATGACCGCGGACACGGCAGTGACGGCCAGCGATGCGACGATGAGCGGATAGATGCCGAAATCCGGCGGATCGGAGGTCGGATACCAGTAAACGCCGAAAAGAAAGT
>CAYPCE010000335.1:0-3672 GCA_964409085.1 uncultured Desulfobacteraceae bacterium | reverse complement strand
TCGTCTCCTGGCTCCATCCCTTCAAGGAGCAGAAGCTGGTGGTGGTGGGCAACGAGAAGATGGCGGTCTTCGACGACACCCGGCCGTGGGAAGAGAAACTGCTGCTCTATCCCCACCGCATCCGGTGGGAGAACAACCTGCCCGTGCCGGACAAGGCCGACCCGGTGCGGGTGGAGATCCCCCAATCGGAGCCGCTCAAAAATGAGTGCGTCCATTTTCTGGACTGTGTTGAAAAGGGTCTGACGCCCATTACCGACGGCCGGGAAGGGCTGCGGGTGCTCAAGATCCTGAAGGCGGCCCAGGCGACCCTCGACAGGCCCGTCCCGGCGGTATCCGACCGTCCGCCGGACGCCGGGGAGACGGCGCGGTCCTTCTTTGTCCACGACAACGCCGTGATCGACGACAACGTCGAGATCGGCGATGGAACGAAAATCTGGCATTTTTCGCACATCCTGGGCGACACCCGCATCGGCGAAAACGGCAACATAGGCCAGAATGTGGTCGTCGGGCCGTCGGTGACGGTGGGGAAAAACTGCAAGATCCAGAACAATGTTTCGGTTTACAAGGGCGTGACCCTGGAAGACGGGGTCTTCTGCGGCCCGTCCATGGTGTTCACCAATATCTACAATCCCCGGGCCGAAATCCGGAAGATGGATCAGGTGCGGCCGACGCTGGTGAGGCGGGGGGCCACATTAGGGGCCAACGGCGCCATTGTCTGCGGTGTGACCATCGGCCGGTACGCTTTTGTGGGGGCGGGGGCGGTGGTCAATAAAAACGTTCCGGATCATGGGCTGGTGGTGGGGAATCCGGGGAAGGTGATCGGCTGGGTCTGCAAGTGCGGCGAGCGGCTGCCCGACGATCTTGAATGTCTCTCTGGCGATAGAGGCTATCGAAAGGCCGAATACGGTCTTGAGGAAATTGGCGCTTCATAAGCGCGGGAAGGAACCGAACCATGAAAATTGAAGCCATTTATGACAATGGCCGTATCGAGTTGCCGCCATCCTTACGACTCGCCAGCAAGCGCTTTTCCGTGCGAATCGAAATTCCTGAGTCGGAAATCATTGGCGAGCCGGTTTCCAAAGATGCCGGTCGAAAACCCAATTATGTTTTGCCGCCCGAAGTACATGCTCTGGCAAAGGAGATGTCAGATCGTTTGGACCGCATCCGTAATGCGCCGCCATCGGATGAGGATTTGCCGGACCTGACGCAAAAGCAACACGAGCGGATGAAGGCTTTCGAGTTTAGAGAAAAACTGCGAGCAGAGAGAGACGAATGAACATTGTTTTGGATGTAAATATCGTAGTGGATATTTGTGCGAGGCGCGACCCATTCTATGACGACTCACTGGCCGCTGTGCTATTCTCGAAGACAAAAGGGCACCGGATTTGGCTGTACGTCGGGGCAGTGCAAACCATGGAGTATACGCTTGGCGCTGAATTAAAGCGCCGCCATCCGGCTGAAGCCGCCCCTGTTTCAAATAGCGCGCACGGCCGCAAGGCGAAGGAGCTGTTGCAGGAATTTGCCTAGGATAAGCATTGGTTAGCCGCCTTAGCCGGAGAGGGCGATGTTTTCTCGTCAAATGATCCGGAAGACGAACAATTTATCAAATCTCTGGATCGATTTCCAACCAAAGACGTTATCTTTTTGACCCGTGACAACCCCATGCTCAATGGCCGGGATCCGCGGGTCTTGTCTCCAGTTCAATTCCTGGAGAAATTCGCGCCGCCGCCCCAGGATGAAACGAGGGTTCATGGCGAGTCCAAGCCCATCGACTTCATCGACCTGAAGACCCAGCAGGATCTGGTCCGGCCGGGGCTGGAAACCAACATCCACCGCGTGCTTCACCACGGGCAGTACATCATGGGACCGGAAGTCAAACAGCTCGAGGAGAAGCTTGCGGCGTTTACCGGATCGGCCCACGCCGTGACCTGCGCCAGCGGCACGGACGCGCTCCTCATCGCCCTGATGGCCCTCGATATAGGTCCGGGTGACGAAGTCATCACTGTTCCCTACACCTGGATCTCCACCGCTGAGGTCATCGCCCTGCTCCGGGCCAAACCGGTCTTCGTGGATATCGATCCCGACACCTTCAACATGGACCCGGCCCGGATCGAGGCGGCCATTACCCCGAAGACCCGCGCCATCATGCCGGTTTCGCTCTATGGGCAGTGCGCGGACATGACGCGGATTAACCGCATCGCCGGAAAACACGGGGTCCCGGTGATCGAGGATGCGGCCCAGAGCTTCGGGGCGACGCACCATGGCAAAAAGTCCGGCGCCCTGTCAGACATCGGCTGTACATCCTTCTTTCCGTCTAAGCCCCTGGGCTGCTATGGAGACGGTGGCGCCCTCTTTACCGACGACGATGGGCTGGCGGAAAAGATGCGCCAGATCCGGGTCCATGGCCAGAAGGTGAAACACCAGCACCCGATGGTGGGGATCAACGGCCGGCTGGATACGGTGCAGGCGGCGATCCTTCTGGAGGAGCTGGATCTTTTTCCGGAGGAGTGCCGCCTTCGGTGGACCCTGGGAAAACGCTACGACGACCTTTTGTCCGGGATTTCCGGTATTCAGACACCGACGGACCATGCGGTGAAAAGCCTGGACCGGGAAGGGATCGTTCGAAGGGTCCATCAGGTGGGGGACGTAATGTATGATTCGGTGCTTTACAATGCGGAGCTGGCGAAACAGCGGTCGGATATATTGGCGAGGATGGAGTTGACATCCGGGGAATACGAGCTGGCCACGGTCCATCGGGCGGAAAACACGGATGATCCGGTGCGCTTGGCGGGCATATTCGAGGCTTTGGCGACCATCGCCCGGGACGGGCTGCGGGTGGCGGCGCCGTTGCATCCCCGGACGCGGAAAAAGCTTGCGGAAGCGGGGTTGGCCGTGGATAATATAGAGGTCCGCGAGCCGCTCCCGTATCTGGATATGCTGATGCTGGAGATGAACGCCAGGGTGATCGTGACGGATTCGGGCGGGGTCCAGAAGGAGGCGTACTGGTTCGGCGTCCCCTGTGTGACGGTGAGGGATGAGACGGAATGGGTGGAGACGGTGGAAAGTGGTTGGAACCGGGTGGTCGGGTATGAAGCAGGGGTGATTGTAGGGGCCGTGCGGGGGGCGGTGCCGGCGGCGGAAAGAAGAGATCCCTATGGAGATGGGGGTGCTTCGGAACGTGTTGCCATGATCCTCAGCGGCTGAATATGGAAACAGCGGAATGACCCGGACAAAGTCGTCTAAAATGATAAAATGTGTCGATGGTATTGTATCATGGACCCTGGTCAATGCCTTATTCAACTTTATCCCTTATCAAGAGGCTGCTTGAAAAACAGACCGGTTTGCAATACATTTGATACTGTCATCCCATGACCCATAACCGAAAGGAATATTCCACGACAACCAAACCTTTTTTCATCAGGGCTGAATGGGACGATGAATCCCAGGTATGGGTTGCAACCAGCGATGATGTCCCGGGCCTTGCCACGGAAGGGGAAACATTGGAAAAACTCATTCGGAAGTTGAAAATCATGATTCCTGAGCTCCTTGAGGCCAATGGCGAAGCCGTAAATCAGGAATTTCCGTTTGAGCTGCTTTCCAGGCGGTTTGAAATTGCACGGCAGGCCGCTGGTTGATGGCGGATTACTCCAAAGATTTAAAAAAGCATTTACG
>CAYPCE010000334.1:0-3703 GCA_964409085.1 uncultured Desulfobacteraceae bacterium | reverse complement strand
GTCGTCGAAGATCTTTTCGAAGGCCAGTTGGCGGTTATGGACATCCGGGTTGTTCTGGTATTTTTCTTCGAAATCGGGGTGGGATCTGATGCTGTCGGCGATGGAGAGGAATTTGACGCGCTGTTCCTCGGGCGTGGCGGTCCAGCCCTGGAACCAGCGTTCGTTGAAATTACGGATGATCTCGTCCAGCGGGTCCTTTTCCGCGTCGTTGCCGTGGGCGCCCCGGGGGTTGGGGTTTTGGGGGTCCACCTCGCTTTCGGCGTCGTCCAGTTCGATGCTGTGGTTGAGCTTGACCCGCTCCAGGCCGTAGGAGGAGAGATCGACGGATTCCAGCAGCTCGTCGACGCCCTCCACGTCCGGGTCCCTGACGATCAGTTTGGGGATCAGGAATTTGAGGAACCAGAAGAGTTTTTCCCATGCCACGATCTCGAAGGGCATGATGGACGCCATCTGCCCGTAGATTTTCACGAACTGCTTGGCCTTGATCTTGAAATCGGCCTTGTCCGGGTCGTCCAGACCGAGTTCGACGTTGAACCGGGCCGCGGCCGCGTCGATGATGGGGCTGAGTTCCTGGGCGTCGGCGTTATTGAAATACAGTTCGACGAATCGCTCCACCTCGTCCCATTCATAGACGCCCTCGTCGTCCAGGGCGTCTTTCAGTTCGTGGAGCACGTTCACGTCGGTGGCACGGGAGAGGCGGGTGGCGGTGTAGAAGGGGTCGAAGGCCTCCTGGATCGCCTCCACGGTGTTGAAGAAATCGAGGATGAAAAGATCCTCGGTCTTTTTGCCCAGATGGGGCGCGGCCCGGTTGAGGCGGGAGAGGGCCTGGACCGCCAGCACGAATTGGAGGAGCTTGTCGACGTACATGGCCACGAGCTTGGGCTGGTCGAATCCGGTGAGGTATTTGTTGGCCACCACCAGCAGGCGGTAGTCGTCCTCGTCGAACCGATCCCGTGTCTCGCTTTCGGGAAAGCCGTTCAGGGCGGCTTCGGTGTGGTCGATGCCGTCCACGGTTTTGGTCCCCGAAAAGGCGATGAGGATCTTGAAGGGGTCGCCCTGCTTCTCCAGCAGGTTCCGGATGGCCTGGTAATACCGGATGGCGGTTTCGATGTTCTGGGTGATCACCATCCCCTTGGCCTTGCCTTTGAGCTTCTTGGTATTGACCACCTGGGGGATGAAATGATCGAGGATGATCTCGGCCTTGACGCCGATGGTCCGGGGGTGGCGCTCCACGTAATTCCGCAGCTTTTTCTGGGCCTTTTTGCTGTCGAACAGCGGGTTTTCCAGGATCGATTTCTGGATCTCGTAATAGCTTTTGTAGGTGGTGTAGTTGGCCAGCACGTCGAGGATGAACCCCTCCTCGATGGCCTGCTTCATGGAGTAGAGGTGGAAGGGCGTAAAGGCGCCGTCCGGCTGCTTGACCCCGAATTTTTCCAGGGTGGTGTTTTTGGGCGTGGCGGTGAAGGCGAAATAGGAGGCGTTGCCGCGCATCTTCCGGGTCTTCATGGCGTGGAGGATCTTGTCCTGGGCGTCCATGGTTTCGGCCTCCTCGTCGGACAGGCCCATGGCCCGGTTCATGTTGTCGTGGGCCGTGCCGCTCTGGGAGCTGTGGGCCTCGTCGATGATCACGGCGAAGCGCTTGTCGCTGAGGTCGGCGATGCCGTCGACGATGAACGGGAATTTCTGGATGGTGCTGATGATGATCTTCTTGCCGCCCTCCAGGGCCCGCTTCAGGTCGGCGGAGTTGTAGGCCGGGGCGATGATGTTCTTGACCTCGGAGAACTCCCGGATGTTGTCCCGGAGCTGCCGGTCCAGCAGGCGGCGGTCGGTGACCACGATCACCGAATCGAAGAGGGGTCGGTCCGGGCTCCGGGCGCCGGGGATGTCCGGGCGGACCGGATAGGTTTCGATGAGCTGGTAGGCGGCCCAGGTGATGGAGTTGGATTTGCCGGAGCCGGCGGAGTGCTGGATGAGATAGGTCCGGCCGACGCCGTTTTCGGCGGCGTGGGCCGTGAGTTTGCGCACCACGTCCATCTGGTGGTAGCGGGGGAAAAAGAGGGTGCGCTTCCGGAGCGGGGTCTTGGCGCCGCCGTCGAGCCGGACGAAATGCTGGATGATGTTGGCGATGCTCTCCTTTCGGAAGACGTCCTCCCAGAGGTAGGCGGTTTTGTGGCCGTTGGGGTTGGGCGGGTTGCCGGCGCCGTGGTGGTGGCCTTTGTTGAAGGGCAGGAAGAAGGTGGCGTCGCCGGCGAGTTTGGTGGTCATGTAGACCTCGTCGGTGTCCACGGCCATGTGGACCAGGCAGCGGCCGAACTGGAGCAGGGGCTGGGTCGTGTCCCGGTCCTTACGGTATTGTTTCTGGCCGTGGTAGCGGGCGGTCTGGCCGGTCCAGGGGTTTTTGAGTTCCAGGGTGGCGAAGGGCAGACCGTTGATGAAGAGCGCCATGTCGATCTCTTCCAGGGGGTTGGACAGGGAATAGCGGACCTGGCGAGTGGCGCTGAAGATGTTCTGGGCGAAGTGTTCTTTGACGGCGTCGGAGCTGCTGGCCAGGGGGGCGGGGTACATGAGGACGAAGTGGGCGTCGTCCACATGGAGGCCCTTTTTGAGGAGATGGAGCAGGCCGTATTTCTTGATGAGCCGGTCGAAGCGCTCCAGGATCTTGCGTTTCCACTCGTCGGGGCCGGCGCTCTGGCGCTGGAGTTTTTCGAGTTGTTCCGGTTGGGTTTTCCGGAGGAAGTCCCAGAAGAGGGTTTCATCCACGGCGTACCGGGGGGTGAAATCCTGGGGATAGCCGAGTTTGTAGCCGTGGTGGGGGCCGAAGGGGATGTCGAGGGAATTGTGGACCGCCTCCGGCGAAGTGGGCTGGGCGTTGATTTCCTCGATGCAGGTGCCGGTGAGGTGTTTTTGGATGGCGGCTTCGAGGGCTTGTTCGTCCGTTTGGGTGACCATTGGGAATTCCTTTGGGCCTGGGTGTTCAGAATCGATTGTGGAGTGTTGGGACGCTATAACGACTTTTGTGGAGCGTATTTTTCAAAATGCACTCCACAAACGGAACTGATCCTTCCTCATCTTGATCCACCATCAATTAGCGAGATTTGTCGATGATCGGGAATTCATCGGCGCCTTAACCTTCCCCGTAACGGCGCTGTTGATCAGGGTGGCTTTGTATTCTCTGAGTTTTTCGATTTGCTGCTGTTGAAGGGCGATGGCTTTGTCGATTTTGGTGGATTGGGTTTCGATGTGGGCGACGATGGCGGTTTGTTCTTCTATTGGCGGAAATGGAAATTTAATATTTTTTACAGTTCCAACGGAAATGCCAGGTTGCGCTGCCGACTGCGATAGCTGATTGAAATCGGCTATCCTTATTGCCTCGCCTATATATATCGTTTCCATATTCAAAAGCGGGTATACAACTATTGCATGTTCAGAAGCGTAAAACCGGCCAGAAGCATAGTTGACATTACCGCATAGGGCACCTTGACGGCCAACAAGTACGTAATGACCCTCATTCGTATACCTGTTCGTATATCCTCTTAGTCCATTTCCACCGAAGACGGGGTAACCGTCTTCTGTAAATTGTTCAGCTGAAATTGTTTCACCACTTTGCAGTCTTGCGATATGTTTAAGGGACTTCACCTCCCAATGCCTCGGAATCTCCCCAATCCACTCCACACCAGAATCCCGCATGGGCGCGTCGGGGTCA
>CAYPCE010000333.1:0-3707 GCA_964409085.1 uncultured Desulfobacteraceae bacterium | reverse complement strand
AAGGAGAACACATGTCGAACGAAAGTTATTTTTTTACATCCGAATCCGTAACCGAGGGCCATCCGGACAAGGTGGCCGACGCCATTTCCGATGCCGTCCTCGACGCCATCATGGCCGAGGACCCCAACGGCCGGGTGGCCTGCGAAACCCTGGTCACCACCGGCCTGGCCTTTGTGGCCGGCGAGATTACCACCGAGTGTTATGTGGACATCCCCCAGGTGGCCCGGGACACCATCAAGGAGATCGGCTACCATTCCTCCCAGATGGGATTCGACTGGCAGACCTGCTCGGTCATCACCAGCATCGACCAGCAGTCGCCGGACATTTCCCAGGGCGTGACCGCCGGCCAGGGCCTTTACAAGGACCAGGGCGCCGGCGACCAGGGGCTGATGTTCGGGTTCGCCACCGACGAAACCCCCGAATTCATGCCCATGCCCATCATGTATGCCCACAAGCTGACCCGGCGGCTGACCAAGGTCCGGAAGAACGGCGCCCTGGATTTCCTCCGGCCGGACGGCAAATCCCAGGTGACCATCGAATATGAAAACGGGACCCCCAGGCGGGTGGACACCGTGGTGGTCTCTTCCCAGCATAAACCGGACGTCACGTATGACGAGCTGCGGGAATCGATCATCAACGAGGTGATTAAAAAGACCATCCCCAGGGAGATGATCGACGGCGACACCAAGTATTTCATCAACCCCACCGGCAAGTTCGTCATCGGCGGCCCCATGGGCGACTGCGGCCTGACCGGACGGAAGATCATCGTCGATACCTACGGCGGCCAGGGCAGCCACGGCGGCGGATGCTTTTCCGGCAAGGACCCCTCCAAGGTCGACCGGAGCGCCTCCTACATGGCCCGTCACATCGCCAAAAACCTGGTGGCGGCCGGCGCCGCCAAGAAGTGCGAAGTCCAGGTCGCCTACGCCATCGGCGTGGCCGAACCGGTCTCCATCCTGGTGGACACCTACGACACCGGCAAAGTGCCGGAAACCCGGCTCCGCGACATCATCAGGGAGGTCTTCGATCTGCGGCCCCAGGCCATCATCGAATACCTCGACCTTCTGCGGCCCATCTACTCCCCCACCTCCGCCTACGGCCATTTCGGCCGGAACGAAGCCGGGTTTAGCTGGGAAAAAACCAACAAGGCGTCGGAAATCAAGGAGTTGATCCAGTAAGCCGCTGAAACGTCAAATCCGCGCCAATACAGGGCCGAAGCCCGGGGGCGCTCCCAAAAGCCGCCCTTGGGCATTAGGCCCGTATCCCCCCTTTTTCCTTCCGACCCTTCCGCTCGCCCCGCCATGATAGAACATGATTGACAGGTCTCGCCTCTTGGGGCTATTCAAATAGACAAACGCGCCATCGCTCATCGCGCCAACTCAGGGAGGAACATCCATGAAGGACGGAAAATGCCCCAAATGCGGATCGGACGCCGTCTACTCCGGCGAGGAGGTCTTTCCCAAATCCGGCCCCTTTTCCATCAACGCCATTCCGGTCAGCCTCACCTCGGTGGCGGCGCTGGACAATTACGTCTGCACCGAGTGCGGCTATCTGGAACGCTATGTCGCCGATACCGCCAAGCTGAAGGAGATCGGCCGCAAGTGGGCGCGCCTCAAGCCGTAGGGACATGAACCTTCTCAAAGGGGTCCACGGCATCCGGGGGTTGCGGCGGTTCGGGGCCATCACCCGGGTGCTCATCCGCCATGGGTACGGGGATCTGGCGGCCCGCCTTTCCAAAAAAAAGGACCGGAGGCCGACGCCGCCCCGTCCGGGGGATTTTCTCCTCCGGGTGGGATTGCCGTCTCCGGAACGGGTCCGGCTGATTCTCGAAGAACTGGGCCCCAGCTTCATCAAGCTGGGCCAGCTCATGAGCGTCCGGGCCGACATGTTTCCCCCCGAATACATCGAAGAACTCCGGAAGCTCCAGGACCGGGTCCCGCCCATCCCCTTCGGGGAGGTCCGCGGGGCCGTGGAGACCGCCCTGGACCGCCCCCTGGAAGCGATCTTCGCGGAATTCACCCCCGAACCCCTGGCGGCCGCGTCCGTGGCCCAGGTCCACCAAGCCGTCCTTTTCAACGGCCAAAAGGCCGCCGTCAAGGTGGTCCGTTCCGGCATCGTCAAACGGATCCGGGAGGACATCCGGGTCATGTACTATCTGGCCGAAAAGATCGAAAACCTTTTCGAGATCGGGCGGATCATCGGCATGATCAACCTGGTCAAGGAGTTCGAACGGACCATCTTTAAGGAGCTGGACATGTTCATCGAAGCCGGCTCCATCGAGAAATTCCGCCACCATTTCCGGGACAGCCACGAGATCCACATCCCTGCCGTCTACTGGGACTACACCACCCGCACCGTGCTGGTCATGGAATACATCGCCGGCGTCAAAATGGATCAGGTGGCGGAGATCCGGGCCAACCACATCGACCCCAAGGAGATCGCCCTCATCGGGCTCCGCTCTTTTTCCCGCCAGCTCATGGAGTTCGGCTATTTCCACGCCGATCCTCACCCGGGAAACACCATCGTCCGATACAACGGCACGGTGGGGCTGGTGGACTTCGGCATCACCGGCCACCTGGAAGAGGCCATGATGATGCGCATCGCCAACCTTTTTCTGGGCTTTGCCGAACACGATTACGACATGGTCATGGACGTGCTCTGGGACCTGGGGCTGGTGGACGAAGAACGGATGAACGTCGAGGATTTCCGGGCCGATCTGGTGGAGATCAGCGAGCCCTTCTACGGCCGGTCCCTCCAGACCGTTTCGGTCCGGGATGTCTACGACCAGGTGATGCAGCTCATCCTCAAATACCGGATCCGGCTGCCCCGCAACCTGTTGCTCCTGCTAAAGACCTTCATCCAGACCGAGGGGCTGGGCAAAATCCTCGGGTCCGACGCCAGCCTGCTGGAAGTCACCCGACCTTACGCCAAAAAGCTGATCCAGCGGGGCTACGAGGCCCGGAAGGTCCTCAACAAGCTGGGCCGGGACGCCCGCACCCTGCGGCGCTACATGGAGCGGACCCCCAAATACGTCCACGACATCCTCAAGCAGGCGGCCGACGGGAAAACCCGGGTGGAGATGCGCCACTCTGGCACGGAAGGGTTCGAGAAACGCCTGGACAAGTGGGTCAACCGGATCACGGTCAGCGCCGTCCTGTCGGCCTCGATTCTGGCGGGGGCGCTGATCCTCAACTCCCCGGAAAAGATCATGGTCTTCACTTTCGATTTTTTCGGGCTCCAGGTGGTCTCCCTGACGTCGATCCTGGGGGTGACGGGGTACGTCATCGCCACGGTGCTGGGGGTGTGGCTCATTCTGTCCATTTTCCGATCGGGACGATTGTGACGGCGTCCCCAGAAAACCATTGACATCCTTCGGTCCCCGGTTCAATAAAGAAGGTTTGGCGACGCGGAACCACCATCGAACCATGCTGCCCCTAACGGAGGAACCATGACTTACCGCAGAATTTATAATTTCAACGCCGGGCCGGCGGCCCTTCCCCTGCCGGTTCTTGAAGAGATCCAGGCGTCCTTCCTCGATTTCCAGGGGACGGGGATGTCCATCACCGAAATCAGCCACCGATCCAAGCCCTTCGACGCCGTCATCAACGATGCAGCGGCGCGGACCAAACGGCTTTTGGGCCTGGGCGACGACCACGAGGTGCTCTTTATCCAGGGCGGCGCGTCCATGCAGTTTTGCATGATCCCCA
>CAYPCE010000332.1:0-3713 GCA_964409085.1 uncultured Desulfobacteraceae bacterium | reverse complement strand
CCCCGGATCCTCATGGCCAAGATGGGCCAGGACGGCCACGACCGGGGCGTCAAGGTGGTTGCCACGGCCTACGCCGACCTGGGGTTCGACGTGGACATCAGCCCCATGTTCCAGACGCCTGAAGAAGCGGCCAAAATGGCGGTGGAAAACGACGTTCACGTGGTGGGCGCTTCTTCCCTGGCGGCGGGCCACAAAACCCTGGTGCCCCAGCTGGTCAAGGCCCTAAAGGAGGCCGGCGGTGAGGAAATCCGGGTGGTGGTGGGCGGCGTCATTCCGCCGGGCGACTACGATTTTCTCCAGCAGGCGGGTGCTGTCGGCGTGTTCGGCCCCGGCACTCCCATCACCGAGTCCGCCAACAAGGTGCTCAACGCCCTGGAGGCCCGGCAATAGCGATGGTCACCGACCCCCAATACTACATCGACGGGGTGCGGGAAGGGAACCGCCTGGCCCTGGCCAAGGCCATCACCCTGATCGAGAGTTCCCTTCCCGCTCATCAGGACGCGGCCCGCACCATCGTGGACACCCTCCTGCCCCACACCGGAGACGCCGTCCGGCTGGGTCTCACCGGCGTCCCCGGCGTGGGCAAATCCACCTTCATTGAAAGCTTCGGCATGATGCTGCTGGAGCGGGACCACAAAGTGGCGGTGCTGGCCATCGACCCCAGTTCGTCCCGCAGCGGCGGCAGCGTCATGGCCGACAAGACCCGCATGGAGAAGCTGTCGGTGGACCCGGACGCCTTTATCCGGCCCTCACCCTCGGGCAAGACCCTGGGCGGCGTGGCCCGGAAAACCCGGGAGTCCCTGCTCCTGTGCGAGGCCGCCGGCTTCGACGTGGTGATCGTGGAGACGGTGGGGGTGGGACAGTCCGAGACCGCGGTCTCTTCCATGACCGATTTTTTCCTGGTGCTCATGCTGGCCGGGGCCGGGGACGAACTCCAGGGCATTAAAAAAGGGGTGCTGGAAATCGCCGACGCCATCGCCATCAACAAGGCCGATGCCGACAACATCGAAAAGGCCGAAAAGGCCCGGAAACAATACGAGATGGCCCTTCATTTGGTCCTGCCGGCCTCGCCTTTCTGGACCCCGCCGGTGCTCACGTGCAGCGCCAAGGAACATACCGGACTGACCACCATCTGGGAAACGGTCCACCGCCACCGGGACCTCCTGCTCCAGAAGGGCGAGCTGAAGCAAAAACGGCGGCGTCAGGCCCTGGAGTGGATGTGGACCCTGCTGGAGGAGGGGCTGAAAGAACGGTTTCACGGCCACCCCGAGGTGAAAACCCAACTGCCCCGGATCGCCCATGAAGTGGAAAAGGAAATCATCACGCCCACGATGGGCGCGACCCGGTTGCTGTCTCTGCTGGACAATCGGGGGGACGGCTGATAAGATACATCTTTTTTGCAACGCCGAAGACGCGCTAACATAGTTGCTCATTACGGAGAGAGGAAAGGAACGATCGCATGGGTATAGTGGCAGATAAAATCAAAGATCTCAAGGAACGCGAGGCGAAGATCCTGGAGATGGGCGGCGAAAAGGCCATCGCCAAGCACAAGGAAAAGGGCAAGCTGACGGCCCGGGATCGCCTCGATTATTTCTTCGACGAGGGGACCTTCCGGGAACTCGACATGTTCGTGACCCACCGCTGCACCAATTTCGGCATGGAAAAGGTGGACATCCCGGCTGACGGCGTCATCACCGGCTACGGCATGGTCGAGGGCCGGCCCGTCTTCGCCTTCGCCCAGGACTTCACGGCCCGGGCCGGCTCCCTGGGCGAGATGCACGCCAAGAAGATCTGCAAGGTAATGGACATGGCCCTGAAAGCGGGTGCGCCCTTCGTGGGCTTCAACGACTCGGGCGGAGCCCGGATCCAGGAGGGCGTGGACGCGCTCTCCGGTTATGGCCAGATCTTTTACCGGAACTCCATCTCCTCCGGGGTGATCCCCCAGATTTCGGCCATCATGGGCACCACCGCCGGCGGCGCGGTCTATTCCCCGGCCATGACCGACTTCATCTTCATGGTGAAGCAAACGTCGTACATGTTCATCACCGGGCCCCAAGTCATCAAGGCTGTCACCGGCGAGGATATCTCTTTCGAGGATCTGGGCGGCGCCCTGGCCCATGCCGAAAAGAGCGGCGTGTGCCATGTGGCCTGCGACGATGAACACGACGCCATTGACCGGATCAAGGCCCTTCTGGCCTATCTCCCCTCCAACAACATGGAAGACCCGCCCGTCAAAGAGACCGCCGACGATCCCAAGCGGACCGACCCGGATCTCGACAGCATCGTCCCGGACAACCCCAACCAGTCCTACGACATGAAGGACGTGATCCGGTCCATCGTGGACGACGGCGAGTTCTTCGAGCCCCACGAACTTTACGCCCAGAACATCATCGTGGCCCTGGCCCGGCTCAACGGCCGCTCCGTGGGCATCATCGCCAACCAGCCCAGCTACATGGGCGGGGCCCTGGACATCAACGCGTCGGACAAGGTCTCCCGGTTTATCCGGTTCTGCGACGCCTTCAACATTCCGCTGCTCACCATCGCCGACGTGCCCGGCTACCTGCCCGGCTCCGACCAGGAGTGGGGCGGCATCATCCGCCACGGCGCCAAGCTGCTCTGGGTCTACTCCGAAGCCACCGTGCCCAAGATGCTCCTGGTGACCCGGAAGGATTACGGCGGGTCCTACCTGGCCATGTGCTCCCGGGACCTGGGCGCCGATTTCGCCTTTGCCTGGCCCACGGCGGAGATCGCGGTCATGGGCGCCTCGGGTGCGGCCAACATCATCCACCGCAAGGAAATCGAGGCGGCCGAGGACAAACAGGAAAAGCGGAAAGAAAAGATCGCCGAGTACGAAGAGCTGTTCTCCAATCCCTATCGTGCGGCCAATCGCGGCTACATCGACGGCGTGATCCAGCCCAGCGAGACCCGGCCCCGGCTCATCGAGGCCCTGGAAGTCATGTGCGCCAAGCGGGAAATGCGGCCGCCTAAAAAGCACGGCAATATTCCGCTGTAACCGTGAACAAAGTGAATAGTGGTTAGTGAATCGTCACGGAACACAAGCCACAAACCACCAGCCACTACACACTAAAAAAGGGAGTGTTTTATGACCGAGATGAGTCCGAAAATGGCCGCCGCCGTCGCGGGGGTCATGGCGTACATCCAGACGGAGGAGGAAGCGGTCCTGGCCGCGGCCACGGCGGTTCCGGCCCCGCCCAGGGCGCCGTCGCCGGCGCCGCCCATGAAGCTGTGGGGCGTCAGCGGACGGCTGGAGCAGATGCAGCTCCGCAACCAGATGCAGCTTAAGGCGTTTCATGGCTTGCGCCGTGGATAGTGGATGGTGAATAGTGAATAGTGGGCAGTGACAAGCCACCAACCACTAACCACCAACCACTTGTTAAAAAAAAATCAACTTTGAATATAAACAAGGAGACCCACAGCATGAGCGATCACACCCAAGTCAAAATGACGGAGATGAATTACGGCAAAGACCGGCCCAAGGCGGAAAACCCGATCAAGATCGAGGACCTGTCCCTTCGCGACGGGCACCAGTCCCTGTTCGCCACCCGGGGCCGTACCGAGGACATGATCCCGGTGGCGGAGATGATGGACGAAGTGGGGTTCTGGGCCGTGGAGACCTGGGGCGGCGCCACCTTCGACACCATGCACCGGTTTCTGGGCGAAGACCCGTGGGAGCGGATCCGGACCCTGAAACG
>CAYPCE010000331.1:0-3718 GCA_964409085.1 uncultured Desulfobacteraceae bacterium | reverse complement strand
GTTCCGGTATGCATTTTAACAGGGGTTCGACGGCGTCATTCCCTACGGGTTGTTCAGGAACCCCTAGCCGGCCGTGGCGTTCTTCAATGAAACGGCGCCGATGTGGCGTCACCAGTGAGCATTCATGAAAACATCTTGACATCATCCCCTGTTTGATTTAAGGATGGGTTCCAAAATTTGTCCGGGCGCCCCGCCGGAAGCGGGGCTGAAAAGGGAATCCCGTGAAAATCGGGAACGGGCCCGCCGCTGTGATCGGGGACGAAAGCCGCAAACTGCCACTGTAACGGAAATCGCGTTATGGGAAGGCGCGGCCGGTAGGATGATCCGAGAGTCAGAAGACCTGCCGGGACAACCATAAGGCGACGCGTTTCGCGGATCAGAGCGCGTGCCGGCGGTTTCAGGGATAAAACAGGGACATCCCCGGATCGATGCATTTCGATCCGGGGATTTTTTTTGGACAAACGGCGGAGAGGTTTCATGAAGGGGTTGGCATTGGGGTTGATGGCGGCGGCGCTGGTCGCGCCGACTTTGGTCTGGGGCGAGTCGGAAAAGCCCGCGTTTCAACTCGATACGGTGGTGGTGACCGCCAGCGGCGGGGCATCCGATTACCGGACGGGCGATGCGGACCTGGAATCTCTGCCTACATCGGTGACGGTCATCCGACGGGAGGAGTTCGAAGGCAAGACCGAAAGCCTGGCCGAGGTCATCGAGGGAACCGTCGGGGTCCAGGTGCGCCAGTCGGGCGGGCTGGGGAGTTTTTCATCGGTCTCCCTTCGGGGAAGCTCCAGCGACCAGGTGATGGTCTTTCTCGACGGCGTGCTGCTCAACGAAGCCTCGGGCGGCGGCGTCGATCTGAGCAACATCGCCCTTTCGGATGTGACGGCCATCGAGATCTACCGCGGGACCTCGCCCGTCAACTTCGGCAAGGCCTCCATCGGCGGCGCGGTCAACATCCGGACCCGACGAAGCAAAAAGGGCTTCGGCGCCGCCGTCACGGCCGGGTACGGGTCTTTCGACGCCCGCAAACTGTCCGCCTTTGTGAATCACAAGCCCGGCCGATGGGATTATCTCCTGTCCGCCGATTACCTCGGATCCCGCAACGACTACGAGATTCATAACGACAACGGCACCGCCTACAACCCGGCGGACGACCGAAGGGAAGACCGCCGAAACGCGGGGTTCGATCAGTACAACCTTTTGGGAAAAGCCGGTTTTGATCTGTCGGACACGCGCCGCGTCGAGCTGGTGGACCACTATTTCGACAAAGAGCAGGAACTGCCGGCATGGAACAACAGCGGGGCGGTGGACACCGCATTGGACACGCGCCGGAACATCGCGTCCCTTCAGTTCATCGCGGACGATCTGACCGACCTGCATCTCAATACCCGAACCCGAATCACCCATGCGTGGAAGCGGGAGGAATACGACGACCGGGGCGGGCACATCGGCCTCAGCGAGCAGCACACCATCTATACCACGAACCGCTGGACCGGCGATGTGTACGCCGAGTGGCTGACCGACCGGAACACCCTGGGCGTGTTCGCCGAAGCGTACCGGGAGACATATGAATCCGACGATCTCCTTGACCGGACAAACCCCATGGACGCGGAACGGGACAGCGTCGCGGTGGGGATTCAGGACACCCTGTTCCTGATGGGCGATCGCCTGATGGTCAGCCCGGCCCTGCGGTATGCCTGGATTCGGGACGAATTAGAGGGCGACACGGGCGTTTGGGGGGCGGACATGCCGGGTCAGCGCCGGGAAACGGATCATTTCAGCCCCCAGATCGGCGTCATCTATCAGCCCTTTGGGGGGGTGAAGCTCAAATCCAACCTGGCCCGATATGTCCGGGAACCCGCCTTTTACGAACTTTTCGGGGACCGGGGATTTCTCATCGGCAACAGCGGCCTTTCCGCCGAAAAGGGGATCAATTTCGACATCGGCGCCGAGATCGACCGCCAATGGGACGGCGCCTGGGTTCAGAACCTGTCCGCGGGCGTCGCCTATTTTCGCACCGATGCCGACGACCTGATCACTCAAGTGTACGACGCCCGGGGCATCGGGCGGTCCGTCAACATCTCGGAAGCCCGCATCCAGGGCGTGGAGTCCCGTCTGTCACTCGATTTTCTGGACCATTTCCAGCTCGCGATCAACGCCACCTGGCAAGACCCCGAAAACCGGAGCGGCATCGAAGCCTTTGACGGAAAGAACCTGCCGGGCCGGTTCGAGACCGCCTGGCGCGCCCGCCTGGAGGCCCGCTGGCGGGGCTGGAAGGCCCATCTGGAATACCTCAGGGAAGACGGCATGTTCTACGACGCGGCCAACCTTCTGCCGGCCGAGGACAAAAAGGAGATCAACGCCGGCATATCGTGGCTGCTCGATGGGTGGGCCGGCCCCGAATCGTCCCTCTTGATTGCCCTGGAAGGCCGGAACCTGGGAGACGACTTGTACGAAGATTTCAACGGGTATCCCCAGCCCGGCCGGTCCTGGTTCTGTTCCGTTAAACTGGCTTTCTGACCGGATGTTTTGAAACGGGAAAGCCCTTAATTCACCTCAAAAAACAGGAGGCGGAGGAAATGCAAAAGCGACAATGGAAATGTTGGATTCGGAAACTGACAGTTTTGACATGCATCGTATTCATCGGTGCGGCGGCCGCTCCGGCGGCGGCCCGGAAAGCCGTCGTCGCCACGGTGGCGGCGGACTACAGCAGCGCGGCCCATTCGGTGATTTCCGTCGATCCGGTGGGCGGTCCCCGAAGCGTTCGGAACGAATTGCTGCCCACCGGTGTTTCGGACATCGCCCTGTCGGCCCACGGCCCGTATTTTTACCGGATCGAACGATTTCAGGCGGACAACGTAACCAAGTTCCATATGGACGCCCCGGAGACGCCCATCTGGCAGTTTTCCACCAACGACGCCGACGAGGAAGGGTCCAGCAATCCCCACAGTCTGGTGTTCATCGATGAATCCAAGGCGTATCTGCTCCGCTATGGTAAACCCACCGCCTGGATCGTCAATCCGTCGGCGTCGGGTCAGGCGGACTTCAAGATCGGCGAACTGGATCTGAGCGCTTACGCCGACGCCGACGGCATCCCCGAAATGACCGGCGGCGTCGTTTCCGGCAGCCGGCTTTTCATTGTCCTTCAGCGGCTGGACCGGGAGCAGGGCTTTGTTCCGAGCAATACGGCCTATGTGGCGGTGTTTGACACGACCACCGACGCCGAGATCGATACGGCCACGGAAAACGACGACGATCTGCCCGGCATCGCCCTGCCTGTCCGGAACCCGATGGGAATCCAGGTCAGCGGCGGCGATGTGTGGGTGTACGGCCCCGGCGACTACGGCGCCGATTGGGCCGGCCGGGACCCCGCATACACCGGCGGCATCGCGCGGATCGATACGCTGACCTACGAGACAGAACTGGTGGTGGACGACGGAGACGCCGACGACCACCCCTACGGCCACATTTCGGGCATGACCCTCGTATCGGTCGACAAGGGGTATTTTGTCGGTTACGCGGGATGGGGGGACAACACCCTGTATGCGTTCAACCCCCTCACCGGCGACGTGGCCGGACCAGCCAACGCCGATCTCACGGGCAAGAACATCGCGGGCATGAACGCCGGAGCCTTTGCCGACGCCAACGGAATGCTCTGGGTGTGCAATGCGACCGACGCCGAAGTGGCGATCCTGGACCCGGCCGACGACCGCATCGACGA
>CAYPCE010000330.1:0-3721 GCA_964409085.1 uncultured Desulfobacteraceae bacterium | reverse complement strand
CCGCCTCCTCCACAGCCCGTTTGCTCTGGGGATCCAATCTGGCCTGGAGCGTCGTTGTTGCCGTCGTGTTTGCCATAATTCACCTCAACCCCAACTTCCCCATCCGCGCATACAGCGTGGCCCGCTTCATTCCCAGGATCTCCGCGGCCCCGTCCGGGCCGCTGATCTTGCCGCCCGTTTTCTCCAGCACGGCCCGGATGTACCGGCGCTGGAGTTCGTCCATGTCGGGCCAGTCGCCGGATTCCGGTTCCGGACAGGGACGGCGGGGCGACGGCAGGTCCAGTTGGAGGGTTTCCCCGGTGGTGAGCAGCGCCGACCGGTCGATGACGTTGCGCAGTTCCCGGACGTTGCCGGGCCAGTCGTATGCCGACAGGCAAGCCTCGTCGCCGGGCGACAGGGCGAGGCGGGGCCGGTCGTTTTTCCGGGCGAACCGGGCCAGGAAATGGCGGGCCAGCGGGGGGATGTCCTCGGGGCGGTCGCGCAGGGGCGGCAGGGTCAAATCAATGACGTTCAGGCGGTAAAACAGGTCTTCGCGGAACCGGCCCCGGGCCACTTCATCGGCCAGGTTCCGGTTGGTGGCCGCCATGAGCCGGAAATCGGACCGGATGTCGCCCCGGCCGCCGATGCGGCGGATGCTTTTGTCTTCCAGGACCCGGAGCAGCTTGACCTGGGCGCTTTTCGGGATTTCGCCGACCTCGTCGATGAACAGCGTGCCGCCGTGGGCCAGTTCGACCTTGCCGATGTGCCGCCGGTCCGCGCCGGTGAAGGCCCCTTTTTCGTGACCGAACAGGTCGCTTTCGATGAGCGTCGCCGGAATGGCCGTGGGCTCCAGGACGATGAAGGGGTCGTCCCGCCGGGGGCTCTGCTCGTGGAGCCAGTGGGCCAGGACCTCCTTGCCCGTTCCGGTCTCGCCCGTGATGAGCACCGGCGTGGTGGATTCGGCCGCCCGTCGGCCCCTTTCCCCCAGGGCCGTCAGGCCAGGCGTGGGAAAGATTACGTCTTCGGTCCACGCCTGCCGGCGGATCGATTGTCTCAGGGTGTCGCGATCGGCCTGGATCTTCTTCAGGTTCCGCCGGTTCTGTCGGATGTAGGCCGTTATCAGGCGCGACAGCCGGCCCATGACCGATTCGTCGATGGTCAGCTCGTCCGTCAGGTATTCGTTTTCATGGTACAGAACGCCCACCGCGCCGCCCCCGGCGTCGAAGGGGAGACAGACGGCGGACAGCCGCGCTCTCTTGCCGGCGGCTGATCCGTCCCGTATGATGACCGGCCGGTTCTCGCGAAAGGCCTGGCGCACCGTCGACCGGGCGTCCCGGAACCCGTCCCCTTGAATATCGGCGTCCGTCAGATTCCAGGCCGCCAGGAGGTCGGGGGCGTCTTTTCCGGGGACGAACCGGAACAGGGCCGAATGCTCGGCCCGGAAAAACCGGCTGGTGGCCGACAGAACCCCCTCGACAAATTCCCCGGCCGGGGCCCCGCTCATTTCTTCGAACAGGGTGAAGATGCGGTCCAATTGTTCGTCCGCCGTCTCCACCGACAGGGGCGGCGAAGGGGGCGGATAGCGATTGCCCAGCAGCTCTTTCAGTTCGTCGGGAAAAAGGGCCTTGTCATATCCCGCGACGCTGTTGCGGGCCTTCATGGCCAATTTGTAACTCGCTTCCCGGTCCCCGGCCCGGCGCTTCAGGCGCGCCATGTCGATCCGGGTCCGGGCCAGTTGCACCGGGTCGCCGGCGGTTTTCAGCAGGGTTTCGCTTTCAATCAACAGCTCCTTGACCGTTTCGCCGGCCGCGCCCCGGGCCAGGGCGTCCGCGGCCATCAGCCGCAGCGCCGTCCCCCGCAGATGGACATTGGGGTTGTCCATGAGGGCCGCATAGGCCGGTTGAAACCGCCAGCCGATCTTCCGTCCGAACCCCCTTTTTTCAAAGTCGTGGTACATCTCCAGCACCCATGGGGCGAGGATGAACCGGGCCGCCTTTTCCCCGGCCGTTGTCCGGATTTCCCCGGCCCTTTCCACCGCCGTGTTCAGGTCCCCCTTTTTGTAAAAATGGAAGGCCAGTCCGCTCAGGGCGAAAACCCGCCCGGAGATGTTGCCGGCTTCCACCGACTCCGCCATGGCGGCGTCGAGATGGAACCGGGCCTCCCGGGATTTGCCCAAAAGGTCCAGCACCATGCCGAGCGTGGCCCGGGGGATGTGAGTCCCGTTGGTCCGGGCGAAACAGGGGGTTTGCCGGACGAAACGGATATGGAAGTCGAGCAGGCCGACGGCCCGGTGAAACTGTCCCAAAAAGGCCGCGCTCAGGGCGGCCACGGTGATGGGGGCGGGCTTGGCGTTTTTGTCGCCCCGCGCGTAAATGCGCTTGAGGGCGGATTCGGCATGGTGCAGGGCGTCGCGGTATCGGCTCTGAAGGAAGTAATAGAGGCTGAGACGCCGGCCCGCCTGGGCCATGATGTCGTCGTCGCCGATGGCCAGGGCCGCTTCGGCGCCCTCGGTCAGGGCGGAAAACGCGCGCCGGGGCCGGTTCAACAGCAGGTGGACGTGGCCCAGGCTCAGTTGCAGCAGAATGAAGTGCCGGCGGTCGGCCCGTTGCCGGCACAGGGCCAGCCCGCGTTCCAGAAACCCGATGGCCCGTTCCAGCCGTTTGCCCTGGAAAAGGGCCTGGTCGGCGAACCGGAGGGCCGCCGACACGAAAGCGGCGTAAGGGTCGGCGGCTTCCAGCTCGGACGCCGGCCGTCCCATGGCCGCGTCGAGATGGCCCATGGCCTGCTCGTGACGGTGGCGGGATAGAAGATCGTGGGCGGCTTCCAGTCGATCCAGTATGGGGGCGTCTGCCATTTCTTCCTTTCCGGGCGGGCGATCATCCCGGTTGTTTGTCCATATATGGACAGATTCCGTCCATATATGGACGTTTTGGCCTGTCTCTGTTTTTCCTCTTATCATATTTTCAAATGGTTAGCAACTGGCATGGTTCATGCGTTTACAAAGATCAATTGTTGATGGGCGGTAACGACGGCTTGGGTGGTAAACGGGGCGTCGCCATTTGTCAGTATCGAATCACGAAAGCAACAGGAGGTATGGTATGCGGTCGATCGTTATTTTGTCACTCATCGGTTTGTGTTGTTTCGCGCCTTTGCCTGCGATGGCGGGCCCCATCGACTCGCCGGGCACGCCCCCTTCGGCCGGCAGCGGACTGTACACGCTGGAGGGGCTTTACAACTATCTGATGACCGGCACGACGCCGACAATCCCGACTTCATTCCGGGAACCGACAGCCGGTCCGGGTCCTCTGGGCAAAACCACGAACGAAATTCTGGCCGATATCCAATTGAAGTTCGAGGCTTGCGGCGCCGCGCCCGACCAGGTGCTTGAGGGGGCGACATTTTTCAGCACTGATCCGGCTAACTGGGGGCCGACGGTCGGCACGCTGGCGACCCAGACGTTGTCGGACGCCGCCGCGGCGGTGCCGGCCGGGTTTTATGAAGCCACGACGCTGGATGCGGTGGATGCGGATTTGGCGACCGGCAACATCAGGGCGGGCAAAACGATATTCGGCGTTTCGGGCAAAGCCGAAGTGGTGGACACCGCGGAGGCGACGAATCCGGCGGCGGCCGGCGACGTGCTGTCGGGCAAGGTGGCCTTTGTCAACGGCGGCTCGGTGACGGGGACCCTGCCCACCCAAACGCTTTCGGACGCCAACGACACGGTGAGCGCGGGTTACTACGC
>CAYPCE010000329.1:0-3735 GCA_964409085.1 uncultured Desulfobacteraceae bacterium | reverse complement strand
AGCGATGCCTTGGCCACCGACATCCGCACCAGGTCCTTGGCCTTTTCCGTGGCCCGTTCCTTGTCGCTGGAATGGACCCAGGTGCACTGGTTCCGGATGTTGGCCATCTCGAACAGGTAGGGGTTGAGGCCGGCGTCCCGGATGGTCTCCTGGAACAGGGGTTCATGGGTCCGGGGGGTGCAGGCCGCCACCACGATGCGGTTGAGGTCGTGTTCCTTGATGACCTCCACCATCTTGTCCTGGGTGTCCTGGGAGCAGGAGAAGAGGTTCTCCTCCACATGGGTCACGTTGGGCAGCCCTTTGGCGTATTCCACCACCGCGGGCACATCGGCGATGCCGCCGATGTTGATGCCGCAGTTGCAGACAAAGACGCCGACGCGGGGTTCCTCGGCGGACAGGGGTTTTTCCGCCGGAAAGGTCCGCTCCTGGACCTTGCTGCCGCGGGACGACGACAGGCGCGATCCGGCCGAGCAGGCCGCGGCGCTGGCTTCCATCACCGACTGGGGGATGTCCTTGGTCCCCTGGATGACCCCGGCCACGTAGATGCCGGGCCGGGAGGAGGCCACCGGGGTGAAGTCGTCGGTTTTGACGAATTTGTGGGAATTGAGTTCGATGCCCAGGGTCCGGGCCAGCTCCATGGCGCTGCCGGAGGCTTCCATGCCCACCGAGAGGACCGCCATGTCGAAGGTCTCTTCGATCCGTTCGCCCTCCTCGGTGACGTACGACAGGGTCAGGGTCCCGGATTCGTCGATTTCGTAAATGGTGTGAACCCGGGACCGGACGAACCGGACGCCTTGTTCTTTGGCCCGGTTGTAGTACCGCTCGAAATCTTTGCCGTGGGTCCGCATGTCCATGAAGAAGATGGTGGGCTCGAAATCGCCGCCCAAGTGCTCCCGGGCGATGACCGACTCCTTGATGGCGTACATGCAGCAGACCGAGGAGCAGTACTCGTTGTCGCACCGGTTGAGGTCCCGGGACCCGACGCACTGGAGCCAGGCGATCTTCTTGGGCTCGGCGCCGTCGGAGGGCCGAGTCACATGACCTCCGGTGGGTCCGGATGCCGAGAGCATCCGCTCCAGCTCCATGCTGGTGATGACGTTTTTGAGCTTGGCGTACTGGTAATTGTCCAGCTCTCTCGGATCAAAGGTCTGGAAGCCCGCGGTGACGATCACCGATCCGACGTTGAGGGTGTGGGTCTTTTCCTCATCGTCGAATTTGATGGCGTCGGTGGGGCAGAATTTTTCACAGGCCTTGCACTTGCCCTTTTTAAAATAGATGCACCGGTCCGCATCGATGGCGTATTTGAGCGGAACGGCCTGGGCATAGGGCACGTAAATGGCCTTGCGCTTGGCGAGCCCCTCGTTGAACGCATCCACGGTCTTGGCGGGGCATTTCTCCGCGCAGGTGCCGCAGGCGATGCATTTGTCCATATCCACGTAACGGGGGGCTTCTTTTACGGTGACGGTGAAATCGCCTTCATCGCCGTCGATGGACGCGACGGTGGAAAGCGTCAACAGCTCGATGTTCAGGTGCCGGCCGACCTCGACCAGTTTCGGGGAGATAATTCACATGGAGCAGTCGTTGGTGGGAAAGGTCTTGTCCAGTTGGGCCATGGCCCCGCCGATGGCGGGGGAGGACTCCACCAGATAGACGAAATACCCGGCGTCGGCCAGATCCAGCGCCGACTGCATGCCGGTGATCCCACCGCCGACCACCAGTACCGAACCGACGGGCGTTTGGGTGCTCATGGAGATCATCCTTTTTGCAATTAGGTAGCCACGAAATACGGGTTTCGCACAAACATATGAAGGGCGACGCCGGCAAGGAATCTATCCGGATCGTCCAGTCGCAAGAGGGCCGTCGTCGGATTCGATCCGACCGGCGGTCGTTGGACAAAGAGAGGTTTTTTATCAGATTGCTCATTTCGTTGTCAAGGAAAATGCAAATGTACGGGAAGGGGCCGGACGGAGGCCGTTGAAAAAATCCTTTAATTGTAGTAACAGACTGTGATAGCATTAAAAAATCAGTGTCGCCGCGCGTCTTCCGGCGCCCGCCGGCGATCGAACCCCAACGCAGAGTCGGCCCCATGACCCCAAACAGCCCCTCCATCGTCAACATCGCCTTAGTGGGCGGCGACGCCTGCGCCCGGGACGTGCTGGAACGGACCACCCTCGATTTTATCGACAAGGGCGTCGACGCCCGGTTCACCGCCGTCGCCGATCCCGACCCCGAAAGCCCCGGCATGATCCTGGCCCGCCAACTGGACCTCACCGTCCTGACCGATTATCACGACCTCTACAAACCCGAATACGGCATCGACCTGATCATCATCATTCACCCCGACGAGACCGTTTTCCAGGACATCCTCCGGACCCGGCCGCCCCATATCCGTCTCATGTCCCACCGGGTCTTTATGATCTTCTGGAACGCCATCCGCTCGGAGGAGCGGAAGCTGCGGAACCAGTACCTGGAGATGAAAACCATCCTCGACGGGATCCAGGACTTTATTCTGGTGATCACCCCGGAGATGGAGATCGTGGAGGCCAACGGGGCCTTTTTGGAAAAGATGGGATACACCCGGGAAGAGGTCATCGGGAAAAAATGCCACGAGGTCTATCACCGTCTGGACGAACCCTGCAACGCGGTGGGGGAAACCTGTCCGCTTCAGGAGGTGATCCGGAACCAGCGGTCGGTCCGCCAGCTCCGGACCCGGGGCAGCCCCAAGGGAAAGCTCCGCCATTTCGAAGCGGATATCTTCCCCATCTGGGAAAAAGACGGCAAGATCTCCAAATTCATCCACATCAGCCGGGACATCACCGAGCGGAAAGAGGAAGAGGAGCGGATCACCCGGCGGCTGGAAAGGATGGTGGAGGAACGGACCCGGCAGCTCAAGGAGACCCACCAGCAGCTCCTCCACCAGGACAAGATGGCCTCTCTGGGCAAGCTGGCCGCCTCGGTGGTCCACGAGATCAACAACCCCATCGCCGGCATCCTCAACCTCCTTTTGCTCATCCGCCGGATCAACGACGAAGGGGAGACGACGGCGGCGGACCGGGAGCTGTTCGGCCAGTACCTCACCCTGGCCGAGACCGAGACCCGGCGCATCAGCCGGATCGTCTCCAACCTGCTCGCCTTCTCCCGCCAGTCGAAGATGGAACTGAAGCAGGTCGACCTCAACCGGCTGATCGAGACGACGCTTTTCCTGAACGCCAACATGCTGAAGATCAAGGGGGTGAAGGTCCGCCGGGAGCTGGATGGCGACCTCCCGCCCCTCCTCGGCTCCGAAGACCAGCTGGAGCAGGTCTTCATGAACCTCATCTCCAACGCGGCGGAGGCCATCGAAGGGGCCGGCGGCGGGGAGCTGATCATCGCCTCCGGCCACCGGCTGGCGAAGAACACCCTCCGGCTCACCTTCGCCGATACCGGGGTGGGCGTCCCCGAGGAGAACGTCCAGCGGCTCTTCGAGCCCTTTTTCACCACCAAGAAGAAGGGAAAAGGGGTCGGCCTCGGGTTGTCGGTGGCCTACGGCATCGTGCAGGAGCACGGTGGCACCATCGAGGTGACCTCCGAGGTCGGCAAGGGGACGACCTTCACCATCGACCTGCCCCTGAAAAAAGAGACCTAGGCCCCCAAAAAAAGGAGGTGACGTCGCCATGAGCAGCACCCGAATCCTGATCGTTGACGACGAACTGATCATGCGGGAATCCCTGGGCGGCTGGCTGGCCCGGGACGGAC